>NZ_OAOP01000005.1 GCF_900207585.1 Bacillus oleivorans | reverse complement strand
CATTTTCCAACACCCCCATAATTACAAATAGCAGCATGATAACGGTTATAAACCCAATTCCAAGCCAGGTGTATTTTTCTTCATGTTCATTCATTTGGTTCACCTTCTAAGGCAGCTCTTGCCGATTCTCTTGCTTCCTCAAACGTTTCCGCAAATACAGTGGTTCCTTCGCCTGAAATGAATCTTAGATGTTCTTCATACTGTTTAATCTTTTCATTTGCTTGTTGGAGTTGTTCATCTCTCCACTCAATCGCCTTTTCATCTTCCGCTATCTCCTTCTGTTGTTCCTTTACTGTGGAGATAAGTTCCATTACGTCTGTTTTAATTGAAATATGATTAAAGTCTTTTGGACTCATAGCTAAAATGTCGTGACTATCTCTTACCTTTGTTTCAAAGTGTAATAGCTTTTCTTTTTTCATTTCCTTTTCCCCTTTCCGAGTTAGAGGCTATAAGCCCCTAACTCATGTGTATTTTCTACAGACTGTGCATTAAGACCTTAGATAATTTATCGTTCTTTCCAAGCACTCAATATCATGGTTAGCTGCCCAAACTTCATCTTCACCATCTCTTCTTCCCTCTTCCAATTCCTTTTCTAGCTTGTATTTAGCGTTATCTAAGTACATAACTGCAATAGCTATACTTTTGGAATCTAATTCCTTCTTCTTTGGTTTAAATAGTTTCATCCGCCTCTCCCTCCTTGCCGCAGATTTTGTTTCTACTGCATTAAATCCCTCACTACATCATCAAACGTCACTCCATATTCACGTAATCTACCGAGCAAATACCGATTCGTTCTCGTGAATCGTGTCGTTTCTGCATCGTACTCTCTTATGTCAGCGATCAATAAATCAATCTTGCGAAATACTTCTTCATCGGCTAAATTTCCAAGTCTCAATTTCATGTTGTCAAAAAATAGTACAATCTCGTCTACTTGCTCTTGAGTTAAGTGATAAAACTCTAATTGCATAAGCCAATCCCCCCTTTTTTTATGCTCCTTGCTTCTTGTTGATTTTTTCTTCCTTCCAAGCGTTTAGGATTTTAATGCATTGATTAGCTTGTTGTTTGGTTAGGTTTTCTAAGTCGGTAAATTCGAAATTGTTCTTAACCTTTACTTTCAGAGACTCATACACGACACTTTCATCACATTTCCCGTTTAGGGCTAACTCCTTCACAATGGTTTTCATCAAGCCGATTTGTTTAGGTGAAGCTGTTTCCGGTTGCCCTTCGTTCCGTTCATCAGTTCCGGTATCTCCTTCTGGATCGTCGCCAGTCGGGATCATGAATGCTTTCATTAGAGCGTATTTCTGCGCTCCTGTAATAGCTTTATAAACTGCTTTATCTCCGGCATCCTGACCTTCTCCCACACCATGAATAACTAGCGTTTCTCCTGTGTCTCCGTCATGAAAAGTAAATTCAACCTTAACAGTTGCAATGTACTCGGTATGTCCTTTGCGGTTCGTATGTTCACGTGTTGTATGTTCAACAACATTAGGCAGCATCATGACATTTTGTTCTGCTAACACTTCACGTATTTTTTCCTGTACGTCTGATTCAGTCGCATATTTGTAATTATTGAAGCTGTTAAAACCTTTTTTCTGAATATATTTGACTGATTTCATTACTTCGACTAGCTTAGAAACCAATTTACGTTCAGTCATTTTCCATCACCTCTATTTCAACGTTAGCCCCTTCTTCTCTCCACCTATTTACTACAGAGAAGGGGATTTCTTTAACTCCATTTGCAGAAGGTACATAGAAACGGTCATTTGATTGGTAGACAATCATTTCATTTCCTCCCTGATGAAGAATTTTGCACTGAACTCCTCTTTCCAAGCTTTAACCACTTTGAATGGTACTAAAGTGTTTTTCACCTCATACGAACTTTGTTTTGTTCCTTCGAATGTTTGAGATAGTCTCTTTCCCTCATCTTCTGTTTTAACCCAATGTTTTGATACTTCAACTTGGAACCCCATATCTAAAAGTTCACCAACTGTAAATTTTCGATAATCTTTCTTCAATTTTCGTTCCTCCTTGTGATATAATCACACTAGAATATTTTGATTTGTGGCTTTTAGGATGGCGGTCCTTTAAGCCTTTAATTTTTCTAAGACAGCATTGTATTGGTTAAGTAGTCTTTCTTCTTTTTCGTTACATTCTTCAAGAATTCGGATAGAGTCTTTGTATTGCTCGATTTTCTTTTTGTTTTCTTCAAGCTGCCTTTGGTGATAGTCCCTATCCTTTTCTATCTCCTTTATGGCTTCATTCATTGCTATCACCCATTTAAAAAAGCTAAGTTTTTAAAGTATTCCATTACACAACTTGCATCGTTATGAATCAGATCGCCTTCATAATCAAAATGTTCATCGTATTCATAAACCTCTAATCCGCATCCCTCACAGTCCCCGAGCACCAAAGGTTCTTCAATTTCTTCATCGAACCGCGACATCGTGAGTGATCTCATTTTGTTTTGATTCCTCCTTTTTGTCATAGTAAGTGGAAATACTGACAGGTCCGTATTGTTCTGATCTAAACCCTGCATGCTTTTCGGTTTCCCATTCAACAGGCACTAATCCGAGGGGTGAACCTAATTCAACGAATGTCTTTTGAGCGTTTTCTCTTGAGCGTTTACCGTAATTGTCCATACTGTGGAATTTAATCTCTACATCAGCACCCATTTCTAAAGCCTTCTTAATAACCTCTAACTGTGTTTCGATTGTCATTTTCATTTCCTCCCTTATTTCAATAGTTTCATGCTTTTCTTTCGTTGCTCTCTTTCTTCTAGTTCCTCTTTCAACAATTCCAACATTTCAATAACAATCTGCATCATGGAGTAATAGTGCTGTTCTCTGTTTTCAATGAGTGTATTTGTTCCGGTATGGTCCGTAACTTTTACTTCAAAAAGTTCCCGTTCATCTAGAAGAGTAGAGTCCAGAATTTCTATCGCTTCTGCTAATCGTTCTATGGTGTTCAACTGACTACCACCTTTCTAGGTATCCAGTTGTTAATGTAGTTAATGGCTGACTGTAGGTCCTTTCGCTTTATGTCCTTGTAACTTGCTACACCGAAGCGGTCTTTGATTTCTCTGTGCAACTCTCTGAAATAACGGGATACTTCTTGCCTTACATCTACTTCAATCTGGTCCCTAGAATTGAATACTAATTGAGGATGTTCAATTTGTTCGGCTAACTCATACACCCTTTGTGCTATGCTCTTTTGGACTTTTCGCTGCTCACCATGATCTAACGTAATTTGTTGTTCAACCATAGTTCTAATTTCTTTCACTTCACTCTTAACGGTGGTTAATTCCTCAGCTGTTTCGATAGTAAGCTTCATGCTGGCCATGAGCTGTTCTTTTTCTGACAAGATTCGTGGAGCTCTTAATTCGTTCTCCATGCGTTCAAACTCGTTGATGTACGCTTCCTTAAATTTCATGGCTTCTTTCCCGGTGTAACCCATGACTAACAACGTAAATCCTTTTTTGTTCATGTAATACATTGGCATTTCTTTATTTTGAGAATTGATATAAGAGGACTCCGCAAAATTGCGTTGTCTAAAATCTTCACTGCAACCTAAATCTCTAACATCTCTTAATACATCTGAATGCCGTTTGCCGAATACCTCTGAAATATTTAGTGAATCTGTCACTACTTGATCATTTTTTACGAAAACTAGTTGGTTCACTTCTCCATCTCCTTTAACTTGCTTCTTTTTCTTCTTCTTTTTCTTCTAGAAGATGTTCTACGATGATGTCTAAGGCTTCTTTTTTCCTTTCTTCATTAGGTGTTCCGACTATTGTTACTTTCACTGTATTCCCTCACTTTACAATAATCAGATTGTTCTTGACTAATCAGTCAATCTTTTGATTAAAATTTTTTGAGCTGGTACTCCAAATATCTCCGAAAGTTCTTGAAGATTCTGAGAACTCGGAGCAGTTTTACCTTTTTCCCACCTACAAATAATCTCCGCAGCCTTTTTCTTTCTAAACTTCTTCCCTAGTTCTTCTTGTGTCCATCCCTTGTTCTTTCTCAAGTCGAAAATAGAATGCATTTTTTCACCTCCAGACCCATTGATTGACTTGTTAATCATAATTTACCAATAGTTGATTGATTAGTCAATACTTATTTCTTAAATTTTTTCAAAAAAATTGATTGATTAATCAAATGAAGTGTATAATGAGTGAGGATAAATTGCGTATTTATATAAAAAAGAGGGGGAAACTATGGATAAACAAAAAGGATATTCCATACTACTCAGCCAATTAATTGAAAAATCAGGTTTATCACTTTTGGAAATTGCAGAAAGATGCGAGAAGAATGGACAAAAAATTACTAGTTCCTATTTAAGTAAATTAAAAAACGGAAAAATGCCACCACCATCATTTAAAGTGACATTAACTCTCGCTAAAGTATTAGAAGCAGATCCAATAGTACTGCTTGCCTATGGACAGAGTGACACGATTGAAGAAGGTATAGACGAATTAAAGGAAGCTTTATTATCATTCAAACCAGATTACGATGATAATGATTTATTTCGACTTGCCTATCATATCTGTTATAACCCGAACGACATCATAGCTGCAGATTATAGCGGAACAATTTCTTTTGAAGAATTCGAGAAACTACATGAAACGATTGGAGCTGCTGAAAACAAAGTGGAATATATAAGTACTGCAGAAGAAATCACGAGTGTTTTAAAAGTTCCAGTTTTAGGTTTTATTGCAGCAGGACAACCAATATTAGCTGAAGAACACATCGATGAATGGACTGAAGTACCTAATATGTGGAATCTAAAAGATGGAGAAGTTTTTTTATTGAAAGTAAAAGGCGATTCTATGATAGGTAGCAGAATCTATGAAGGGGATAAGGTTTTAGTCAAAATTCAACCTGAAGTAGAGACAGGAGAAATAGCTGTTGTAAATGTCAACGGACAGGATGCAACCCTTAAACGAGTTAAGAAAACTGAATCAGGGCAAGTAATTCTCTACCCTGATAACCCTAAATATGAACCTATATTTATTGAAAACGAGAACGCTCGAATCATCGGAAAAGTAATTCAAGTGATGTTCGAGCCTTCAAAAAATTTCTGATTCATAAATTATACAATAATGAGAGGAAGGGAAAGACACCCTAGCAATGGTAATGTAATTGATATTTCGTTTTCAATACATCTGGCTGCATAGGTTGCGAGTTTCGTTCCTTTTCCTTCTGAGTAGCTTTCAATCGCTTTTATTAAACCAATCGTGCCAATGGAGATCAGATCTTCCACATCTTCTCCTGTGTTTTCAAACTTCTTGACAATGTGAGCAACCAGCCTTAAATTATGTTCGATTAATAGGTTCCTGGCTTCCTCATCCCCCTCTGCCATTTTCCGCAGGTATTTCCTTTCATCGCTCGCAGATAAGGGTTGTGGAAAGGCGTTATTTTTTACATATGAAACCAAGAAAAAAAGCTCTTTGACTAAGTAGGATAATGCTGCAAGAATTCCAGACATTTCATCACCTCTCCTCTAGACATTCGCCTATAACTTATACCTATGTATAGAGATGTATAATTGTGCATGTCTAGAAAAGAAAGTGGCCCGTACTTCCGTTGGTATTAACAACCAGTGAAGAACGTTTGCAAAAAAAAGGCAGCCTTTATATGACTGCCTTTTTTAACTACGCTGTATCCATCTCCATAACAATCATTACTAATAATTTAGATGAAATATTCATCTTACTCCACTCTCCTTCCTTAAAATAATAAATGATTTCTTAACTACCCAATTCGAATAAAATATTCAGCTTGACGAGTTTTCATGTCATCATAAATCTTTTGAATTTCTTCTTCACGCAAAATTTGCTCAGCGGTTTTTTTACGTTTCTCGATCGTTATCGTAAAGAAAATAAACTGAAATGTCATAAACGTTTTTCCTCCTTCAATAGTTAACATTAGAGATTGTAAAATGAGTGACGGTGGGTCTGCTTATTTTTTTACAAGGGCCAGTGGACAAAAAGCGAATGCCATAATCGGAAGAACCGTAACCCCTTTAAAGACAAAAAAAGCCGCAGGAATGATACCTGCGGCCTACATGTAATCTATTTTGGGCACAAAAAAACCGCAGGAATCCGTTTCTTCCTGCGGTGCGTATACTTAAAAATAAGCAGACTGCTACCTAAAACAACCGTTCACCGAGGTCGAATCCGAAAATTTAACGATATTCATTTGTTGTTTCATACATACAGCAATGATCTTTTTCATTTTTTCTTCGACCTCCTTTTCTTAATCTCATTGCTATTATATAAGCAGAACATCAAAAAGTAAACCACTTTTTTCCTAATAAATTAAAAAATGGCTGTACAGCCTATAGCTGGCTTATTATGTAAGAGGAGGAATGAAAAACAAATTACGGTAAGTCAGGCATTAGAATGTCTCTCACTATAAACGCAAAAAATAAAACAAGCTCCATAGCCATAACATTCATTATGTTCCTATAGCTAAAAAAGCCATTAAAAAAGCTAACCACTAGGGTTAGCTCATAAATATTATACATTTTGATCCTCTTCTATTTCATGGAGACATCTCTTACAATGCCTTGCATAAAACAGGCATGCGGTTGCTGCGGTTATAAAAAAAATGGTTCCTGCCATTAATAAAACATGCCCAAATTCAGTTTTTTCAATGGTAGGGATCACAGCACCGAAATATAAAAATCCGCTTACCGCTAATAAAACATAAGCAAATCTTTGATAATCTTCTACTTTTCCTTTTAGAATCTTCATTTGATTCTTCAACCCTATCACCCGCCATTTCCAAACTATATTAAAAAGAATACCATATTAAACTTGTAATCTCTTATGTAATTATAGGAAGAAATAGGAGGGCATACCTAAAATAAAGTCCCCTTTAAAGGGGACTTCGAATCAGTCTTCTAATGCCTGTTTCAGATCCTCAATTAAATCCTCTGCATCTTCAAGACCTACAGATATACGGATTAACCCATCCGTAATTCCTAACTCCTCACGTCTGTCAGCTGGAATCGAGGCATGTGTCATTTTAGCAGGGACCGATATCAGACTCTCCACGGCTCCTAGGCTTTCGGCTAAGGTAAAATATTTGACCTTTTCTAGGAGTTGGTCAGCCTTTTCACCGCTTCCGACATCGAATGAAACCATCCCGCCAAAGCCTTGGGCTTGTTTCTTCGCAATCTCATGGTGCGGGTGAGTATCAAGTCCAGGATAGTAAACTTTTTTTACACTAGGATGATTGTTTAAGAAAGAAACAATTTTAATTGTGTTATGCTCATGTTCTTCCATTCTGACACCAAGTGTTTTAATTCCCCTCATTAATAGCCATGAGTCTTGGGGACCTAAGATACCACCTGTAGAATTTTGAACAAAATGAAGATCCTCAGCTAATTTTTGATTGTTTACCACCACTAGCCCAGCTACTACATCACTGTGCCCGCCCAAATATTTTGTCGCACTATGAAGTACAATATCAGCACCCAGTCCGATTGGGTTCTGCCAGTATGGTGTAGAAAATGTATTATCTACAATAGTAAGCAAGCCCAGATCTTTGGCCCATTTAGAAACGGCCGCTATATCCGTAATTTTTAGAAGCGGATTCGTAGGTGTTTCAATATAAACAGCTTTTGTATTTGGTTTTATAGCTTGTTTTACATTTTCGATATTACTTGTATCGACAAAGGTAGATTCTATCTTAAATCGGTTTAAAACCTTTGTCATGACGCGGTAGGTTCCGCCATACACGTCATCTGTCAAGATGACATGATCGCCTGCATCAAACAGCATGATTACAGCTGTAATTGCGGCCATCCCCGAACCAAATGCAAATCCGGCAACTCCGCCCTCAAGATCCTTGATTAACTCTTCAAGCGCAAATCTCGTCGGATTTCCTGTTCTAGAATATTCAAATCCTTTATGCTTGCCAACGGCTTCTTGTTTATAAGTACTGACTTGGTAAATCGGTACGGAAACCGCTCCTGTTTGTTCATCTCCCACAATTCCTCCGTGGATAAGCTGGGTTTTTTTTCTCACGATTAGATCCCGCCTTCATATATTTTCTTACTCAAATACCTTTCACTGCTATCTGGAAAAATCGTTATAATATTCCCCGGACTGTCTAAGCGTTCTGCCTCTCGTAAACTTGCACATAAAGCGGCACCCGATGAACTTCCAACCAAAAGCCCCTCTTTTCTCGCTAAGTCCTTTACAGCCTTAAATGCGTCTTCATCATGGATGGTATGAATCGCATCGAAAAGCTTCGTGTCTAAAAAGGGCGGAAGAAATTCCAGCCCGATTCCTTCTGTTTTATGTGACCCTGGCTCTCCCCCATTTAAGATTGAACCTTCAGGTTCAACGATAACTGTCTTGATGAACGGATTCCGCTCTTTTAAAAACTGAGATGTCCCCGTAAAAGTTCCACCCGATCCTGCCCCTGCCACAAATACATCAATTTGACCATCTAACTGTTTCCAGATTTCAGGACCCAGGGTTTTATAATAGGTCTTGGGATTAGCTGGATTTTCAAATTGCTGCGGACAAAATGAATCAGGAATTTCTTTCAATAGCTCATGAGCCCGTTCTATGGCCCCTTTCATCCCTTTTTCGGTAGGGGTATGAACAATGGTTGCACCTAAAGCCTTCATTAATTCCTGTTTTTCGATGCTAAATTTTTCAGGTACACAGACGATGACCCGATATCCTTTTTGGATTGCCGCCAGTGCTAAGCCAATTCCCGTATTGCCGGCGGTTGGCTCAATAACGGTACCTCCAGGCTGTAATTGGCCATTTTCCTCCGCATCACGCAAAAGTCCTATCCCAAGCCGATCTTTTATACTCCCTCCAGGATTAAAATATTCTAATTTGGCAAAGAGGCGTACTCCTTCAGGAAGGGGAAATTGAGTTAACTCAACAATTGGTGTATGACCGATTAACTCATGAACATTTTTGTAAACATTCATCTTCCCACTCCTTTTCGTTTTTTATAAGTTCCTTACTATATTGACTACTAGTTCAGCTGAATGTTTAGCAGCTTTATCTAAAAATTGCTCAAATGAAACGTTCGATTCCTTGCCTGCAATATCTGAAAGAGCACGAATAATCAATAATGGCGTTCCAAACTGATAACAGACTTGGCTAATAGCAGCTGCCTCCATTTCTGCTGCTTGCAGTTCAGGAAACTTTCCTCGTACAAATTCTACTCGCTCCGCATCATTCATAAACGAATCTCCTGTTGCGATTAACCCTGTAACAGTTTGAACTCCCTCAATTTCCTTAGCAGCTTCTTGTGCAATCCCGATTAATCGGTCATCGGCTTTAAAAGCGGCAGGAAGCTGGGGTACTTGACCGTATTCATAACCAAATATCGTAACATCTACATCGTGATGACGAACCTCTGATGAAATGACGAGATCTCCTACTTGTAACGCAGGATTAAACCCGCCGGCAGAGCCTGTATTTAAAACATAATTGGGCTTAAAAATTTGCAGTAACAGAGTGGTAGACATGGCAGCATTCACTTTTCCTATCCCTGATTTCGATAAGATTACTTCTCTGCCTTCTAATGTGCCTTCAGTAAATTCGCATCCTGCTACATTTGTAATAGTTGTTTCTGACATTCTGTCCCGTAAAATTACAACTTCTTCTTCCATTGCACCAATAATGGCTACTTTCATCTTATATCTCCCTACTTTCTCCAATATAAATGCCATTGCGAGAGGATAGGTAGATTCTATTGTTTAATGGCTTCCATAACCCAAACAAAAGGATTCAGCTGTTTAAATTCAACACTAAACCCTGCTGCTGTTACCATAGCCTTCATTTTTGGAATTGTTGTATAGTATTCCGATAAAAGATCTCCCGCAAGACGATTATATCCTTTTTGTTTGGCATCTTCTATCATTGTAGTATATGCAAGCTCCGATTCAAACATGGTATCAGCAAAAACGATCTTTTGTCCCTTGATTAGCATGGAAGAATAGATGCGAAATGCTTTTTCTTTCTCCTCATCTGTCAAATGATGAAAGGCATAAGTACTAACTATACTTCCGATCTCCTTTTGTATCGGAAAAGTCAAAAAGTCTCCTTCTTTAATTTCAGCGAAAGAAGGGAGCTTTTGAATAGCAATTTGTCTCATTTCTTTAGATGGCTCGACACCAGTAACCTTTAAGTCTTTCTGCAGCATGACTTGTGTCAGGTTTCCTGTTCCTACTCCAAATTCTAATACGGGACTAATCGCCCGATTCGCCACTTCTTCTAAAATTTGATCGTAGTTTGAAAAGACATCCATATATTGAGGATCATGACCTGAAACAGTTTGATCATATGAATCTGCCCACTCGGCAAATAAATCTAAAAATTCACGGCCCACTTTACTTCACCTCTAATTTATATAATTCCTATGAGTATAGTATGAATTAACCAAAACCTTGTTCCCAATGTACCATATCAAGCGGAATTAAACAAACAAAATCTCTGACACATACTTGCTTTTACTAACAGGATGGAGGAATAAAGGAGAATTCCTTATGTTTCTATCTGTGCTTTGGCCGTTTAGAAGCTCTTTTAAGGGCTCTTCTTTTTTTTTCGGTCTACTTTGGTCCCTGAGATAACATCCGCTGCTTCTTGGCATTTCCCTAAACAAATAAAAAAGACTGCCCAAAGGGGTCAAACCCATCAGAACAGTCTTCTC
The DNA here is from genome assembly GCF_900207585.1 of Bacillus oleivorans. Lineage (GTDB taxonomy): Bacteria > Bacillota > Bacilli > Bacillales > JC228 > Bacillus_BF > Bacillus_BF oleivorans. Next base: position 357,109 of record NZ_OAOP01000005.1, on the reverse strand, counting down.
ATTATAATGATTAACCACAACTATTTTGCTTGTCATTTTCAACTAAGGATTGGACCATAACCGGTTTCCAGCCTTGTCCGTTCACCCATTCAATGTAGACTCTATATGGCTCATTGGCACTTCCTTTAGTCGTTACAGTACCAATAACTTGTTCACCGCCGCCATTTTCAACACACCAGTAAGTCAGACCACTTGTTGAAGTATTGAGGGCCACCGCAATCGCTTGCTGCATTTCTGCCCAGTCTTGTGAATCAGATGAAAAATTCTTTGTATGATCACCCTGCTGCTGTGTTCCAATTGGCTGCCAGCCAGGATTTACAAATGTTTGTTTTACGTTTGGATCATTGCTATTTTCTACAATGGTTTCATTTTCTTGCGGCAAATCTACAGTGGAATCCGATTCACCTTCTTCGGAAGGATCGGCAGCGGGATCTGTTTCCTCCTCAGCAGGTTCACCGTTATCCGGACTATCTGTCTCTTCTTCAGCCGGAGCCTCTGTGTCTTCGCCTTGTTCTTCATCTGCATCAGTATTGCCGCCATCTATATTTTCAGAATTGTTTTGAGGATTAGTAGCGTCTGATGCCGCCTCATCATTGTCAGATCCGAAGAATATATTGGCTCCTACAATCACGATTAATAAAACAACAATTCCAATTAAACTATTTAAAATCAGGTTTGATTTTCTCTTTTTAGACCTTGCTTGTGCTCTTGAGCCAATATAAAAGTCTTTATAGTCATTTTTCAAGTTACTCTCCCCTTTCACTACCAACCGAAAGTTCGCTTTTATTTACAATCTCTTTTATATTAACATGAACCTGTTATTACTTGAAGTCCGAGCATAGTTTGTAAAAGGAATGAAATAATTGGCTGGATTGCCATTATTTTATTTATTCAGCTTCTTTTCCTGCAGTCATATCTTGATATCTTCTTTGGTCAAGGTCATATAAACCCTTCACAATATCACTGAATAGAGGATTTATACCTCCCTCTTCAGAAGGTACGTCTAAATTAACAACGACTAGCGCATACGCAGGATTTTTAAAAGGGAAGTACCCTGCAAACCACTTATTGTGGAGCTGTATGCCATTTTGTTCAATCCCTGTTTCTGCAGTTCCAGACTTGCCGGCCACCTCGTAAGGCAGACCTTGAAACCATCTTCCTGTTCCTTCATTGTGGACTACAACTTCTCTTAAAAGATGCTGTAATTTCATTGCCGTGTACGGAGATATCGTGTCTCCATCTTGTTTTTGGACGGGGAACTCAAAAAAGTTCGTATTATTTTTATAGGTTAAGTCACTGACAGCTCTGGTCATGAGTCGATCGCCTCCGCGTGCAATTGTCGCCATCATACTGGCCACGCCAAGTGGTGTAGCCCGTACCTCATGTTGTCCGATTCCTGTAAGCCTTACTAAATTGGAATCCTTCCGATCCTCATCCTTATTAAAAACACGTCCAGCTTTTTCATCTGGAAGCTGCTGAAAGTTGCTGTAATGAAATACATCACCGATCCAGCCGTTAATGCCTGTCAGTGATAGCTTTTCCGCATATTTTTCTAAAAGAGCTGGATCTTGCTTTTGAATTTCTTCTGCTAAAAGGGCAAAGGTACGGTTACAGCTTTTAGCAAAGCTTTCCTCGAGGTTCAAATAGCCATAATTGTAGTTAGGATCTACTTCATCTCGGATCGTTAAACTGCAATTAAACGTATTTGTCGGAAGATCCATTTCGAGATCAATCGCTGCAGCTGCTACTACTGTTTTAAAAACAGAACCAATGATTTGCGGAGTTAACATAAAATTTATAGACCCTTCATCATCAAAGGGAGCATTTTCATTCAAATGTGGACGGGAAACCATTGCTAATATATCATTGGTTTCGACATCTAGCAGTACAACTCCTCCATTCTGAATGTTGTGCCTATCTGTTAAAGCCTCGATCATCTGTTGGATTTCTATATCAATGGTAGTTTGAACGTTAACAGGATAAAAGGGATTAGCCGGATCGATATATTTTACATCAATCCCAAACAAAGGACCTCCCCTCGCATCCACATGATAGAGCAGCTTTGTTTCTCCTTCCTGCAGGATAAATTCATCAAAACTTGCCTGTAATCCTGTTATCCCAATCATCGTATTAATCGGCAGATCCCTATCACCATATCTCTCCTTTAAGACAACAGGGTTCTCCCTAACAATTCCGATCAGCTGCTCAGCCGGAATTTCCTTTCTCGTAAATTGCTTATGGACGGCAAAGACTCCTGGGATTTGCAGTTCATTAATTCTTTTCATCTGATTTTCTGTCAGTTCGAAAGGATCACTGCCTCCAAAAATAAAAGGTTCTTTTGCTTCCTTTATGGCATGCAGGAGTGCTTCTTCCGAAACTCCTATAATACTCGCAACTGCTTTCGCGTCCCATTCCATTTCTTTTAGAAAGGGAAATAAAACGAGCGATGGGAGTGAAAAGTGAGTAAGCAACTCCCCGTTACGGTCGAGAAATTTCCCTCTCCCCTGGTCGATCACGACTGCTTGTGTTCTTTGGTCAACGCTTGCCTCTAATAAATTAATATTCCGATCCGTAAAGCTTTCAGTATTTGTTAATTGAATTTGAGCCATTCGGCCTAACAAGATAATAAATAATAATAAAATAGCAGAGATCAACACATATATGCGTTTTTTTCCAAACATAAAATACACCTCGCCAACAGTGTTGACGAGGTGCGGTAACTTTAGACTAGCTAATAGATACTATTTTTACATTCATTTCTCCGCCTGGAGTTTGAACTGCTACTTCATCTCCAACCTTTTTGCCGAGTAAGCTTTTGGCTATTGGCGAGTCATTTGAGATTTTCCCTTCAAAAGGATCTGCTTCAGCACTTCCTACAATCGTATATGTTTCTTCTTCACCATCAGGAAGTTCAACAAATGTTACAGATTTACCTAATGAAACCATATCTGAATTCATTTCATCTTCTTCAATAATTTTTGCATTGCGAATCATATTTTCTAAAGTAGTGATTCTGCCTTCTACAAATGCCTGTTCTTCTTTTGCAGAATCATACTCTGAGTTCTCAGAAAGGTCACCGAAGCTGCGGGCAATTTTTATTCTCTCTACGACTTCTTTTCTCTTTACTGTTTTTAAATGTTCTAGTTCTTGTTCTAATTTTTCTTTCCCCGCTTTTGTCATCGGGAATACTTTTTCTTGTGCCATGTTTCCTTCACGCTCCTTCAATCCATAAAAACCATTTTTTTCTACTATCTAGTGGGTACAGAAAAAGAATGCGATAATTATCGCACCCTTTAAATAATTGCGCTTTTTTTAGTGCCCTATTGTCCATATTCATATGCTATTGTTTCATAAAAATGATTTTTGTTCAAGAATTGTTTGAATTTTTGTAACCATCAAGTCAATGGCTACATAATTTTGTCCCCCCTCAGGGATAATGACATCTGCATAACGCTTAGTCGGTTCAATAAACTGATTATGCATCGGTCTGACGACATTAATATACTGATCTATGACCGAATCAATCGAACGTCCTCTTTCTTGAATATCTCTTAGTATTCTACGGATTATGCGTAAATCTGCATCCGTATCAACAAAAAGTTTTATATCCATTAGATCTCGAAGTCGTTCGTCTTCTAAAACTAATATACCTTCCAATATAATAACGTCTTTTGGCGCCACTCTTATAACTTCATTAGAACGTGTATGAAGACTGTAATCATAAACAGGCTTCTCAATTGGAATGTAGTTAATCAGTTTTTCTATATGGTCTATCAGCAAATCGTTATCAAATGCAAGCGGATGATCATAATTCGTTAAAAGTCTTTCTTCAAAAGGTAAATGAGATTGGTCCCTATAATATGAGTCTTGCTCAAGTCCAAGGATTGAATGACCCTGGAATCTATCATAGATCGCCTTTGTAACACTTGTTTTGCCTGACCCAGATCCTCCAGCAACTCCGATGACAACCGGCTTCGCTCTCATACTAGTGCTCCTTTCTCATTAAATCAACAGGATTTAGTACCTATAACAGGTAAGTTTACCTAATTTTTGATTTTCCATACAAATACATAAAAAACAGTTTATTCCTTTTTTCTTGAAACGGCTAGTCCATCTCCAACCGGGAGTAAAATAGTATCATAGGAAGGATGGGAATGAAGCCATTCATTATAGGATTGAATCTTAGCTATCATTTTTTCAATCCGCTTATTCAATCCTTGATCTCTACTTGCAACCAACCCTTTGAATAATACATTATCAGAAAAAATAAAGCCACCTTTTTCAACATAGGGACTGTATAGTTCAAAAAATTTTTGATACTGCCCTTTGGCAGCATCTATAAACAAAATATCATAAGGTCCGTGCTTGGCTGCTTCTTCAGAAATTTCTAGAGCATCCCCCGCCAATATTGTAATGTTTTGATTTTTTTCCATAATGAATTGGTTCGCCTCTGCTACCCGATTAAGATCTCTCTCAATTGTAACAATATGGCTTTCTGGACAAGCTTCTAACATTTTCAAGGCTGAATATCCGATTGCCGTGCCAATTTCCAACACTTTTTTGGGCTGAAGGATGCGGAAATAATGAAGCATAACCTGCAACCCATTTTTTTCCATAATCGGAACGGAATGTTCTCTTGCATATTCTTCCATCCTTTGAAAGAATGGATCCTCTTCTGGGTGGAACTGAGCAATATACGCTTTTATATTAGAAAAATCTGAGCCAGACAAAAGCAAAGCCTCCTTACTAGTGATCCAAATTCCTAACTGAATCATAATGAAGCAAATACGAACTTCCCTATAGTACCATAAAAAAGAGGGGAAAGAGAAGTCTCTTTCCCATCCCCTATTTTTTTATGTTTCACTTGAAATATGCTCTGCTTTTTTAATATTATGCTCCTCAAGGGTTTCAGAGAAAAGTACTTCACCTTCTGGGGTAGCAAGGAAATATAAATACTTCGTCACTTCCGGATTTAACGCCGCTTCTATCGACGAAACTCCTGCATTTGAAATAGGACCCGGCGGTAACCCAGTATGAATATACGTATTATATGGAGAGTCTATTTCTAAATCTTCATAAAGTGTCCGTTCCTGGTGTTCTCCCTTCGCATACAGGACTGTTGGATCTGTTTGTAATGGCATCCCGATTTCAATACGATTGTAAAATACACTAGAAATCAAATGACGATCTACGGATTCAGTTGCCTCTTCTTCAATTAAAGAGGCTAACGTCAGAGCCTCATGAACCGTGAGTTGTTTTTCTTCTAGCATCCCCTGGTATTCCATGAGGACATCGGATGTCTTGGATAACATCTTGCGTACAATGGCTTCGACTGTATTTTCATCTTCATAGTATGAATATGTGGCAGGGAACAAATATCCTTCAAGCGGATATTTAATCGATTCATTTAAAATGTCTTCGGTCAATATAAACGGGAACTCTTCCATCATCTGCTCTATAAAGGCAGGATCATTTAAAGTAGCAAAAACTTCTTCCTGGGTTTGTCCGGTTTGTTTTGCAATCTTTCCTGCAATATCTTCTAACCATAAACCTTCGGGAACAGTTACTTTAAAATCAACTTCCCTTATCACTCTGCCGGTCTTTAGACTTTCGATGATCTGGTCAAACGTCATTGAAGGCGAAAGTTCATATTGTCCCGCTTGGAAGCCCGATTCGTTTTTAAACTTTATGTAGTATTTAAAGATGGTCCCATCCTTAATAATATTGCCGTCCTCCAAAATATTGGCAATAGAGGTAACACTAGACCCAATAGGTATTTCAATATTTTTATATTCTCTGCTCTCGGGATCTACAGGTTTTAGTGCGGAACTTACATAGAGAATGCCGCCTAAACCGGCTCCGCCTAAAAATAAGAACAGAGTAACCGTAATAATAAAAACGATTCTCCTTACCGTTTTCGCTTCACGTTGTTTTTCCAGCATTTTTTCTTTCATGTTTTCTTTATTATTTTGTTTCTCATCTGTGCTCTTCATTGTTTTTCACCCACTTACTGAGCTATTTATCCACTATTTTTTCCGATTCTTTTTCCCCTTATCAAAGCGGTCTATATGAAAACTTGGCTAGAACAAAGCCTTTAGGCGATAGCCTAGTTGCACTTATCAAGCTCGAAACGCCACGTCCTGATGTATAGCTTGACTAAGGCTTCCTGCCTGTCGTACTTAATTCCTTTAAAATTTTCACTAGGTCGAATCTACTTCGCAGCAAAAATTTTATACTTTCTTAAAGTATGAAAAAAGACCCGCTTCATTAGTATTTTACAAGTCATCTATTATCTGTCAAGCATTACCGCCCTATGCTATATTAATTTCCGTTATTTTAAAATGATCCCCATAGAAAAAAGTAAGACCTCAAGTTTGAGGTCTTACTATAAAACCCTATCTTATTCCTCTTCTTCTGCCAGAAATGTCTCTAGCATTTCTTCAATCATATCCCATTCTTCATCGGTTTCAATCGGCTGCAGCTCTCCGCCTTCTTCGCCAGGAGTAAAACTTGAGGCCATAATCTCAATTTCTTCCTCATCATCTTCGCCCTCATCTGCGCCAACTGGATAATATAGAACATATGACTTGCCGAATTCTTCTGATTCAAAGGTAAACAATACCTCACAAAGTTGTTCATTACCCTCTTCATCATATACTGTAATGTGCTTTTCTTCTCCGTGATCCATTCGAATCCCTCCTATTATTGACTATTTAAATAGCTTTGCAGGATAAAATGGGCTGCCATTTTATCAATCACTTTTTTCCGCTTTTTTCGGCTGACGTCAGCTTCTAAAAGAACGCGTTCAGCTGCCATCGTTGTCAGGCGCTCATCCCATAATACAACCGGGATACCGTATCTTTTTTCAATTTTACTGGCATAGACTTGGCTTGCTTCTCCTCTTGGGCCAATCGTACCGTTCATATTTTTGGGAAGGCCCACAACCACTTTGGTGACGTCATATTCCTTCATTAGCTTGTCCAATCGATCGAAGCCGAATTCACCAGCTTCCTCGTCAATAGATATCGTTTCAAGCCCTTGGGCCGTCCACCCAAGCTCATCACTGACAGCGACACCAACTGTCTTTGAACCTACGTCTAACCCTAGAATGCGCATATTAACCCTCACGTTCGTCCTTTAAATACGATTTGACTAATTCTTCAATAATATCATCTCTTTCAAGCTTCCGTATGATATTCCGAGCATCTTTATGTCTCGGGATATAGGCTGGGTCACCCGAAAGCAAATAGCCTACAATCTGATTAATCGGGTTATATCCCTTTTCTTGTAATGCTTCATAAACATGAAGCAGAACCTCCTTGACATCGTGTTCCACAGGTTCTTCCGGAAAGTTAAATTGCATCGTTTTATCAAAAGAGCTCAAAGACTAGCACCTCATCTTTCTTCAGACGGACTTTTCCCGGACTCACTGGCTAAGCATTGACCGTAATCGAGACCCCTCTACCAGTAAGAACCTATCTACCTTCTACTTTCTAAGGGAGAAACATTCTTCTCCCTTTGGAAAGATTGACCTATCCAGAAGTTACCTTCATTTTACACTACTTCCAGAAGGAATCAAACGGATTTTACCCATTCTTCTGCAAAGTGGATTGCTTCATCCAGTTTTTCTGGATTTTTTCCGCCAGCTTGAGCCATATCGGGACGGCCTCCGCCTCCACCGCCACAAATCGCAGCAGCTTCTTTTATTAATTTTCCTGCATGGTAGCCTTTTTCGACAAGGTCTTTCGTTACTCCTGCTATTAATTGAACTTTATCATCACTAGCTGTTCCTAAAAGAATAACACCTGAGCCCAGTTTTTCTTTTAAATCATCAACCATATTACGAAGCTGATTCATATCTGAACCTGCTATTTTTTTGGCAATGAGTTTTACTCCATTTATATCCTTTACAGAATCCAGTAAGCCGCCAGCTTCAATATGACCAATTTTAGCTTTTAATGATTCGTTTTCTCGTTCTAATTCTTTCAAATCAGCCTGAAGACCTTGTATTTTTGCGACGACATCTTTGGGCTGTACTTTTAATAGCTGACTTGTTTCATGTAAGATTTGGATTTGTTCATTGAGACGCTTGTATGCTGCTTTTCCTGTTACTGCTTCAATTCTGCGGGTCCCTGCTCCAATTCCGCCTTCAGAAACAACTTTAAACAATCCGATAGCCGAAGTATTCGTTACATGGCAGCCGCCACATAATTCCAGGCTGTAATCACCGACTTGGACAACACGGACGATGTCTCCGTATTTTTCGCCGAATAAAGCCATAGCTCCCATTTCTTTTGCTTCATTTATTGATTTATGGAAAACTTTAACATCAATGCTCTCCCAAATCTTTTCATTAACGATTTCCTCGATTTTGTCGAGTTCTTCTTCAGAGATTTGGCCGAAATGAGAGAAGTCAAATCGTAATCTCGTTGGCTCTACAAGTGATCCGGCTTGGTTTACATGGCTTCCCAATACATCTTTTAATGCTTGATGCAACAGATGGGTAGCCGTGTGATTTTTTATGATATCTTTTCTCGATTCATGGTTCACTTTTGCTGCTACTTCCATGCCTTCAGTAAGCTCGCCAGAAACGATTTTCACACGGTGCAGGTTTTGTCCGTTTGGTGCCTTTTGCACATCTAAAACTTCCACCCTTACACTTGGAGACTGTATTACACCTTTATCGCCAATTTGCCCCCCGCTTTCTGCATAGAAAGGAGTTTTATTTAAAATCAGATATGCTTCTTTTCCTTCTGAAACCTCTTTTACGAGTTCTCCATTTACAATAATCGCTTCGATATTACTTTCAGTTTCAAGCGTTTCATATCCGACGAACTCGCTATCCATTTTTAGCTCTGATAATACACCGCCTTGGACCTGCATAGAGCCAACATCTTGTCTAGCTGCTCTTGCACGTGCACGCTGCTGTTCCATTTCTGCTTCAAAGCCTTCAATGTCAATTTTTAACCCAGCTTCCTCGGCATACTCAGCTGTTAATTCAACTGGAAAACCATACGTATCATATAGCTTAAATACATCTGTCCCTGGGATCATAGCTTCGCCTTTATCTTTTAGACGCTCGATAATATCGCTAATATGGCTGATTCCCTCATTTAAGGTTTCATGGAATCTTTCTTCTTCTGTACGAATCACTTGCTGGATAAACTCTTGCTTTTGATTGACTTCCGGATAGAAGCTCTCCATAATCGAACCGACTACTGGTACCAGTTTATATAAGAACGGCTCATCAATACCAAGCACCTTTCCATAACGGACTGCTCTTCTGAGCAAACGGCGCAAGACATAACCTCGCCCTTCATTGGAAGGCAAAGCACCGTCGCCAACAGCAAATGAAACGGTTCGAATATGGTCGGCAATCACTTTAAATCCAACCGTCTGTTCCTCATTTTTGCCGTATTCAATATTTGCTATTTCTTCAGTTGCTTGAATGATCGGCATAAACAAATCAGTTTCAAAATTGGTTGGTGTATTTTGAACAACAGATGTCATCCTTTCTAACCCCATCCCAGTATCGATGTTTTTCTTTGGAAGGGGTGTATAGGTTCCATCCGGATTATGGTTGAATTGAGAAAATACTAGATTCCAAACTTCTAAATAGCGATCATTTTCACCGCCCGGGTAGAGCTCAGGATCATTCGGGTCATCGCCATATTGAGGCCCTCTGTCATAAAATATTTCTGTGTTCGGACCGCTTGGGCCTTCACCAATATCCCAGAAGTTGCCTTCTAAGCGAATAATTCTTTCTTTCGGGATTCCAATTTTCTTGTTCCAAAGTTCAAAAGCTTCGTTATCTTCTGGATGAATCGTCACCGAAAGTTTTTCCGGTTCAAACCCAATCCATTTTGGACTGGTTAAAAACTCCCAAGCCCAATCAATCGCTTCCTCTTTAAAATACTCGCCAATTGAAAAGTTTCCGAGCATTTCGAAGAAAGTATGGTGACGTGCTGTTTTTCCAACATTCTCAATATCGTTGGTCCGGATTGATTTTTGTGCATTGGTAATACGCGGATTATCAGGAATTACCCTTCCATCAAAATATTTCTTCAAGGTAGCTACGCCGCTGTTAATCCAAAGCAAAGAAGGATCTTCATGCGGAATTAAAGATGCGCTCGGTTCCACCCGATGTCCCTTTTCAGCAAAAAAATCGAGAAACATTTTTCTAATGTCATTTCCAGAAATATACTTCATTTTTTCATCCTCCTGTTTATATTTTTCTCCAAAATAAAAAGCCCTCAATCCCTGTAACAGGGACGAGAGCTAACTCGCGGTACCACCCTGGTTATGAGGACAATTATTCTCCTCATCACTCCATACCTTAACGCGGCAAACGGCAGGTTTTAGCTGCACTCTGGAATAGCTTCGGTTACCCTTCATCTAGAATCCCTTTCAGCCTGTGGAGATTCCTCTCTTCCCTGCCTTGTATAAAAGCATGCAGATGGTCTGTAACGTACTTGGTTCCTTCTTTGTTTTTCTATATCCAAATGTATACGCAAATTATAGTGGACAGTAAATAGATTTGTCAACGTTTCTCAGATTCTGACTTTATCAATAAACCTAAGCTTGATATGGAAAAGAGTCACCTTTACGATTGCAAGCAATGGCACTGCAATAAGGAGTCCGATGATGCCTCCTATCTCACCGCCAGCAAGCAATGCAGCAATGATTAATAAGGGATGCATATGAAGGCTCTTTCCAACTATGTAAGGCGATAGAATGTTTCCTTCTAAAAATTGCAGCACCAGGATGATAATGAGACTGTAAATCACTAACTTAATTGACATCGTTGCCGCAATAATCACAGAAGGGATTGCCCCGATAATCGGACCAAAGTAAGGAATAATATTGGTTACACCAACGAATATCCCGAGCAGGAGAGGATATTTTAACCCAATCATCCAAAAGAGTGTAAACGAGATAAGTCCCATTGCTAAACAAACGGTAAACTGCCCTCTTATGTAGTGTCCCAGCGATTCATCAATATCATATAAAAATTGTTTTCCTTCATTTCTCCATTTATAGGGGGTTAACTTCCAGAATGTCTCCTTTATTTTCTCAATATCTTTTAACATATAGAAAGAAATAAACGGTATAAGTATAATCACAAACAAGGAATTTCCGATTTTTATTAGAATATCCACCGTTTTATCCAAAAGACGGTCTAATAGCAGCTCGGCCATAACAATACCTTCACTTATCCTGGCCTTTATTTCTGCAGGCAAAGCAGAAGTTTCCCGCTCCAATGTGTGAACAATCTCTCGATATTGATGGGCAAAATAAGGAGCATTTTCAACAAAATCCTTTAATTGATGAACAAATAGAGGGACGCCTTTATAAATTCCATATCCTACTGACCCGAAAAATAGAACATATATGATAAAAATCGACAGCCCTCGATGGAGGCCTTGTTTATGTAATTTTTCTACGGTTGGATAAAGAAGGTATGAAATAAATGCACTAATGACAAACGGAGTTAAAACCGTGAAAACAATTTGTAAGAGCGGAAGCCAGATGCTTCTAATTAATAAAAAAATATAAATTAATATAAACGTGAGTAAGATAATCCCCAGCCTATACAACCACTTGATTTTTATATCCATGGACATACCCCCTCACTGTTAGTCTTCAATGAAAGGAGAAAGAATATACATAGGGTGATGTGTCCCCCAATATAAAACGTCCGCTGAAATCTATCAGGCGGACGAATGGGCTACATACTGAATTGCCGATCCTGTTCATCAAACAAATCGTCTAAAGATGATAATGAACCGTCTTCTTCTACTTGATGCGTATTGATAACTCCTTTAGATACCGTCATTTCAATGAAGCAGTTCCAGCAATAGTACTGATTTACTCCAATTTTACCTATATCCTTGCTTTGACAATTCGGGCACTTAAGCACTATTGGCACTCCTTACCTATCTAGTATTCAACAAGATTGTTTTAAAAGTCGTTGCTTAGTATTCCCATTTTTGGCGTTTTGTATACGTTTGGCCCGTATTGTAATGAAATGCCCGCTAATAATTGAAAGCGCTTGCTGTAAAGAGTAAATTACCGGCTGGTCACTAAACAAAAAAATACTCCCGCACTAGTGGGAGCATTCCTTATTTTGCAGTGAGGAAATCATAAGGAGAGAGGTTTTCCATCCCTATCATCGGATCAACTTTAAATAACGCCTCTTCCGTTAGGAATAAGGGTTCAGCATTGGATTGACCCTGTTCCAGCAGGTTTTCAGCGAGAGAGGTTTGTCTTTTCCGGTCATCCTGTCTTATAACACCCATTTTAAAAGCTTCTGGCTCTCCGCATAGAATCAGAAATTGCTTGCTTCTTGTAACGGCAGTATAAAGTAAATTTCTGCGAAGCATCCGATAGTAGCTTTTTACGATCGGCAGAATGACAATCGGGAATTCGCTTCCTTGTGATTTATGGATTGAACAGCAATAAGCCAGGGTAATCTCATTCCATTGGGCTTTCGGATAATAGACTTCTATTCCGTCAAACGACACAATCAGCTGGTCTTGCTTTTCTTCGGTCTGACTCTCCTCAGAACGGATAATTGAAATGATTTCTCCGATATCGCCATTAAAGATTTGGTCCTCGGGACGATTAACAAGCTGCAATACTTTATCGCCGATTCGATATATTTTATCACCAAAAGTGACTTCCTTGCGTGACTTGTCCGGATTTGGATTCATGACTTCCTGGAGTAATGTATTGAGTGCATCAATTCCGGCAGGTCCTTTATACATCGGCGCAAGAACTTGAATATCCTTTTTGGTAAATCCCTTCTTTAAAGCATTTTGAACAATTTGCTGAACAACCTCACCCATCTGCAGCGGTCTGCATGGGATGAACGATCTGTCTTTTTTTTGCTCAGTCAGATTAAGAGGGACTTCGCCATTTTTTATCAAATGGGCCAAGTCGACAATAGAGGATCCATCTTCTTGCCGGTAAATGTCTGTAAGGCGGACTGTCGGGATTTTCTTTGAATCAAGCAAATCCCTCAGCACTTGTCCTGGTCCTACTGACGGCAATTGATCTTCATCACCGACAAGAATGACTTGAATGTCATCTGGGAGAGCTTTGAAGAGCTGGTGAGCAAGCCATGTATCCACCATCGACATTTCATCAATGATTAACAGTCTTCCCTCTATCTTTTGCTCTTCATCATATTGAAATGCTTCACTCCCGTTCCAGCCTAACAGTCTGTGAATGGTCACCGCGGGAAGCTCTGTTGCTTCATTCATCCGTTTCGCGGCTCTGCCCGTTGGAGCAGCCAGCACTACAGGAAATGGCTCATCCTTATAATCTTTTGGATTTAATGAAAGTCCGTGAAGCTCGGCATATAAATCTACAATTCCTTTAATCACGGTTGTTTTCCCTGTTCCTGGTCCACCGGTTAACAAAAGCATCGGTGAAGTTAAAGCTTGCTGAATCGCAGTCTTTTGCGTCGGAGCATACTGGATTCCCAGCCTATCCTCAAGCTCACCCAATGCTAATAAAAACTCCGATTCAGAAAATTGGTCTTTATACTGCTGTTGGCTTAGCAGTCTCTCAATATTTGAGACAATACCCCGTTCAGCAAAATACAAAGAAAGCATGTAGACTCTGGTTTCCTGCAGCTTTATTTTTCCTTCCTCTTCCAGCTTAACTAACTCGGCTTCAATAACAGGAGGATCGATTGCTTTAGGCTGATTATTTTCTAGCAGACTTTTTACTTCAAATAAAAATGGATCCTTCTGTAAAAATACATGCCCTTCTTGCAGGCAGCTCTTTTCTAATGTAAAAAGAATCGCAGCCTTAATACGGGCTGGATGATCTCCACTGATTCCCATATGCTCGCCTAGTTCATCTGCTTTTGAAAACCCAACCCCTTCTACATCTTCTACAAGCTTATAAGGATTGTCATTGATTATTTGCAATGTTAATTCCCGATAGGTTTGGTAAATCTTCATTGAGATTTGCGGGCCAAATCCTAATTGAGAAAGAGTAATCATAACCTCTTCCAAGCCTTGGTGCTCCTTTAAAGTTTCATGAATGAGCTTCGCTTTCTCGGGAGATAGCTTTGGAACGCTATCTAAAAGATGGGGATTCTCTAAAATTTTTGATATAGCATTCTCTCCGAGCGCCTCTACAATCGATGTAGCCGTCTTTTTCCCTATACCAGGAAATAGATCGCTAGATAAATACTGAATTACACCGTCTTTTGTTTTAGGAATATCCTTTTCATACCGATGAGCGTGAAACTGCAGTCCAAATTTTGGGTGTTCCTTCATGACACCATAAAATTTATACGTATCTTCTTCATGAATTCGCGGAAAATACCCGGTCACAACTGCCTCTTTTTCGTCATAAATTTCATCTGTTTCCTCTACCCTAATTCTGACAACGGTATACAAATTACTTTCATTATGAAAAATTGTGACAATCGGGCGGCCTTTTATATATTTTTCAGTTTCAGCAAAAAGATTAAAGGATTCCTGGCGCACGGGAATATCCCCTTTCTACCCTTAGAAATTACTTTGCCATCTTCTCAATTAATTTGAGCCCATAAGCGGCTAGTGCATGGTCTGGCTTGATTTCAATTGCTTTTTCAAAGCATTTTTTAGCACTGTTTAAGTCATCTTCATGCATATAATAGACAACACCGAGATTATAGTGGGCGTCAGGCTGATTCGGATCAAAGGAGAGAACAAGTTCGAACTCCTTTTTGGCAGGCTCAAAATAGCCCAAGCCTCCTAAAACAAGACCGTATTGCAGATGTGCCTCTGTATCATCCGGACTCAGCTCAGTTGCCCTTTGGAGATAAGGAACCGCTAGTTTCGGCTGTTCCAGCTGAACCATACACATGCCTAGCATAAAATAGAGATCGGCTGATTGAAGGCCGTTTTTTAAGGCCTTTTCATAGAACTCTAACGCTTCTTTATACTTTTCTTTTTTATAATAAACGGTACCTATACTGTAGTAGGCAGTTGCCATATCTTCGTCGATATCAATGGCCTTCTGAAATAGCGGAAGTGCACGATCTGCTTCTCCGAGCATTACAAATACATCGCCTAAGTTAATATAGGCAATTGGATCTTCCGGCTGCTCTTCAATGGCCTTTAAAAAATATGAGGTCGCTTCTTCAAGATTACCATCCTTTAAGCTTTTTAATCCTTGTTTACGAAGTGACATCTTCTCACTCTCCTAATCCTTTCACTAGTATAGCACACGTCCAAAGTAAATCTTTGAAATCATAATAAGAAAAACCCCAACTTAAAGTTGGAGTTTATCCTACATAGTCCAGTACTCGATCGTTTTTAATCACTTGATCAATCGTTCCTCCGCCGAGACACTCTTCGCCATCATAGAGAACAACAGACTGACCAGGTGTTACAGCCCGAACAGAACCATGAAACTCTACCTTTACTGTACCATCATCATTGACATACACAGTAACAGGATGGTCAGGCTGACGATAACGGAATTTAGCCGTGCATTCAAAGGTTTTTGGCATTTTACCCGCGGGAATCCAATTTACTTTTGTTGCGATTAATGCATCTGAATATAGTGCATCGTTTTCAAAGCTTTGTCCCACATATAGCGTGTTCGTTTCAACATTCTTGCCGATCACAAACCATGGGTCACCCGCACCGCCAATACCGAGTCCATGACGCTGGCCAATTGTGTAATACATTAAACCGTCATGTTTTCCTACCTTTTTTCCGTCGAGCGTTCTCATATCACCAGGTTGAGCTGGGAGATACTGACTTAAGAACTCTTTAAAATCTCTTTCTCCAATAAAACAAATACCAGTACTATCCTTTTTATGAGCAGTTGCCAGGTCCGCTTCTTTCGCTTTTTCGCGTACCTCTTTTTTCTCTAGCTCACCAATCGGGAACATGACTCTTTGCAGCTGTTCCTGTGACAATTGGTTTAGAAAGTAGGTTTGGTCTTTATTTTGATCGACCCCGCGAAGCAGTTTCACTTCTCCGTTTTCATCCCTTGCTGTCCTAGCATAATGTCCGGTGGCTACATAATCGGCCCCGAGCTGGAAGGCGTGTTCTAAAAATGCTTTAAATTTAATTTCCTTATTACACATTACATCAGGATTAGGAGTTCTTCCTTCTTTGTATTCATCAAGGAAATACGTAAAAACCTTTTCCCAATATTGCTTTTCGAAATTAACCGCATAATAGGGAATTCCGATTTGGTTACAAACCCGAATCACATCATTGTAATCTTCTGTTGCGGTACACACTCCATTTTCGTCGGTGTCATCCCAGTTTTTCATGAAGATACCAACCACATCATAGCCTTGCTCTTTTAGGAGTAGTGCAGTCACGGATGAATCTACCCCGCCAGACATACCGACCACTACTCGGGTATTTTCACGAGCCTTTTCCATTCTGTTCACCTGCCTCAAAACTGTATTTATATCCATAATTTTTTTATGAATTGATTTATGAGAAAACTTTTTTCATTTTTACATACGTCTATAAGGAAGTCAAACGTTTTGCAACGGTTGCTACAATCTCAGCAGCATCTACAATATCTTCTTCTGTATTAAATAAACCAAAGCTAAATCGAATTGAATTTCTGAGCCGTTCGGACCCTGAACTAAACATAGCTGTTAAAACGTGAGATGGTTCAATGGAACCTGCCGTACATGCAGAGCCGCTTGAGACTGAAACTCCGCCCAGGTCCAAATTAACAAGAAAGGCTTCTACATCAATCCCAGGAAATGACAAATTTATTACATGAGGCAGGGAATGTTCAATGTCTCCATTTAGTTCAAAATGTACTCCCCGGTTTTGAAGCTCTGTCATTAGCAAGTTTTTTAGCTTTTGATAATAGGCCGCCTTCTGCTCCATCGTATTTTGCGCTAATTTAACGGCTTCTTCAAACCCGGCAATATTGGTCACATTTTCGGTCCCCGCCCGGCGTTTTCTCTCTTGTTCTCCTCCGTGAAGTGCAGGAGCTAATTTGATTCCTTCTTTTAGATAAAGAAATCCTGTACCCTTAGGACCATTAATTTTATGTGCAGAAACGCTTAATGCATCCAATTTAAGCTTACTTACATCAATGGGGACTAGACCATAGGCCTGAACCGCATCTGTATGGAAAAAGGCCTGATGTCCTTCTAATATTTCCCCGATTTCTGCAATTGGCTGAATCGTTCCAATCTCATTGTTTCCAAACATAATAGAGACTATGATGGTATCGTCGCGCAGGGAATTTTGAAAATCTTCAATTGAAATCATCCCTTTTTCATTTACAGGAAGATAGGTTACTTCATACCCCTCCTTTTCGAGTGAATGACAGGTGTGAAGAACCGCATGGTGTTCAATGGAAGAGGTAATAATATGCTTCCCATTTTCACGATATGCATGGGCAATCCCCTTAATGGCTAAGTTATCACTCTCAGTTCCACCGCTTGTAAAAATGATTTCATTGTATTTACAGCCGATGCTTTTAGCGATGGTTGTCCGGGCATTGTCTACAATTTGGCGCGCTTTTCGGCCAAACGCATGGATACTTGAAGGATTCCCGTACACCTCCTGCATCACCTTCGTGATTCTCTCGATTACATCTGGATGTACAGGTGAAGTTGCAGCATGGTCTAAATAGATATTTTTCAACTGAAACCCTCATTTCATTGCTAAATATAAAACATATAGGAGTCTGCATCTCCGTCTTCTGAGTATTGTGCTAAGTCTTCTAAAGTCGTGGAATCTAAAACTTCTTTAACGGCATCTCTTATTCTAATAAATAATTCGCGTTTGGCTGGTTCCTCATCTTCTATACCTTCAACAGGACTAATAGGTCCTTCTAATAATTGAATAATATCACCTGCAGTAATTTGTTCGGGCTCATCAGCTAGTATATACCCACCGTAGGCACCTCTTACACTTTTCACTAAACCGCCATTTCGCAAAGGTGCGATTAATTGCTCCAGATAATGCTCTGATAATTCATGTGTTTGTGCAATTGATTTAAGGGAAATCGGCCCTTCTCCATACTTTTTCGCGAGCTCAATCATAATCGTTAAACCATACCTTCCCTTAGTCGATATTTTCATCAACTGATCCCCCGTTTCATACTTTGATCATTCAAATCTCTCATTTTTTTAACTCTTGATAATAATAATAGGCGATTTGTCAGCCTTTCACACAGTGGAAAGGCCCATCCAGTAACAGGACCGATCGTAAAAGCAAATAAAAAAGTTCCAATAAAAATGGGTCCGCCAAGGAGCCATCCTGCCACTAAAACAAAAATTTCTAATATACTTCTAACATGCTGTACTTTCCAGCCTGTTTTATCCCGAATCGCGAGCATTAAACTATCTCTAGGGCCAGCTCCTAACCGAGCAGAGATATACAGACACATACCGAATCCTACCACAACAATACCAATAACTCCCATTACAAACTGTCCTACTACATGAGATGGCGTTTTTAAAAAGGGAAGCAGTAAGTATAAATCAATAAATACCCCCACTAAAAGCATGTTTAAAAAAGCACCGATTTTTGGCCAGCTTTTAGTCAGTAACGAGGTCGAAGCCAGAATCATAATCCCTACAATTATTGACCAAGTTCCAATTGTTAATCCCAGCTGCAAAAATAGACCTACATGTAACACATCCCACGGAGTCGCTCCGATGTCTGATATGATCAGTAAAACAAAACCAAATGCCATAATAAGGAGGCCAACCACAAAAATGATGTATCGCTCTATAAGCTGCTCCGGTTTCTTTTTCAAAGTATTCTCTTCTTTCTTAACGTAATATTTGCCCATTAACTTTTTTATTTTATCAAAAATACAAGTAAACTAGTAGGGTTTTGATACGTACATTTGTTCCATTGAACAGTTTTTTATGATAGATTGGTTTAGAAGACTTTTCGTCCAAGAGGTGAAAGGAATGAGCGTTCAGCCATTGGCCTATCGAATGAGGCCCAGAACAATTGAAGAAGTAATTGGACAAGAACACCTTGTTGGAAAAGGAAAAATGATTGAACGGATGGTCAGGGCTAAAAGATTATCCTCGATGATTTTATATGGTCCTCCAGGTGTAGGCAAAACATCAATAGCCAGTGCAATTGCCGGGAGTACCAATTATGCTTTTCGAACATTAAACGCAGTGACGCATCAGAAAAAAGATCTGCAGATTGTAGCGGAAGAGGCGAAAATGTCAGGCAAAGTCATATTATTGTTAGATGAAGTCCATCGTTTAGACAAAGCCAAGCAGGATTTTCTTCTTCCTTATTTAGAGAACGGCATGATTACCCTTATTGGTGCGACCACTAGCAATCCTTATCATGCGATTAATCCGGCGATTCGCAGCCGCTGTCAAATATTTGAGTGTAAGCCCCTTTCTCCAGATGATATTTTACAAGCGTTAAAACGAGCTTTAGAAAATGAAGAAAAAGGGTTAGGAAAGCTAGCCCTAGAAGTGAACGATGAAGCTCTGGATCATCTAGCCTATGCAGCAAATGGAGATGCCCGCAGTGCATTAAATGCTTTAGAGCTTGCAGCCCTTTCCACAGAAGAGTCAAAAGATGGATTGATTCATATTACAACCGAAATTGCGGAAGAGTGTATTCAGAAAAAAAGCTTTCAGCATGACAGGGATGGGGATGCACATTATGATGTTCTTTCAGCCTTTCAAAAATCGATTCGGGGCAGTGATGTCAATGCAGCCCTTCATTATTTGGCGCGCCTAATCGAAGCTGAAGATTTGCCTAGCATCTCGAGAAGAATGCTTGTCATCGCCTATGAGGACATTGGTCTGGCAAACCCGCAGGCTGGTCCGAGGGCGCTTGCAGCGGTCCAGACCGCTGAAAAAATCGGCTTTCCAGAAGCGAGAATCCCATTAGCTGCAGCTGTTATTGAATTAGCACTTTCGCCAAAATCCAATTCAGCCATAACTGCGATTGATACGGCTCTTTCCGACATTCATAGTGGAAAAATAGGAGAAGTCCCGCTCCATTTAAAAGATGCCCATTATCAGGGAGCAAAAGCACTGGGCCGCGGAATCGATTACTTATATCCTCACAATTATGAGAATGCATGGGTCAACCAGCAATACTTGCCAGACCTATTGAAGGATTCCCACTATTATACCCCGAAGGCTACCGGGAAATTTGAGCAGGCTCTGAGTCAAGTGTATGAGAAGATCGAAAAAAATAAGAAAAATTTAAAAGCATAGACAAACAAACTCCATGTCCTAGGACATGGAGTTTGTTTCATCTTTAACACGCTGAACCGGAATGTCACTTAAGATTTGATTAATGGTGTAGCCCGCCATTATTAATCCAGCTACTGAAGGGACAAATGCATTAGAGGATGGCGGCATTTTTGCCTTCCGTATTGGCGCATCTTCTTTTCCTACATATTGTCTGACTTCTTCCCGGATCACAATCGGGGATTCATCGGAAAATACGACCTTGACCCCCTTACGGATTCCCTCTTTACGCAGACGCAGTCTAATGACTTTGGCAATCGGGTCAGTATGGGTTTCTGAGATATCGGCTACTTTAAAACGGGTTGGATCGGTCTTATTGGCAGCCCCCATACTTGATATAATTGGGATGTTCCGTTTTAAACATTCTTTCATTAAATGGATTTTATAGGAAATCGTATCAGAAGCATCAATAACGTAATCTAATCCGTATTCAAAAAACTTCTCATACGTTTCTTCGTTGTAAAACATTTTTAGAGTAATGACTTCACAATTCGGATTAATATCTTCGATTCTTTTTTTCATAATATCCACTTTCGGCTCGCCAACAGTCGATAGAAGTGCCGGGAGCTGACGATTAATATTCGTAATATCGACCGTATCTTTATCCACTAAAACAAGGCGCCCAATATTTGTTCTCGCCAGTGCTTCTACTGAAAAGGAACCTACTCCTCCCACACCCAAAACAGCCACAGTGGTGTTTTCAAGCTTGTTTAAGCCTTCTTTTCCTATTGCTAATTCATTTCTTGAAAATTGGTGTAGCATACGTTTATCATCTCCATCTAAATTTACGCTTCTTCACATTTCTGTATTATAATAAACATTCTCCTGTCCGCATAGACATTATATATTTTAGTTTGTTCATACTGCTTTTTTAAAAATAAAAAACAGCTGTTATTTTCTCTATGTACGGCACTTTAGTTCTCTACTATTGGAAATGGTTCACTTTCATAAAATAAACGGAACTAATGTCCCTTTAAAGAACCTGGCATCCTCGACATCTGTTAATTAAAGGACATACATTCCGCTATTCCCCTAAAAACCGCTGTTCTGAAGATGAAAAAGGACATACGTTCCGCTATTTGCCAAAAATCTTCAGTAAATCGCAGTTATTTAGCAAAATAGCGGAACCAATGTCCGTAAAAAACAGACAAATCCATTAGACTAAACAGAGTTTGTCTGCGAGCTCAAAACGTAAACTTGCCCCGCTTTGCTCAATGCTACTGCTTATTTGACGGGGGCGAATTCGCCCGATTGCTTAAATTTTTTTCCATTCTTAAATATAAAAAAGTCTCCCGTTTAAGGAGACTTGAGCTATGTATTGAATGGACGAGTCCCAATCGTGCCGTCGCGATAAGGCCTTCGTTTTGAACCCGCTCTGGAGCAGGTGGGTGCCCTGTTTCAAAACTTTGTAAGTCCTCTCTCCATGGAGGCATTTACGCTGTATGAAAACGTACGGGCTCCCTTTTCAGAAATGTTCGGTCAAAACAAGGAGTTACAACGTACACATCAGGACTCGTTATGTTGTAAGTATTGTAGCATACAGAACAAGTCGTTTTCAAGGTAACCCAAGCTGGAAAAATCCGTATAATATCTATTTTTTTACGGTGGTTGCCAAATGAAGCTCTTGTAATTGCGCATCACTCACTTCACCAGGTGCATTAGTAAGCAGGTCACTGGCACTTGCTGTTTTCGGGAATGCAATTGTATCCCGTAAATTCGTACGGCCCGCAAGTAACATAACCAATCGGTCGAGTCCGAGGGCAATTCCGCCATGTGGAGGTGTACCATACTCAAACGCATCGAGCAGGAAACCAAATTGTTCCCTTGCTTCCTCTTTTGTAAAGCCTAGTACTTCAAACATCTTTTCTTGAATGTCTCTTTCAAAAATACGAAGAGACCCTCCGCCTAATTCGTATCCGTTTAAAACTAAATCGTAAGCTTGTGCCCTTACTTTTTCAGGATTGGATTCTAATAACGCCAAATCCTCTCTTACAGGCATTGTAAATGGATGATGTGCTGCGTAATATCGGCCTTCTTCTTCATCGTACTCAAGTAATGGCCAATCTGTTACCCATAGGAAGTTAAAGGCTTTTTCATCAATTAGCTGTAACTCTTTTCCTAGCTTTAATCTCAGTGCCCCAAGGGAATCAGCCACAACAGCGGGACGGTCAGCCACAAACAGAAGAAGGTCGCCCGTATCAGCTTCAAATGCAGTTTTTAGTTCTGTTTGTTTGGTTTCATCAAAGAATTTACTGATTGGACCTTTTAATTCTCCTTCTTCCACCTTTAACCATGCTAATCCCTTTGCTCCATAGCGTGAAACAAATTCAGTAAGACCATCAATGTCCTTTCTGGAGTATTTGTCAGCCGCACCCTTTACATTAATTCCTTTTACTTGACCGCCGTTTTCAACCGTGGAAGCGAACACTTTAAAATCAGATTCCTTAACATACTCGGATACATTCACCAATTCTAATCCAAAACGGGTATCCGGCTTATCAGATCCATAGCGGTCCATGGCTTCAAAGTAAGTAATCCGCGGGAAGGAGGCTTCAATCTCGATTCCTTTTACCTTCTTCATTAACTGCTTCATCATCGATTCCATTAAGGTAATAATATCTTCACTGCTTAAAAAGCTCGTTTCGATATCCACTTGGGTAAATTCAGGCTGTCTGTCTGCCCGTAAATCTTCATCTCTAAAGCAGCGGGCAATTTGATAATACCTTTCAACCCCGCCAACCATTAACAGCTGTTTGAAAAGCTGCGGTGATTGAGGAAGTGCATAGAACTCGCCAGGATGTACCCTGCTTGGAACTAAGTAGTCTCTTGCTCCTTCTGGTGTACTCTTCGTTAAGATTGGAGTCTCTACTTCTAAGAACCCATTCTCATCGAGAAAATGACGGATCGTTTTAGTAACGTTATGTCTTAATTGTAAAGTTTCAAACATCTCACGTCTTCTTAAATCTAAATAACGATATTTTAAACGGAGCTCTTCCGATACTTCCGTATGATCCGATATCGAAAATGGCGGTGTCTTTGCTTCATTTATGATGTTTACTTGTAAAGCCTGAATCTCAATTTTACCTGTTTTTATTTGATCGTTGATTGTTCCTTCTTCACGGGTAACCACTTTTCCGCGAACATCAAGAACATATTCACTTCTGACCTTTTCTGCTATTTCTAACGCTTCCTTTGAAACATCAGGATTAAACACAACCTGAACGATCCCGGTTCTGTCACGAAGGTCGATGAAGATCAGTCCCCCTAAATCTCTGCGCTTCTGGACCCAGCCTTTTAAAATAACTTCCTCACCTGTCATATGTTCGGTTACTTCTCCACAAAAATACGTTCTTCCAAACATGTCTGTTCCTCCTTAGCCTTACATAACCGATTTTATTTCATCAAAAAGCTTGTTCCATTCAACTTCTTTCTGCTCGCCAGATTCCATGTTTTTTAATACCGCAACACCTCTGTCTAGCTCTTCATCCCCTACAATTACAACCTGTTTCGCTTGAAGGCGGTTCGCAGCTTTCATTTGCGCTTTCATCTTTCGGTTCAGGTAATCCATTTCAGCAGAAATACCGTTTAGTCTTATATCCTGTAAAACTTTGACTACTTTTTCCTTGGCTTTTTCACCTAATACAATAAAATAGCAATCTAAAGGTTTAGTGAATTCAATGTCTAAACCTTCTGCTTCTATCGCTGCTAATAATCGCTCAATGCTAAAAGCAAACCCAATTCCAGAAGTTTCCGGTCCGCCTAAATCTTCAACTAACCCATTATATCGGCCCCCGCCACAAAGAGTGGTGATCGCTCCAAATCCTTCAGCATTACTCATAATTTCAAAAGCTGTATGGTTATAGTAGTCTAAGCCGCGTACTAAATTAGGATCCACTTCGAAGGGGATATCTAGTTGTGTGAGATAGTTTTGTACCATCCTAAAGTAGTTACTAGAATTCTCATTTAGGAAATCGAGAATCGAAGGTGCTGATTTCATTAAGCTATGATCCCGATCCTTTTTACAGTCTAATATTCTTAACGGATTTTTTTCTAATCGATTTTGACAATCTGTACAAAACTCATGGATTCCGTCTTTAAAGTGATTAACAAGTGCCTCGCGATAAGCTGTACGGCTTTCAGGATCACCCAAACTATTAATCACAAGCTTAATATTTTTTAAACCTGCTTTTTTGTAAATATTCATTGCCAAGGAAATGACTTCTGCATCAATAGCAGGATCATCACTTCCGAGTGCTTCAACACCAAACTGAACAAACTGTCTGAACCTGCCTGCTTGCGGTCTTTCATAGCGAAACATCGGTCCTAAATAATAAAGCTTCACAGGCTGATCAGGCAAACCGTGCATTTTATGACTGACAAAGGAACGTACAACTGAAGCAGTTCCTTCTGGCCTTAATGTGATACTTCGATCGCCCCGATCCTTAAAGGTATACATCTCTTTTTGAACAATATCAGTAGAGTCACCTACTCCTCTTTGAAATAACTCTGTGTGTTCAAAGATTGGAGTCCTAATTTCTTTATACTGGTAGGCTGAGCAAATATCTTTTGCAATTTGTTCAACCCACTGCCATTTTTCACTTTCTCCAGGCAAAATATCCTGTGTTCCTCTTGGAATTTGAATACTGCTCACCTGAAAACCTCCTTTTATCAAAAATTCTTTTAAAATACTAGTACTTTACATAAACTCTAATCGCAGGCTTCCTCCCTTAGGTTTAAAAGCCCGATGTTTTTGCAAATAAAAAAGCCCTCATCCCAGAAGGGACGAGAGCAAACCCGCGGTACCACCCTAATTAAAAACATGTAACATGTTTTTATCTTCAATCGTTAACGCCTGCATACGTTCACCGCCTACTAACCTTAAGCGTTCGGAGGGAAACCTATAGAGTGTCTTTCATTAAGGCACTATGTAAAAATGCTTACAGCCACGGCATTTTCTCTCTAAACATGTACTCCTTAATTACTTTTCTCTTTCATCGGTTCAAATATTAGATTATGTTACATAATCATAAGAATACTCTTCATTGTTGTCAAGAACAAATCATTGATTTTAGCGAATTTGTTTTTTTAGCTTCCTGACACTCCCGACAGATATTCCTAGCTCCCCGGCCAATTCAACTTCAGTAAGAGTTGCTTCCTTTACAAGGAAATCATGAAGCTCTACCCCGAATACATCTTGTTTATTGCGGTGAGCCATATTTTTTTTATAATCCATTCTCATAATTAATAACCCCTCACTTCTAACCGATACTTTCTCTAGTTTGTCCTAAAATTCAGGAAAACATATCCCCCAGATTAGGAAGCATCCATTTTTTCATTTTTAAAAAGGGATTTTTATCCCTTCTAACGAAAATAAGTAAAAGGGGTTCACTTTATTCAAACTTTAAAATTGACCCTATTATTTGACTGAAAGGGGCTCAACATGTCTAAGAAAGGAATCACCATTCTATTCACTTGTTTTTTGATCATTCCGATTCTTTTCCCTGCGTTACCCGCTTATTCGAACGAGGAAGAGGTAACGGTCAATGTTGATCATTTAAATGTACGAAAAGGTCCTGGCCTAACTTATGATATTATCGGATCTGTGAAACGCGGGGATCACTTTAAGGTGACAGATCGTGAAAATGATTGGATAAAAATTTCAATAGGCGGAAGCGAGGATGGCTGGGTTGCCAGCTGGTATGTCAATGAACAGAAACCAGAAATATCCGAAACAGCCCAAGCCATTGTAACTGTGGACAGGCTTCGAATTCGAAAAGGACCTGGATTACACTTTGGCATTTTGGGCTTCGTTAATCAGGATCAGTATGTAAATGTCCTAGATTCAGTCGAAGACTGGATCCATATTTCAACGAAGAGTACGAATGGATGGGTCTCAAAAGAATATCTGCAGTTTGTCGATTCAACAAATCCTGTGACAGATAATAAAGCGAGTTCTTCAAAAAAGGGAACGGTCACAGTTAACCGATTAAATGTCAGGGATCAACCTTCTTTATCCAGCTCTGTAATCGGAAAATTAAACGAGGGAGAAGAAATACATATCCAGCAAGTCGAATCAGACTGGGTCAAAATTCAATACAAAGGAACAAAAGCATGGGTAAGTGCGCAGTATGTTTCGATAAAAGAACCAAGTGAGGAAGAAAAAACTTCTGAAAGCAATAAGACGAAGACAGATACAGACGAAGAAAGCAATGAGGAAACAGCCTCTCCAACTGAAGACACGATTTCAGATTTACAAGCAATCGTAACAGCTTCCAGTTTAAATGTCCGAGATGACGGCTCATTATCCGGCCGGATTGTAGACAGTATCTCTAAAGGAGACCAAGTTACTATTCTAGAAGAAAAGAGCAAATGGATTAAGATCAAATATGATGGAAATAAGACAGGCTGGGTTGCAGGCTGGTACCTGGAAAAGCTGGCTGTTTCTGTACCAGATTCAAAATCAGAAGAAAAGGAAACTGACAAAGAAATTATTATTCTTTATAACGGAACCAATATCAGACTTGGACCGGATACCACTTATCCTGTGGTTCAACGCGCGAAACAAGGGGAAACCTTTAAAATTCTGCAAAAAACAGGTGATTGGTACGAAATTGAAATCTCTTCTTCAAAACCAGCCTATGTAGCCGGGTGGGTCGTTACTACCAACAGTACAGATTCCTCCATAGAAAGAGCAAATGAAAGTCAATATTTAGCAGGAAAAACGATTGTTATCGATGCCGGACATGGAGGAGCTGACCGGGGAACTTCAGGGGCCACCGGAACCAATGAGAAAGAAATTACCATTAGAACGAGTCAATTATTAGCACAAAAATTAAAATCTGCCGGTGCCAACGTGATCATGACAAGAAGCGATGACCGTTATTTGTCGTTAAGATCACGTGTCAGCCTTTCTCACTATTATGATGCAGATGTCTTTATCAGTCTTCATTACGATAGTTTTGAAGATCCTAGTGTACATGGAATTACATCGTATTACTATAATTCTGACAATAAGGCATTAGCAGAAATGATTCAGTCTGAACTCGCCAGTAAAACAAAGCTGAACAATCGCGGGGCACGCTATGGGAATTATTTTGTCCTGCGGGAAAATAATCGGCCTTCGGTCTTGGTAGAGCTTGGATATTTAAGTAATCCCATTGAGGAAGCCACTGTACAAACAAGCCCTTATCAAGAACAAGTAACTACGGGAATCTACTATGGATTAGCCAAATATTTTAAAAGCATTAGTCCTTAATAACAAAAAAGGCAATCGCTCCGATGCGATTGCCTTTTTCTATTTACTTTCCAATATTAATGTTACAGGACCGTCATTTTGGATCTCTACATCCATCATTTCTCCAAAAATTCCTGTTTCGACTTTAACGCCGAGGTCACGCAGGCAGGAATTAAAGTATTCATAGAGATTTTCGGCATAATCTGGCCGGGCTGCAGCCATAAAATTGGGACGTCGTCCTTTCCTGCAGTCTCCGTATAAAGTAAATTGGGAAACAGATAGAATTTCTCCGCCTACATCCTGAAGAGATAAATTCATCTTCTCCTGTTCGTCCTCAAAGACTCGAAGATGAACAATTTTTTCGGCAAGATATTTAGCATCAGATTCAGCATCATCATGGGTAACACCCACAAACAATACAAATCCTCGTGTGATTTTTCCCACTACGTTTCCATCTACTGTCACAGAGCCCTTTTTTACCCGCTGTAACACAACTTTCATGACAAATGCTCCCTTAACTCATCATTCTTCTGACTGCATATATGTCTGGCAGCTGTTTAATGCGATCCACCACTTTTTGCAGATGGCTCTTATTATGAATCGAAATGGACATATTAATGGTTGCCATTTTATTTCGGTCCGAGCGACCTGTAACGGCTGTAATGTTCGTCTTCGTTTCATTGACAGCCTGAAGAACTTCGTTAAGTAAACCTCTTCGGTCAAAGCCGCTTATTTCAATATCCACATTGTACTCTTTCCGCTGGAATGTGCTGCCTTCCCATTCAACTGGAATGATCCGTGCCTTTGCATCCTCTGTCGAAACGTTTGGACAGTCGGTCCGATGGACTGAAACTCCGCGTCCTTTTGTAATATACCCGATAATTTCGTCACCAGGGATTGGGTTACAGCATCTTGATAAACGAATAAGCAGATTATCGAGTCCTTTTACTTTTACCCCTGAATCCCGCTTTTTATGAGGCTGAGACTTTAAGTCGGGCAATGTTTC
Organism: Bacillus oleivorans; assembly: GCF_900207585.1. Taxonomy (GTDB): domain Bacteria; phylum Bacillota; class Bacilli; order Bacillales; family JC228; genus Bacillus_BF; species Bacillus_BF oleivorans. The sequence goes on along the minus strand of NZ_OAOP01000005.1, from coordinate 328,624 downwards.
AATAAAGCTATTTTCCTGTTCCTGATCCCGCTTCTTTCTCCATTTTTCTGTAAGACGGTTAGCAACCTGCAACGCGGTAATGCCGTTATAGCCCACAGCGGCAAACATGTCTTCCTCGTTGGAGAAATTGAATTTTTCTGCAACCTTTTTTAGGTTATCGGGAGTCATGATTTCCTTCACATCAAACTCCATGTTACGGATCTCTTTTTCTATCCACTCTCTGCCCTTTTCAACATTTTCATCCCGTCTTTGTTTCTTAAAGAATTGCCTGATTTTATTTTTAGCTTGGGAGGTTTGCGCAAGCTTAAGCCAATCCTGACTTGGGCCATAGGAATGCTTAGAGGTCATAATTTCGATGATGTCACCTGTTTTTAACTTATAATCGAGCGGAACCATTTTCCCGTTAATTTTTGCGCCTATCGTTTTATTTCCGATTTCGGAATGAATCCGATAGGCAAAATCAATTGGGACAGAACCAGCCGGGAGTTCAATTACGTCACCTTTTGGAGTAAAGATAAACACCATATCCGAGAATAGGTCAATCTTTAATGACTCCATAAATTCTTCTGCATTATTGGTATTGTTTTGAAATTCTAAAATTTCTCTGAACCAGGTCAGTTTCTTTTCGAAACTCATGCCTTCAGAAACTTTTTTGCCTTCTTTGTACGCCCAGTGAGCCGCGATCCCAAATTCCGCAATTCGATGCTGTTCAAACGTACGGATTTGTACCTCTAACGGATCTCCTTTTGGACCAATGACAGTGGTATGCAGGGACTGATACATATTAGGCTTCGGCATCGCAATATAGTCTTTAAATCTTCCAGGCATTGGTTTCCAAGCTGTATGAATAATTCCTAAAACAGCATAACAATCCTTTATGCTTTGAACGATAATTCGAACCGCTAACAAATCGTAGATCTCATTAAATTGCTTATTTTGCAAAGCCATTTTACGGTAGATTGAGTAAATATGCTTCGGTCTTCCTGTAATCTCAGCCTTAATATTGATCTCACTTAGCCGTTCTTTCACTTCGTCAATAACATCATCTAAATACTCTTCCCGTTCTGCCCGTTTTCGCTTCATTAAATTAACAATTCGATAATATTGCTGCGGGTTTAAGAAACGAAGCGCTGTATCTTCAAGCTCCCATTTAATTTTGGATATTCCCAGTCTGTGAGCTAATGGAGCAAAAATTTCAAGCGTCTCATTTGCAATCCGTCTTTGCTTTTCGAGCGGCAAATGTTTAAGCGTACGCATATTATGAAGCCGGTCCGCTAGTTTAATAAGGATTACGCGGATATCCTGTGCCATGGCAACAAACATTTTTCTATGATTTTCTGCCTGCTGTTCTTCATGGGACTTATACTTAATTTTCCCGAGCTTTGTCACTCCATCAACAAGCATGGCAACTTCTTCATTAAAAACTGCCTTTAACTCGTCTAAAGAAACTTGGGTATCTTCTACAACATCATGAAGAAATCCAGCTGCGACAGTAGAAGGGTCCATCTCCAGGTCAGCTAGTATACCGGCAACTTGGATCGGATGAATGATATAAGGCTCACCAGATTTCCGGTATTGCTCCTTATGAGCCTCTTGGGCAAACTCATAAGCCTTTTGCACAAGCGCAACGTGTTCCTCGTTCAAATATTTTTTTGTTCTATCTATTACCTGTTCGGCTGTTAAAACCTGATCGTTTGCCATGAAATCACCTTACGTTCCATTTAGGAGTTGACATAATTATAGAGAAAACCGGAAAAGTTGTATAGTCCTGACTCGGCAGCGCACAAGATTCCCTCTTTTACAATACATTTTGTTTTGCTTTCTATCTATTTTTGAACGTATGAAAAGAAGCACTTCAGTGTGAAGTGCTTACTCATATTTCATTAACGTTAAAATGTCATAGCCTTCAAGCTTACTTCTTCCTTCAAGGTAAGCAAGTTCAATTAAAAAGGCAATGCCTGCTACGACTCCTCCTAGTTTTTCAACAAGCTGAATCGTTGCATCAATTGTTCCGCCTGTTGCTAAAAGGTCATCCGTAATGAGGACTCGCTGACCCGGTTTAATCGCGTCTTTATGAATGGTTAAGCTATCTTTTCCATATTCTAATCCATATTCAACTTTAATTGTTTCTCTAGGAAGTTTTCCTTCTTTTCTAACCGGTGCAAATCCCACGCCTAGGGCATATGCGACCGGACAGCCAATAATGAACCCTCTAGCTTCTGGACCAACTACAAGATCAATGTTTTTCTCACGTGCATACTCGACAATTTGGTCTGTAGCATATTTGTAAGCTTCTCCATTGTCCATTAATGTAGTAATATCCTTAAACCTAATTCCTGGTTTTGGCCAGTCTTCGACAATTGTAATATATTGCTTTAAGTCCATTTATTTTATTTCCTCCCTAGCTTTCTCATGCCTATTCATAGACTTTTCAAAAATCGCCTTTAACTGGGAATAGGATGAGTATAAAAGCTCTTTCTCCAATTCTACTCTCTCTACTTTCATCTTATAGGTAGGAGAGTCAGCTAAGTCACGTTTTTGTTTGGTGGGATTTATAGAAACCACACCATTGTCTATTGTAACAAATTCTAGTTCAAAAAACACCTTTGAGATAAATTCTATTGTATCATTTGTCCAGCCTTTTCGTTTAGCTAATGCAATACTATGCTTTTTCAGATTAAATGATTTGTACTTCAATAGATAGGAGTAAAACCATTTAAAATGTTCACGTGTAGGAACTGTTTGGAAGTAATCTTCTCTGCTGCTTGCAAAATAAGCATAAATTCTTGCTGGCATACCCTCGTGAAAAAGCTGGGTTAACTGGTCCATGCTTGTGGGTAAATCCCATAAAATTATATAATCATCTGAAGCAATCGAAGTATTTTGAAACTGCACGATGTTTTCTTTGAATCTGTTGTTTAATAAGCGCAAAGAGGTATGATTAAAAAAGATGATTTTCCGCTTTTCACTTGGAACGGTATCTATTTTTTCATGAATTCCCTGAATACCTCGCCAATCAAAGAGCTGCCATTCCTTTACGCAAACATCCTGCATCATAAGCTGCGGTTTTTTTCGGTTGTTCCATTCATTAATCGAAAGTTCTCCTACAATCTCAATTGAAGAGAGCGGAGCAATTTCATCTGCAACCCCACCAAAACCGAACCCGATTACATCCACGGATGACTGATCCCTAATTGTCATTTTTAAATGGGTTTTATCTGCTCCGATTTTTCTGATATCCAAAGCTGTCGCATTTTCTATCAAAACTCGCGGTTTCGGGTTTTGCACACCAAAAGGAGAGAGCATTTTTAACTCTTCAACTGCTTCAATATCAATATCGTCTATAGTTAGCCGCGCATCCACTTTTATAACAGGGATAAGATCCTCATTATTTAGCTTTGCTATGGCCAGTTTATTCATTCTCTCCTTAAATAGTTTCAAATCATCTTCCAAAAGAGACATTCCCGCTGCCATCGGATGTCCGCCGTAGTGCTGAAGAACATCCTTCACTTCAGTTAAATTCTCATACAAATCAAACCCATGAATACTTCGGGCGGATCCTTTTGCAGTTCCTTCAAACTCGTCGATGCTAAAAACAAAGGTCGGCCGGTAATATTCCTGGACAAGCTTAGAGGCGACAATGCCAATCACCCCTGAATTCCAGCTTTTACTTCCGACAACAATCACTCGGTCCTTGTCCAAATCATGAGTCTGTTCAACTTGTTTAATCGCTTCTTTTACCGTGTCTTGAACAATTTTTTGTCTTTCTTTATTTAAAGCCTCTATTTCCTGTGCATATTCGAATGCCTCTGACTTATCCTTGGTCAGCAGCAGTAATACAGCAGTAGCTGCATGTGTTAGCCTGCCTGGAGCATTTAATCTCGGGCCAAGCGTAAACCCAATTGTCTCTTCATCAATGGTCGATATGTCCACTTTTGCGCAGGAGAGAAGAGCAAGTAAACCATGAAGTGTTGTTTGTCTTAATTTTTTTAAACCCTCAATCACAATCAATCTGTTTTCATCCTGCAGCGGGACTAAGTCGGCAACCGTTCCAATACAAGCAAGCTCTATCAAGTGTTCAGGCAAAGTACCATAGAGAGCGTGTGCTACCTTCCAAGCCACCCCGACACCTGCTAAAAAAGGAAATGGATAATCTTCTCCTACCTTTGGATGGATAATTGCGTAGGCATCTGGCAGCGTCTCTCCAGGTTCATGGTGATCGGTAATAATAACGTCCATCTCTAGTTCATTAGCAAACTCAATTTCTTCTATTGCAGAAATTCCGGTATCAACCGTAATAATGAGCTGTATTCCTTCTTCTTTTGCCTGATAAAATGCTTCTTTGTTAGGTCCGTACCCTTCTGTAAACCGGTCAGGAATATAAAACTGAACATTTGCTCCTAAATCTTGAAGAACGGTCATCATTACCGTAGTGCTTGTTACACCATCTGCATCATAATCGCCAAATACTAATATAGGTTCTTGTTTTTCTATTGCTTTTTTAATTCTTGTCACAGCTTTATTCATATCTCTTATTAAGAAAGGATCATGAAACTGCAAAAAATCTGTATGTATAAATTGTTTCGCCTTCTCGATTTTGTCTAAGCCTCTGCTTGCCAGCAGCTTAGCCAATAATGGAGAAACCTCTAGCTCGATCGATAATTGCTGAATGTTCTCCGAATCTGCTTCTGAAACCAGCCATCTATTTTTTGAATTAAGCATACGTACACCCCTTAACCTAACTAATTATACAGGAGTGTATGAACCCCTTCAATGTAATAAAAATCATGTGTCTGGAGCGGAATGGAACGGACACGTTTACCTCTACATTTGAAAAATATATTCAGATAGCAACAATCTTTGTGAAAACAGTCAAATCAAAAAAGCAGCGATATGTTGCTGCTCTCAGTTTTCCGGATTATATGGATTCACGTGTACAAAGACATCTTGTACACCTTCTTGTTCCATTAGTGTTTCTTTCACTTTTTTACCGACAAGATGTCCATCTTCAACCGTCATATGCGGGTCAACGGCGATTTTAATATCAACAATCACATAATGACCATGCTCTCTTGCATGGAGTTCATTAATTTTCTTTACTTCTGTAATTGACTCAACCGACTTTCTCATGTCAAGGGTGTCTTCTTCATGCAGGACGTGATCTAACGTGTTATGAATCGATTCAGTTCCAAGTGTCCATGCCATTTTTAATATCAATACTGCCACAATCATCCCTGCAACCGGGTCGGCATAGACGAGCCATTCAATGTCTAAGTATCCGCCAATAATCGAAGCTCCAATCCCGACTAAGGTTGCAATAGAAGCATATACATCCGAGCGGTCATCATAGGCATTCACAATTAAAGCATCACTTTTCAGTTTTTTCCCTAATCTGAATTTATATTGAAACATCGCTTCTTTTACGAGAATGGAGATGACAATGACATAAATTGCGAGCATAGAGGGTGGACCGATTGGATCAAAAAATGCATCAAAAGAGGTTTTTCCTATTTCAAAGCCGACTATTGCCAAAAGGACGGCTACGATTATGGCAGCAATTGATTCAGCCTTTCCATGCCCATATGGATGATCTTCATCTGGTGGTTGTTTAGCTGCGCGCAAGCCCACCCACACCGCAATTGAGCCTGCCACATCAGATGCCGAATGGACTCCGTCAGCTATTAAAGCACGGCTTCCTGAAATGATTCCAGCGATATATTTGCCTACAGCAAGGACAATGTTACCGATAATACCCACCCAAACGGCAATCTCCGCCTGTTTAAATCTCTCATTTTTCTCCACTGTAGAGCTCCTTCCCATACTTTCTACTTCCATATTGTTTCCGAAAGTCCGTAAACGTTTCTCGGAAAACGCAACAAAAAGCCAGGACCCCTCTCACTTTTTCAGGAAAAGGACAACCTGGCTTACTTTAGCCAATCAAATAATTAAACTTGCGGTTCGTCAGAAATTCGTTTTTTCTGCTTCTCTGTGATAAGAGTTCCTTTTTGCTTGAGCTCTTTCCCCTTCCAAATCATCCAAAGCTGTGCCGCGATAAATAGGGATGAGTATGTTCCTGCAATTAATCCGACTAATAAAGCTAAAGAGAAGTTTTGGATTGGCTCTGCTCCAAGGAAATAAAGAGCAACAACCGTAAAGACAACAGTGATCACTGTATTTATCGATCTGGTTAACGTTTGTCTGATACTCTGATTTACGATTGCTTTAATTTCATCATAAGTCTTGATCCGTTTTTTCATGGTCATATTTTCACGAATCCGGTCAAATGTAACAATCGTATCATTTATCGAATAACCGATAATCGTTAAAACTGATGCTATAAATGTGATATCTACCTCAAGCTGCAAAATACTAAACACGGCAATGATAAAGAAAGCATCATGCAATAAAGCTATGACAGAAGCAATCCCCATTTTTGCTTCGAAACGGAAGGCCACATAAATAATGATTCCGATTGCTGCAATGACGGTTGCATAAAGTGCATTTTTGGCAAGCTCCCGTCCAACTGTTGGAGATACCGTGCTCACACTTGGTTCACTGCCATACAGCTCCGTGAAGTGAGTTTTTATGGCATCGATTTCTTCCTTCGTCATAACGCCTTTGTATTGGACAACTACCATTTCATTATCTTCACCAGCTAAAACTATATCTTCTGACGGCATCCCAATTTCATCCAGTTCACCTGAAACTTCCTCAGTTGTCAACGAATCATTGGAAACGATTTGTACCCGTGTACCACTTGAAAAATCAATACCCAAATTTAAGCGGAATACGAGTAAACAAATAAGTCCAGCCGCAATTAAAACACCTGACGTTATAAAGAATGTCTTCCGGTGTTTCACAAAATCAAATTTGTCAAATCTGGTTGGTAAATCATAAGGGCTATACCCTTCAGCAATATCTTTTATATCTTTTTTTCTAACGCCGAACCAGACTGGTTTTTTATTCAATGCTTTACTGTTGACCCATAATCCCAGTAATAGTCTTGTTCCATAAATAGCCGTAATAAAACTAACTAAAATACTTACAATTAATGTAGTCGCAAACCCTTTTACAGAGCTTGTCCCAAAAATGAAGAGAACAACGCCTGCTAATAAGGTTGTAATATTCGCATCGAAAATAGTCAGTAAAGACGTCTTATTTCCTTCCTGGAAGGCTGCTTTAATTGAACGTCCTACTTTTATTTCCTCTTTAATTCTTTCATACGTAATAATATTGGCATCGACCGCCATCCCGACCCCTAAAATAAGGGCAGCAATGCCAGGTAATGTCAGAACTGCGTTCATCCAGTCAAATACTAATAAAACCAGGAATAAATAAACAGATAACGTAATAACGGCAATAAGCCCTGGAAAACGGTAATAGGCAAGCATGAAAATAAAGATGAGCCCGATCCCTATAATTCCTGCATAAATCGTTTTCTGAAGCGCCTGCTCACCAAACTGAGCTCCTACAGATGTGGAATAAACCTCATCAAGTTTAACTGGCAAACTTCCTGAATTTAAGAGCGAGGCAAGGGTTTGCGCTTCCTCGACAGAGAAATTACCAGTAATCATGACTTCTGTCGTATTTAGCACTTCATCGACACCTGGATCTGAGATAAAACCGCGCTCTTCTTCAGGCTTTAGTAATTCTTCCTGATAAGAATCGCCTTCTTCATAATCAAGCCAGATTACAATTTTACGTGTTCCATCTTCTAATACTTTTCTTGTGGCTTCTGCAAAAAGAGACGCATCTTTTAATTTAAGCGTAACCATAGGTGCATTCGTGTCCGGATTAAAGGATTGCTTCGCTCCACCTTCGACTAAGTCTGAACCGTCTAATAACAGGTTATCATTTATATCTCTAAAACTGATATTTGCTTCAGTTGCCAGTAACTCCCTGGCAGTTGCCTGATCTTCAATACCTGCCAGCTGAACACGAATCCGATTTCCTTCTTCAATTTCGATGCTAGGTTCATTGACTCCCAGTGAGTCGATCCTTTCACTGAGTGTTTGAGCTGTACTGGATACCATTTCAGGTGTAACTTCTTTATCTTCATTTTCATCAATTGGTTTTACTTCGTATAAGACCTCGAATCCTCCTTGCAGGTCTAATCCAAGCCTGATATTTCCAAGTATATCTTTCGTTGTGAGCCCCATTGTACTAGCTAATAACACGACAATGAGAAAAAACGCAACGATCCGACTGCGTTTAACCATTATGTAGAATCCTCCTTAATTCCGTTGCCTTTCCAACTGGGTTGTCCTTGGATAACTTAAAAAATCTATTTATTCGGGTCTAAAAGCGAGCAGCTCTTTCAGCTCTTCCTCATCTATTTTCGCAAAAAGATTAGGGGATTTAAAAGCTTCAATTGTTTGATAGCTCATAAATTCCTGCGGTTTTACCTGTAAAATATCCCTTACTAATCGATGTATATGAATATCACCGCTCAGCTTTTTCCATTTTTTAGCCAGCAAAAAGGTCCAGAGCTGATCTTCTGTTACCTTTTTATACCCTAGTAATGAAAGTTCATTGAGCTTGCTTTCTAAAGCAGGTTTTAATTCTAGGCGATAAGACTCCCACGCTTTTGTCGTATCCAAGGTACTCTCTCCTTTTAAACTTGTCATGCTTTGTCCACATGTAAGCATATATATCATTGTATATGAAGCAAACGATTTTGAGAAGGCAGGGAGAAACCAATATGTCCAAATTTATAAAAGGGACGATTATTCTGATCATAGCAGGATTTATTACGAGAATACTTGGTTTTATTAATCGCGTTGTCATTGCTAGAGTCATCGGGGAAGAGGGAGTCGGCCTTTATATGATGGCTTTTCCTACCTTTATCCTAGTTATTACTCTAACACAGCTTGGTTTACCGGTGGCAATTTCGAAAAATGTTGCTGAAGCCGAAGCCAAAGGGGATATGAAAAAGGTAAAAAAGATTTTAGTCGTCTCGTTAGCATCTACCTTATCCCTGTCGCTTGTATTTACCCCTTCCCTTTTACTTTTAGCTCCCGCTCTGTCTGAGCTCTTTTTTACTGACCAAAGAACAATCTACCCGCTTATTGCGATTGCACCAGTAATTCCAATCATTGCCGTTTCATCAGTGATTCGCGGATATTTTCAGGGAAGACAAAATATGAAGCCTGCTGCGATTTCGCAAGTGATTGAACAATTTGTGCGTATCCTTTTAATCGCTTTTATGACAAAAGCCTTCTTGCCTTACGGGGTGGAGTACGCTGCTGCGGCAGCGATGGTTGCTTCGATTATGGGTGAGCTTGCTTCTCTTATTTATTTGCTGACCATGTTTAAATTAAAGAAACACTTTCGGGTTAGAAAAAAGTTTTTCCAAAGCATCCGCTCAAGTGCCAATGTATTCAATGAATTAATGAGAGTAGCCTTACCAACACTTGGCAGCCGTATTATCGGGTCTGTCTCTTGGTTTCTCGAACCAATTGTAGTAGCAAATAGTCTTGCCTTAGCAGGTGTAGCAACACAGCTTGCTACCAAACAATATGGAGCATTAACTGGCTTTGCGCTTCCATTGCTTTTTCTTCCCTCTTTTATCACTTACGCTCTTTCAACTTCACTTGTACCGGCTATCAGTGAAGCGAATACATTAAATGATCGGCGCCTTGTGGAGAGCCGGTTAAATCAGACTTTGAGATTTTCATATGTGACAGGAGGATTATCAGTCGTCATTCTCTTTGTCCTGGCAGAACCGTTGATGTCAGCGATGTACGGTTCAACAAATGGTGCAGCCTTTATTAAGGTTATGGCTCCCTTTTTTATTTTTCATTATGTCCAGGGACCTCTTACAGCTGTACTTCAGGCCTTGGATTTGGCCAAAGCGGCTATGTATAATAGTTTTTTTGGAAATATAGCCAAATTATTAACGATTCTTTTTTTGGCTTCAAATCCGCAATTTGGAATTATGGGAGCTGCACTCGGAATGGTAGTAGGTATAGTCCTTGTTACTTTCTTACATTACTTTACGGTTCTTAAATCCATTCAATTTTCGATTAATATCCGTGAATTATGTAAAGTAGTTATGACCATGTTCACGACAGGCTGGATCGGAGATATGCTGCTGCCTTATTTAAATTCGCAGTCAAACGTGATCCAGCTTATTGTCTCTGCTTGTATTATGACTGGTCTTTACCTGTTTATTTCCGGCTTATTAGGATTAATTAAGAAAGAGGAAGCTGGAAGAATTCCTTATATCGGAGGCTTTCTTTCAAAGTTTGTCTTTATACCAAAGTATAGATAAAGAAAAACAAATGGTCAGACCAGTTATCATTCTGGTCTGACCCTTATTTACCGGGCGTTATTTCATCCTTTTCATCAATAAAAAACTCACCGTTTTGGTAGCTGCAAAAGGAGATTTTCTTTAAATCTGTATATCCTTTGGCTTTTAGCTTTTCAAGCAGCCATTTTTTCGATCGACTGATCACTTCTAAATTTTCTTCTTGAATTAATCCATCAATGATTAATGGAAGGGTAAAATCAGCCTTCTCCAGATTGTCGTCCTTTGTAAAAATCGATAACTTGCCTGATGGTTCTAAAATTGCAAAATCAACATCTGATATGTTTCGAATATCTTTTTCCCTCAGCTGCAAGAGCAAGTCATCAAAATTATACCGATGCTTTTTCATAGACACCTCATCAATCTTGCCTTTATTAATAATGATAGCCGGCTGACCATCGACTATTTGGCGGAACCGCACACTTTTTAAAGATATATAGGCAAGAAGAACTTGAACAGCTAATAAAAGAACCATCGGCAGTAACTGTAAAAGTATCGGTGTAGATGTATCTTCTATGGCTAAGACTGCTAACTCAGCAATCATAATAAAGACAACGAGATCTAATATACTTAGCTCGCCAATCTCTCTTTTCCCCATTAGTCGAAAGATCACAATGATCGCGAAGTAAATGAGGAGCGTTCGCAGTACAACCACGATGTATTCATCCAAGGTCTGTTCCCCTCCTATTGCTTCCTTTCCTATTTTCTAACAAGTGTACAAAATTATGCTGTCGAAAAATTCCAACTAAAATTATCTGGAAAAATTTTTAGGAAGTCAGATGCAGGGGTTTAAACTTTCAGATAAATTTTCTTGGACAAAAGGATTCTATTTAGGCAGCAACCTGAATATGCTTGTACTAAAAGATTTGAGGGGAGTGGAGAACCATCGAAACTAAAAAATTAAGTCAGGCCATATTTTATGGTGTATTAACAATATTTATTTTTGCGCTCATAACAAGTCTGATCTTTTCTCTTTTATTAAGATTTACCTCACTTCAAGAACATTCATTACAATATGTAATCACAGGGATTACCTTTTTAGCGATGTTTATCGGCGGTTTTATTTCTGGAGGAAAAGGAAAGGAAAGAGGCTGGTTATCAGGCGGTTTAACAGGTGTCTTTTTCACGTTCATTATCCTCTTATTCCAATACTTAGGGTATGATTCTATGTTCACATTAAGGGAATTAGTATACCACTTATGCTTTATCATCACATCGATGATGGGCGGGATTTTAGGCGTAAATGTGACGTCCAGCAGGGCATAACGAAACGGACCGAGCCTTCATTTATTACATGGATAAAGTATAAAATTAAAATAAAAAAACTGGCGAATTTGCGCCAGTTTTTTATTTGTCTAAACTTGGTGATTTTGCTTTCTCGACCACTTCGCGTACTGCTGCACGATCGTATGTAAGACGGCTTCCATCTCCACATTTAATGACAATTTGTCCTTCGTCAATTGCATCAACAAAGCCATGTAGGCCCCCAATTGTTACAACCTTATCCCCTTTTTGAAGGTCACGTTGCATTTGCTGAACCGACTTTTGACGTTTTTGCTGTGGACGGATTAGCAGGAAATAAAATAATACAAACATTAAAATAATCGGTAATAAACCTGCAAGAGATTCCATTTATGTTTCACTCCTTCCTATATTAAAAATTTTTCGCATTGGGACGATTAAAACCATACTGTTCGAAAAACTCCTCCCGAAAATCAAGGAGACGGTCTTCACGAATGGCTTGTCTTACCTGCTTCATTAAGTTTAGCAGAAAATACAGATTATGATAAGTAGTAAGTCTAATTCCAAACGTTTCATTCGCTTTTATTAAATGCCTGATATAGGCACGTGAATAATTCCGGCATGTATAACAGTCACAATGCTCGTCTAATGGACCATAATCTCTTTCGAATTTTGCATTTTTTATATTTAGCCGACCATTGCTTGTCATAAGCGTACCGTTGCGGGCAATCCTTGTCGGAAGGACACAATCAAACATGTCGATTCCCCGGATTGAACCGTCAATTAAAGAATCAGCACTTCCTACTCCCATCAGATAGCGCGGTTTATCGGCTGGAAGAAGGGGAGTGGTAAATTCTAATACCCGATTCATAACATCCTTTGGCTCACCTACAGAAAGTCCCCCTACCGCGTAGCCTGGAAAATCTAATGATACTAAATCCTTCGCGCTTAGCTCTCTTAACTCCTGATATTCTCCACCTTGAACAATCCCAAAAAGCCCTTGTACATCTTTGCGCTTATGTGCTTTTAGACACCTTTCCGCCCATCTGCTTGTACGTTCGACTGACTTTTTCATGTATTCAAAGGTTGCCGGGTATGGCGGACATTCATCAAACGCCATCATAATGTCTGAACCAAGTGCATTTTGGATTTCCATTGCTTTTTCAGGTGATAGGAATAGGCGGTCTCCATTTAAATGATTTCTAAAGTGAACGCCTTCTTCCTCAATCCTTCTCATATCACTTAAACTAAAAACCTGGAATCCGCCCGAATCTGTTAAGATTCCCTGATCCCAATTCATAAACCCGTGAAGACCTCCTGCTCCTTTTACAATGTCCTCTCCCGGTCTAAGCCAAAGATGGTATGTGTTACTTAAAATAACGCCAGCACCCATCTCCTTTAAATCTTCCGGAGACATTGTTTTAACGGTTGCCAATGTCCCCACTGGCATAAACATTGGTGTTTCAAAGGAACCATGCGGAGTATGTAAGATTCCTAAACGTGCACCGGATTGTTTACACGCCTTTATAAATTCGTATCTAATTGGTAGTGTCAATGCCTGTACTCCCTTCATGAATCAGCATAGCATCGCCAAAGCTAAAGAAGCGATAGCGCTCTTTCACGGCTTCCTCATATGCTTTCATTATAAAATCGCGGCTAGCGAGCGCACTCACCAGCATGATTAATGTCGACTTTGGCAAATGAAAGTTGGTAATCATGCCATCAATCCCTTTAAAAACAAATCCGGGATAAATAAATATATCGGTCCAGCCTGAGTCTGCCTCAAAATGACCGTTATTTTTTTGCGCAATGGTTTCTAATGTTCGGGTTGAAGTGGTGCCAACAGAAATGATTCTTCCTCCCGCTTGTTTTACCCGATTTAACAGCTGCGCCGTTTCCTCTGTCATTTGGTAAAATTCTGAATGCATTTGATGTTTATTAATATCTTCCACTTGAACTGGTCGAAAAGTCCCCAATCCAACGTGAAGGGTAATAAAGGCAATGTGAACACCTTTTTTTTGAATTTCGTCTAACAGCAGTTCGGTAAAATGCAGGCCGGCTGTTGGTGCGGCAGCAGACCCCTCGTGTTTCGCGTATACAGTCTGGTATCGGTCTTTATCCTCTAATTGCTCCGTAATATAAGGCGGAAGCGGCATTTCACCTAATTGATCCAAAATCTCATAAAAAATTCCTTCATATAAAAATTTAAAAATACGCCCGCCAAACTCAGTTGTCCCAATACATTCTGCACGCAAGAGCCCATTACCAAAGGATAGGGTGGTTCCAGGTTTCACTTTTTTCCCGGGTTTAACTAATGTTTCCCATTGATTAGAGCCAACTTCCTTTAATAAGAGAACTTCTACCTTGGCACCTGTGTCTTCTTTGACTCCATAAAGCCGTGCCGGCAGAACCCTTGTATCATTCAATACTAAACAATCACCCGGATTCAGATAGTTAATAATATCTCGAAAGATGCGGTGTTCTATTGCGCCAGTTCTTTTATTTAAAACCATTAGTCTGCTTTCTTCTCTGTGTTCTAATGGAGTTTGCGCTATTAATTCTGGCGGGAGGTTAAAATCAAACTCATCTACCTTCATGATGCTTACCAATCTCCAATCTCGAAGCTTAAACTTGGATGTTGATTTCCGCTCCAATCAACATACTAAAATCTTCGTAAAAAATAAAATATAAGAGATAATATAATACTAACTAAGATGGATGTAACAATAGGAAAATAAAAGGTAGTGTTTCCTTTCTTAATCACGATATCACCGGGAAGTTTCCCAAGCTTAAAGAAATAAAACAGAAGTCCGACGATAAATAATACAGCACCTAATGTCATCAGGATTTTCCCTATCCCACTCAATCCTTTGGCACCTCCATCTTAAAATGACGATAGGCTAATTCTGTTACGACACGTCCTCTTGGCGTTCTTTGTATAAATCCAATTTGCAATAAATACGGTTCATAGACTTCCTCAACCGTTGTTACTTCTTCCCCGATCGTGGCGGAAATTGTTTCGACTCCGACAGGACCGCCTCTATATTTTTCAATCATGCTGAGCAGCAGTTTATGATCAATATGATCTAGTCCTTGTTTATCAACTTGAAGCTGATCGAGTGCATTGTTGGTTATATCGAGATCAATACAATCGTTCCCTTGCACTTGAGCAAAATCACGGACCCTGCGCAGTAGGCGATTTGCTATTCGCGGAGTTCCCCTTGATCTTTTGGCTATTTCAAAGGCAGCAGGTTCAATGACCTCAATCCCAAAAATTTCTGCTGTTCTTGTTATGATTTTAGCCAAATCCTTTGTTTCATAATACTCTAACCGGCAAAGAACCCCAAATCGGTCTCTTAAAGGAGCGGACAGTGCCCCGGCCCGAGTTGTTGCTCCTACTAATGTAAAGGGAGGGAGATCAATTCGCACAGAGCGTGCACCTTCTCCTCTACCGATTACAATATCGAGACAAAAATCTTCCATTGCACTGTATAATACCTCTTCAACTGCCCGATTCAAACGATGAATTTCATCAATAAATAATACATCTCCAGGGGCTAAAGAGGTGAGAATCGCTGCTAAATCACCGGCTCTTTCAATCGCCGGACCAGAAGTAGTTTTTAATTGGACGCTCATCTCTGAAGCAATAATGCTTGCTAATGTTGTCTTTCCAAGACCCGGAGGACCATATAACAGGACATGATCTAATGATTCTTCCCTTATTTTCGCAGCTTCAATAAAAATCTTTAAATTATGTTTAACCTGTTCTTGTCCTATGTAATGTTCAAAGCTAGAGGGACGGACGCTTAACTCAAGTGATACATCCTCTGGGCTGACAATATCTGAAACAATTCGATTTTCCACCTTTTATCACCCTTTAGCCATCAGCATTTGTAAACCTTTTTTTACATACAGATCAGTTGTTAAGCGCTCCAGTTTTTCTAATTCCTGCTTAATTTTACTTAACTCTTTATCTGAATATCCTAACGCCTTTAAGGCCAATACAGCTTCTTCGAGTTCATCATATGAATCTGACTTTTTGCTTGTCCTTTTTTCTGCAGTTGGATGAGTACTTATTTCAAAACCTTTGAGTTTCCCTTTTAAGTCTAATATCATTTGCCGGGCAGTTTTCTTACCGACACCAGGAAACTTTGTTAAAAACTTTTCATCCTCCGTTTCGATCGCAGCGGCGACTTCATTTGGTGAAGTAGCTGCCAATACGGCTAATGCCCCTTTAGGCCCAATCCCTGTTACATTTAATAGCTGCTTAAATAACTTTTGTTCTTCCTTACTGATAAATCCGTATAAAGACTGAATTTCCTCTCTTACGTAAAGAAAAGTATAAACCTTAATTTGCCCTTTAGAGAAGCGATATGGATTAGGTGTCATAACTTGATAACCAACCCCATTCACATCGACCACAATATATTCTGGTTCAATATTTACAATTGTTCCATTTAAATATTCATACATACTTCTATCTCCTCAAAGATTTGCTGCCTTCCATTTTATCATACCTTATAAGGAAAAGGTTGGGTTGGTAAAAGGCTGAAGAAATAAGATTTTCGATCATATAAAAATAGGGAAGTGAAATCGAACGCCCTATAATAAGAAAAACCCGGCTAATGCCGGGCTTCATTCCTTTGAATAATTTCTGAACACATTCAGAACTTCCACGTATTGATCTTTCGATGATATGCGAATTCCCTTTTCAAGCTTTTTCCTTTCGATGCTTTCTAGCTTTTTCATATCAAGCTGAAAAAAAGATTGGATAACTCGCTCTTTACTCGGTAAGCCATTAAAAATCGATAACACCCCATCGTTAGTAACCCCAAAGTACCCATTAGATTTAAGGAGGGGAGAAATATCATCTATATCCTTTTTAAACTTAACTATTCCTGCTTTCATATCGACTAATTGCCAATCTTTATATTTACTCCAGAAATCTTCCATCGCTAGTATTTTTTCGTAAACAACCTCTTCGCTAGTTTCACCATCGATATAGTTTCTTTCCAAAATGACCTTAACCACTAATGGCTTCATTTCTCTTGCTGTAGCTTGAACCGCTTGCGCTTCCTCATTTCTGAAAGAATGGTTACCGAAAAATACAAGTCCATATGCTGCGGTTACAAGTAAAAAGAGAATAACTATACGCAGATGAAGTGTCATACTGGTCACCTCGGTAGTTAAAATGTATTCTTTAGTTAGTTTGACCAAACATAGAAACTTTATCCATTTTAAATATAATTAAAAAAGCAGAGCCGGTTTGGCCCTGCCTCCGTTATTCTGCAGTTTCCTGTTCATTGGGTAAATAAGTGGAAAAAAGCTCCTCTAATTCACGATTTATCTCATCCACATTTTTACCATCCCGCATTTTATTGTCTACTTCCCGCATTCGGAAAAATTCTTTTGGATCAGTTATGACAACAATTTTTCTTCCATCCTGGTATGGAATCACGGCTTCCCTAACTGTATGAACAACTTGATCCTTGTGAACTGGGTCATCAATCTGCACTCCGAGGAAAATCGTATCATTATATACTATGGTACGAACATGCCGGACATGCTGTACCTCCCCAACCCGGTTAGAAATTTCATTGGCTAATTCACCATTATACCTTTCAAAATAAGGTCTTTGCGTCATCCATTCAGGATTATTAATATGATTATGGTAATTATAATCTGTATCTGAATAGGTATAATCCTCAATCTTGTTCTGACCGCGGTTTAATGTAGGATCGTTATATAATCCTTGCGCAGGACCACGGTGGTTATTCATAAATCCGCCGTCTTGATTTGAATAAAACCCGACTCGCTGGAAGGGGTCGTTCTGAGCCGTTTCACCACCATTTGGGTTGGTGGTACAAGCGGTAACCCCTGCAAGTATGAGACATGTTAGAGGGATACTTACAATTTTTCGGTTCAACCTAAAAACCCCCTTTGCTGACAATTGCATGTTTTTACATGCTATTTTTAGCTTGTCAGCAAAAAGAGGCTTTCATTCTGTCATTTCAGTCCAGTTTGTTAAAATTTAGGGGGTGCAGCTGCCAGATGTCGCTTATGTTCAGACATAGCATGCATTTTTTCAATAATTTGACGGTCTTTTTCAGGAATCGTTTCTCCCCTTAAATAAGCATCAATCATATCGTAAGTTGTGCCCATTTCATTTTCATCGGTTTGACCTTCCCATAGTCCTGCACTTGGCGCTTTATTGATCACATCATCTGGTACACCAAGATATTTTGCCATTTCTCTAACTTCACCTTTAGTTAAGTGAACAAGAGGAACCAAATCTACTCCGCCATCACCATATTTAGTAAAGTATCCGGTATGCCATTCAGCCGCATTGTCAGTTCCGACCACTATATAGCCATAGTTGTTGGCAACAGCATATAACGTAGTCATACGGAGTCTTGCTTTCGTATTAGCTTCCCCTAATTTAGCACGTTCATCATTCCAGGTACCTGCCTCGGCGATCTGCTTTTTGATTTGATCCATTAAAACAGTATGAGTCTCGGATAAGTCAATGATGCGGTAATCAATTTCACTGCTCTCCACTACCTTGAGTGCATCCTCCTGATCACGAGGATTACTTTTACAAGGCATAATTAAACCGAATGAATCGTTGGGAAATGCACGTTTAATTAAATGTGTAACCACCGCAGAGTCAATTCCGCCGCTAATACCCACAATTGCTCCATTTGCATTGGCTTCTTTTACCTTTAATTGGAGCCAAGATACTAAATGATTCACTTTTTCTTCCATTATGTTCTCCCTTTCACAAAGTTTGTCTCTATTTTACCATATTTTGAAGGGAGTCAAAAAAATTTGATCTTTGTTCAAATTGCTCTATGGTTGCGTTTAGTAAGTTATGAATCCATTTTTCTTGCCCCAATAATCTCTGTTTTATGGCTCGATTCCATTCTCGGTATATGTCTGTCGGATACATAAGTGCCTTTAAAAAATAAGGGTCCCGAAGATATTGTGAGATAACTGGGAGATTTGTTAAATGATTTAAGTCCCAATGCAGGAATGGCAAAATGCGATTGGCATATTGCAGGTAATCATGAATAGGGTTTCCTGCTGAAGATAAGTCAAAGTCAATAAGAAACAGGTCATTGTTTTCAGTACGGATGAAGTTATGGTGGGCTACATCGCCATGAAGAATAACTAGTTCATTTTTTTCCTGTGGTGAACGATGTTCAATCATTTTTAAAGATTCCCTGCCCCATTTTAAAATATCATCGATTACCGGAGATGGAACTAAGGTTTCTACTATATGGATATTACGTTTAAATTGCTGAAAGCGATCCACCCATTTTTGATAATAATTGGTTGTTGCAAAATGCGGATTCCCTTCCGCTAATACTTTTTTAGTATGGTCATGAAATTCATTGAGCAGTATGATTCCCGCTTCACAATTTTCAATTGAATTAAAACGGAAAACTGGGTGACCGTGTTCGATCCAAGTAAGAATCCCATAGTATTTCCCCTTATAATGATAGCCTTTATTCATATCAGTTTTTAGAAATTGATAAGTTTTTTTGAAGCCTGCCTTTTGAAGTCTTTTCGTTAACCATTTTTGTTTTTTAAATGAAGCTTTATTGGAAAATCCCTTCCCTACATACATCGTTAGATCGGTCTCAATTTTATAAATATGGTCCCTGACTCGATGGATTTTTTTTATGGGCTCATCTAAATTTGCCTGAAAAAAGGAAAGGAGACGATTATGACTGGGATCGTCTCCTGATAACTTAGACTTGTGGTTCTTGCTCATCATTGTTACGCATCGGTTCAGGACCATAAAGATTTAGACCATATGGGGAATCTTGAACTCCAAACGGAGCCACTTCTCCTTGCGGGTAATAAGGGACTGGGTATCCGTTTGGCATAAGTTTCGGACCGCCGCAGCCACAATCATTAAACAATCCTTGAACTTGTTGCCTAGGTGCATAAGGAGCATCCTGATAATCATCAGAAAAATCATCTTCATATATGCCTTGTGCTTGCGGCGGTGTCATTGAGTATCCTGATCCGCCCATTGGACCTCCGCCATATTGCGGGCTTCCCATTGGTACTCCGCCATATTGCAGGCCTCCCATTGGTACTCCGCCATATTGCGGCCCTCCCATCGGGCCTCCGTCAAATTGCGGGCTTCCCATCGGGCCTCCGCCATATTGCGGGCTTCCCATCGAGCCTCCGCCAAATTGCGGGCCTCCCATCGGGCCTCCGACATATTGCGGGCCTCCCATTGTGCCTCCGCCATATTGCGGGCCTCCCATTGGTACTCCACTAAATTGCGGGCCTCCCATTGGACCTCCGTCATATTCTGGGCCTCCCATAGGGCCTCCGACAAATTGCGGGCCTCCCATCGGGCCTCCGCCATATTGCGGGCCTCCCATTGGTACTCCGCCAAATTGCGGGCCTCCCATCGGGCCACCGTCAAATTGCGGGCCTCCCATCGGGCCTCCGCCATATTGCGGGCCTCCCATCGGGCCTCCGTCAAATTGCGGGCCTCCCATCGGGCCTCCGCCATATTGCGGGCCTCCCATTGGTACTCCGCCAAATTGCGGGCCTCCCATCGGACCTCCGCCATATTGCGGGCCTCCCATTGGTACTCCGCCAAATTGCGGGCCTCCCATTGGTACTCCGCCAAATTGCGGGCCTCCCATTGGTACTCCGCCAAATTGCGGGCCTCCCATTGGTACTCCGCCAAATTGCGGGCCTCCCATTGGTACTCCGCCAAATTGCGGGCCTCCCATTGGTACTCCGCCAAATTGCGGGCCTCCCATTGGTACTCCGCCAAATTGCGAGCCTCCCATCGGTACTCCGCCGTATTCTGGGCCACCTATTGGTCCTGCGTCAAATCCTTGATTTTCCACTGGGGCTCCGCCATATTGTGGGCCTCCCATCGGGCCACCGTCAAATTCTTGGCCTCCCATTAGACCTCCGCCATATTCTAGACCTCCCATTGGTAATCCGCCGAATCCTGGACCTCCCATTGGCGCATGAGGATATTGACCATATGGCTGCATAACTGACTCAGTAAAAGTCGGAAGTTGTGCAAATGGATGTTGTACATTTGGCATAAAAGGCATATTCACATCCTCCATTGTTTCTTCAACACCCATTACCGGATAATCATCAAACGGTTCGTATGGTGATTCGTCCATAAACATCGGCATTTGATTTGGAAATGGCGGTGTTGCGACTCCTTGTACTTGTGGAGCAAAACCAGGCATTAGTCCTAACCCTGGAGGGCATGGCGGCGGGGGACAAAGTCCCGATCCAGGTAAAACAGGCGAGACTGGTACAGCATATTCTTCGAATGCTGGCTGAACTGGAAATTCAGGTACCTCTTCTGTAATAGGGGCAATATTTTCTTCAATTGGAGCAATCGGTTTCTCTTTTATAGGTGCATAAGGTTTTTCCATAATCGGTTTAATAGGTGCAACCGGTTTTTCCTTAATTGGAGCAACGGGTTTTTCCATAATTGGTGCGATTGGTTTAACCGGTGCTTCCTTAATCGGTGCAACCGGTGCCTTTGGCATTTCTTTTTTCACGCCTGGTAAAACGGCTTTAGGCTGTGGCGGAATTTTTGGCATTTCCTTTTTTTGTACGGACATGTTTTCCATGTTGGTCATATAATAATTATTGATATCGATGTCAGGAACAATCGGCTTTGGCATTTTAGGGGTAAATTGTACACCTTCAACTTTTTTAGGCACTTCTTTCTTGGGAACTTCTTTAATTGGTTGCGTTATGGGCTGCTGATTGCTCAAAGGATGTTCCTTAACAGGCAGTTCTTTTCTAGGTACAATTGCTTCTTTTTTTACCGATCCGCCAGAGTCGGGTACTTTAATCTTCATGCCCGGCATAATCATATCGGGGTTTGATAGCTGGGCATTCATCTTTTTTAACTCATCGAAATTCACGCCATATTTTTTGGCGATCTTCCAAAGAGTATCCCCTTTTTGGACAATGTGAATCTTCACGTGCGCTTCCCTCCTGTCAGGCATTCGTCCATATAGTCTATGTGACTCTAGGCATTTTGCTAATCTTCCTCAAAAAAAAAATATGAAAGGATTCGTAAAAATATGTGCCTCCTTGCAAATAAGAATCGACCCTTTACATATTTATGACAAAAATAAAAAGATGTGTGTTTGATGAAAAAGTAAAAAGAGAGGAGGAGAAGAGAGAATAGGGGAGAGGATTGTTTAAAGAGGGAGGAGGCTAAGGTGAGAAGTGATAATAGAGGTATACCATTACATTCCTTGCTTATTTTTAGTAAAATACTACGTATAAGGGAGGGGTTTCCGATGAGTAAAAAAATGTTAGGGGCTGAACGAAGAAACTTTATTTTGAATTTGTTAAAAAACGCGAAGGAGCCTCTTACGGGCAGTGAATTAGCGAAACAAACCAATGTATCACGGCAGGTTATCGTAGGCGACATTACCCTGCTCAAAGCAACGAATGTGCCTATTGTAGCAACGAGTCAAGGTTATATCTATGTTAAAAATGAACCTAATACCTATGTTGAACGGATTGTTGCCTGCTATCATACGCCTGAGCGGACAGAGGAAGAGCTGCAGCTTATTGTCGATTTCGGGGTCACGGTAAAAGACGTAACGATTGATCATCCGGTTTACGGGGATTTAAAAGCATCGGTAATGGTCTCCAATCGAAGGGATGTTCAGCTTTTTATGGAGAATATGAAGAAAAATAAAGCTTCCTTTTTATTAGAACTAACAGAAGGATACCACCTCCATACATTATCCGCACAGAGTGAGCAGCAGCTCGATGAAGCGGAAAAGGCCCTTGAGAAAGCAGGCTTTTTAGTAGAAACGATAAATTAAAGACGGAAAAAAGAAGACTACAGCGTAGCCTTCTTCTTTTTTAGTTCGTTCATTTGGCTGATTGCAATGTTACGGTTGAGTATGAAGGGTAGCTCCCTAAAATTTTCACTCCGCAGCCGATTGCTTCTAATTCCTGAATGGCCCCAGGGATTAATACGTCATCCCATTTTTCCTCAATATCAATAATAAAATAGTAATGTCCTAGTCCTGTTTTCATAGGTCTAGATTCAATTTTGCTTAAGTTTAACTTTCTCCAGGCAAAAGCAGACAGTACTTGGTGCAGCGTTCCTGCTTCATCCATTGGCAGAGTAACAGTAATCGTAGTTTTATATGATTTCAGTTTGACTTGTTTGGAAGCCGCTGGAATGGGATGATTGGCTACGATTGCAAATCGGGTATGATTATTTTTCGAATCATGAATATCTCTTTTTACAATTTGCAGGCCATGATGTTTAGCCGCCAGTTCATTCGCAATCGCACCAATTTTCCGCTCTTTCTCCTCTTTTACCTTTTTGGCTGCTGCCGAAGTGGATGTCGCTTCTTCCCTCGGAATATTTGAAAATTGCTGATGTAAAAAGCGATGACATTGTGCCAATGCTTGCGTATGTGAATAGATTTTCTCGATACTTTCCCAATCATTTGCATAATCAGGGTGAACCATTAAATGCTGACGGATTGGAAGGGTTAACTCAGCCACAATCGGATGGTGGACTTCATGAATCAGATAATCCAATGTAATATTAACTGACCCTTCTAAAGCATTCTCTAGCGGCACAACAGCTGCATCTACTTCTCCTCTTTGCAAGGCATCCAGCGAATCTGGAATTGTTTTATAGGCTTTTGGATCTCCTTCAGGAAAAAAAGTCCGAACCGCCTCGTGTGTGAATGTTGCTTCAGGTCCTAAATAGGCGATTTTCATCTTGCGCTCCCCCTCTAGTCATAATCAATAATGGATCCAAAGTGAGTGAGGAAGCTT
The DNA here is from genome assembly GCF_900207585.1 of Bacillus oleivorans. Lineage (GTDB taxonomy): Bacteria > Bacillota > Bacilli > Bacillales > JC228 > Bacillus_BF > Bacillus_BF oleivorans. Next base: position 305,241 of record NZ_OAOP01000005.1, on the reverse strand, counting down.
ATTCAATAAACTCGAATTCATAATCCATAATCCGAACGATATCCCCATCACTTGCTCCTCTTTGTCTTAACGCTTCATCAATGCCCATTCCCCGGAGCTGGCGGGCAAATCTTCTAACTGATTCATCTCTTGAAAAGTCGGTCATCTTAAAGAGACGTTCGATTTTTTCACCAAAAATAACAAAGGTTCCATCTGATTCCCGCTGAATGTTAAACTCAGATTCTTTATTTTCATGTTTATAGACAACTCGATTTTCTCGTATCTCTTCTTCTGCATTTAATGGGAACTCAGGAGTCTCGTCTAATACATTTGCCACCGTTAATAGGAGTTCTCTGACCCCTTCTCGTGTAACTGCAGAAATCGGGAAAATCGGGTAGTCTTTGGCTAGCTGTTCTTTAAATTTCTTCAGATTTTCCTCTGCTTCTGGCACATCCATTTTATTAGCAACAATGATAATAGGCCGTTCTGTTAATCGTAAATTATATTGTTCTAATTCATTTTGGATCGTTACAAAATCCTCATAAGGATCTCTTCCTTCGACTGCCGCCATATCGATAACGTGAACGATAACCTTTGTTCTTTCGATATGACGCAAAAACTGAATTCCTAGCCCGACTCCCTGATGAGCTCCTTCAATTAAACCTGGCAAATCAGCCATGACAAAACTTCGCCCATCACCCGTTTCTACAACTCCTAAATTCGGAACAATCGTTGTGAAATGGTATTCGCCAATTTTTGGCCGGGCAGAGGATACAACCGACAAAAGCGTGGATTTTCCGACGCTTGGGAATCCAACCAACCCTACATCTGCCAACAATTTCAGTTCCAGGATAACATAGCGTTCTTGTCCCGGTTCTCCATTTTCGGCTATTTCAGGTGCAGGGTTGGCCGGAGTTGCAAAACGAATATTGCCTCTTCCGCCTCTTCCGCCTTTGGCAATCACAGCTCTCTGGCCATGATGGGTTAGGTCGGCAATGATCTCCTGTGTATCTTCATCTCTTACAACCGTTCCAGGCGGAACTTTTACGACCATATCGGGTGCATTTTTTCCATGCATGCTTTTAGACATGCCATGCTCGCCTCTTGTGGCCTTGAAATGTCTTTTATATCGAAAATCGACAAGAGTCCTGAGGCCTTCTTCTACTTCAAAAATGACATCTGCTCCTTTACCTCCGTCTCCTCCAGCAGGACCACCCTTTGGTACGTACTTTTCACGGCGAAAAGCGACCATTCCATTTCCGCCGTCTCCGCCTTTCACGTAAACTTTCGCTTGATCGACAAACATCTGATTCCCTCCTACGGAACCTATTCATTCACTAATCATAATTGCAAAGGCCAGTTCACCTTCCATTTCTTCGATCAAGTCAACTGTCCCATTTTTCAAAGGATGCTTATGTATGTATGTTACTATATTTGAATTGGGAAGAAATTCTCCTCTAACTTCAAATAATAAGCGTGTCCATTCCGTTGCTACTTCAATCGAAATGAATACATGATTTTCAGCCTTAGGATCGAATGAGTCCTCCAAATATAGAAACAACTTATTCATCCAGGCTGTGATCTCCTGATCTTCTAATGGAAATGTTCCTTTGGTCACAAGGACCTCATATTCTAACCTAAAAAAATGCTGCATCCAATTACAGGTTAACAGAAGTGAACTAAAATCATCTAATCCCAAATTACTCAAATTCGACTCGTTTCTCGCGTCAATTATGATTTCGTCAATGATTTCTTTAGCACGATTAGTTTTGCCGAGATCTAAATTCCCTTTTATTAGCTGAAGCTGGTTTAGCCAATCGTGTCTAGCATGACGTAGTATTTCCACCACATTCTTTGGTTCCTTCATTATTCTTCCCCTAATTTCTACTAATTTTACCGCTATCGCAAAAGAAGTTGTAACGGTTACCCCCGCTACAAACCTTTTTCGATACCAATCCCCTCTAAAAACATGACAATATGCTTTTTAAGCTAGTATAACAAATAAGGAATAAGAACTATAGTTCTTTTCTGAAGAATGAAAAAGGCTGACCCCTATGAGTCAGCCTCAACTTTCCCTTAAGCTTCTTGAGCTACTGGGTATACACTTACTTGTTTACGATCACGTCCAACGCGTTCGAATTTAACAACTCCATCTACTTTTGCAAATAGAGTATCATCTCCACCACGTCCTACGTTCACGCCTGGATAGATTTTAGTTCCGCGTTGACGGTAAAGGATGGATCCGCCTGTAACGAATTGACCATCGGCACGTTTAGCACCTAAACGCTTAGCGATAGAGTCACGTCCGTTCTTTGTAGAACCTACTCCTTTTTTAGATGCGAAAAATTGAAGATCTAAACGTAGCATTCATTCCACCTCCTACATATGGTAGGTTATTTTAATATAAGAATGATATTCTCTTTCAATCGATTCAAGAGAAGAGATCATCGAACGAATGAGGAGCTGCAGCTTCTCATCCATTGCTTTATCTTCTAGATTCGGAACTGTACAGCGGAGATAACCGCCGCCACCTCTTTGTTCGACAGGAAGCTCTATTCCTAACAGCTCTTCTACTGCATTTATCGATCCGATCGATACGGCTGACACTCCTGCGCAAACAATATCTTGTCCCGGTTCTGCAAACTGTGCATGCCCTTGGACTAAGAAAGAGGTGATTCGTTCATCAGAATCCTTATAAATCGACACTTTGATCATATGGATCAACAGCCTTATGCGTTGATTTTTTCAATGACTACTTTTGTATATGGCTGACGATGACCTTGCTTTTTGTGATAGTTCTTCTTAGCCTTATACTTGAAGACAACAACTTTCTTTTGACGACCTTGTTTTTCTACTTTTGCAGTAACAGTCGCACCTTCAACTAGAGGGCTTCCTACTTTTACGTTGTCTCCACCTACGAAAAGAACTTTATCAAAAGTAACCGTTTCGCCTGCTTCAACTGGTAATTTTTCTACGTAAATAGCTTGGCCTTCTTCAACTTTAAGTTGTTTACCACCAGTTTCGATAATAGCGTACATTATTGGCACCTCCTTAGAATCTAAGACTCGCCGGTGATAGGTGTAAAGGAAACTCCTTTATCTTAAAACCATAACCGTGCGGTTGTAGCACGGGTGCTACAAACTAACATCCAAAACTATAACACAAAAATCATCCATATGTCAATGAGAATTACGTATCTATCCTTGTGATCCGATAGAATGGATGCGGGTGTTCGATTTGTTCAAACGATAGTTCGAGATGGAGACTCTCCTCTAAATGTTCTTTTAATGTAAAGGGCTGCTTCATGAAATGCGCGATAATATCTGATGTGGCTTGAATTCGGATGAATGCTGCTTTGGTTTTTCTTTCTAAAATCTCTCTTTGTAGCGAAAAAGCAAGGGCTTCGCTTGAAAATACCCGGCCAGCTCCAGCACAAACAGGGCAAGCCATTGTCTGTTTCTTTATTAAAGAATGTCCTATTCGTTTCCTTGTTAGGATTAATACGCCTAATTCATGAAAGGAGCCCACTTGAATCGTTTTGTGGTCCTTTTTTGTCTCCTTGAGGAAGAGTTGTCTTATTTTTTCTTTTTGTTCTTCCCTTTCCATCTCTATAAAATCAATTACGATTAAACCTGCTAAATCACGCAAGCGAATTTGCCGTGCGGCCTCGATAGCAGCCAGTTCATTTGTTTTAAATACCGTTTGTTCATGCTCCCTTTTTCCAAGATATTTCCCCGTATTGACGTCAATAGCGGTCAGCGCCTCCGTTTCATCAATTGTCAAACTGGCTCCATTTTTAAGCCATACATGCTGTGATAAAAGCTTTGCTATTTGCTGTTCTAAATCGAAATAAGAAAAAATTCCTTCAACGCCCTGATAAAGTTTAATCTCCCAACCTGAAGTTTCGTCTAAGATGGCACGAATCTCTTGTATCATTTCTGCATGATCAACCCAGATTGTTCCTTCATTATATTGGTGAAGAAAGCCTTCAAGCTCTTTCAAAAAAAGATTTGGCTGAAAAAGCACACGCGGCGGATTGGAATACGGAAGCTGATTAATATGGGAAGAAACAGTCTTTTTAATCTCCTCAAATTCCTGTTTCACCATTTCCTCGGTTTGCTCTGAACTGCCGGTTCGAATAATCAGCCCCTCATTTCCAGAAAGCCATGTCGCTGCCGTTTCTCTCCATTTTTCAGCGAGAGTCGGGTCCATCCTCTTTGAAACAGCCACATAATGGCTATATGGCAAATAGACTAAATAAGTTCCCGGCCATTCAATTAATCCTGTTAAGCGGGCTCCTTTCTCACCAACTGGTTCCTTTTTAACTTGGATGATTATCTTTTCGCCTCTTTTTAAAAACTTGGAAATCGGCATTTGTTTCTTTTGTTCCAAAGGCAGATTCGATTGACGATAGGATGGGAGGTCGTCACGATGAATGAATCCTAACTTTTCCTCGCCAATATCAATGAAGGCAGCGTTCATACCGGCAATAATATCTTGGACCTGGCCAATGCATATTGACCCGGCAGTAAGGTGAGGGGAGGGCAGTTCTATATGTATATGTTCTAACTGTTTATTTTGCAGGAAAGCAAATCGCTGTTCAGCGGTCTTGGCATTGATTATTAATTCATTCAAAATCTAAAGTCACCTCAAAAAAAAATCCTAGTACATATACAATAAGTCTGCAACCTTGCCTTTGTAAAGTTTGTCAACAAAAAAGGCATGTAAAAGTTCATTTTCATCAATGGTTGCGTTTGACCCTTTCCCATTGATTCGAATCGTATGTTTACAGCCCCTTGAAAAGCGTTCAAGTACATCAACGATATTTTCATCCGGGTAGGCATAAATCGGCTGGATCGCCCTGAGTTCCCGATCTTTGTTTCCATAATAGCGTTCAAGTAAAAACCTTATAAAGACAAATGGCCTTTGCTTCCACTCTTTCCAAAGAGAAAAGACTAAAAAGATCCAAATTACCCAACTGTTTAAATGGAGGGGATTCCAAACCAGGATAGTAATTAAAGTTATTACAATCGTTCCTGCCGCAGCATAAAGTGTATAGCGATGCGCTTTTCGAAACGTAAAAAATTGAGAAAGCCATAAAAACAAAAGCTTTCCTCCGTCAAGCGGCCATGCTGGAAGAAGGTTAACCGATAGGATCATCAGATTAAAGCCAGTCCATAGCGTATAATCATCAGGATGAATTAGCATTTGATTGTATAAGAGCCAAAGTACGAATTGTATCCAAATATGCTGGATTGGTCCGGCAATCACAACAAGAAGCTCTTCTTTCATCGGTCTGTTGCCGTGCTCATCCATTTCTGCCACTCCGCCAAAGGGGAGCAATAAGATTTTTTGAATTCTCCATGAAAAAAAATGGGCCGTCAGCCCATGACCCAATTCATGAATCAGTACAAATGTAAATAATACAAGGACTTCCATGAATCTAGCCGTTATGATCGAAACCCCGATAATCAGCCAGAACAGCGGGTGGATGTGTATTTTTTTGAAAAAGCCTAAAGTTTTACTCAAAGGAAATCACCTGGATTGGGTCTATAAACTCATTCCCTTTTTGTATGGCAAAATAAAATTCTCCTTTGCCTTCGCTATTGCTGTCAGACACTGTTCCTACTTGTTCGCCCATCGGTACATTTTCTTGATAAGTAACATTTATCTCCTTTAATTGACCATACCAGGTAATCGTATCATCCGAGTGTTGAATCATCACGGTTTGTCCAGTATCCTCTTTTTTTCCGGCAAATATAACAACCCCTTCTTTCATAGCTTTAACAGGTTCGTTTTTGCCTGTTTCAATTGTAATTCCCTGATCTGTAGTTCCAAAGGAGTGCAATACCTTTCCTGATACAGGAACAGCATAATCCACAGTCATGTCAGATTTTTGATTTTCATTTGAATCGGCCGGAAAAAAGGCTAGGGGCTCTCCGAATGTGTCTTCATACCATTCGCTTACAGCAGCAAACTGAAAGTCATTTTCCATCGTTTCCGTAACGATCGTTCGGATTGACTCCAGCGAACTGTTTGTACTTTTAAAAAGAATCGCTGTTAATAAAAATAAACAGGCCGACGCAAGGATCTTAAAAATAAAAATTTCCTTTTTAAATAAAACCGGAGAGCGATCTGGACCTGATTCATATGTATACATTCGATCAAATCCGTGCTGTTCTTCAATCTCTGGAAGAATTAAACCATGTCTCTCCTCTCCCTGATTTCTATCAAGTCTTTCTTTTTTCCGCTTGGCAATACGCTTTTTTATTTCATCTGTGCGGCTCATCGCAGATTCCACCTCTTTAGTTCCACTTTATTTGTACAAGTCTATGACCTGTCTGCAAAAAATAGAATCAAATGTGTGAATTGTGTGGATGTTAGAGAAGGGGGAGATGGAATGAAGGGTTTATTAGGGTAATGACGGACATTTCGTACCTGCTCCAGTCTCGTTTTGGCCTTCATCGAGACAATTCGCTCTCGTTTTTCCTTGATTTGTCCTTCATCATCCCGTACATAAGGTAGCCTGAATTACACCACTGCAGCAAAGTATTTTTTTCCAAGTACAAAGAGTTCAGCTCAAGGAAGGCTGGACTCTATTTTGTGTTTCGGGTTAGGGATGGAGAGGATTTTTGGAGCGAAAGTAATGAGGTTGAAGCGGAAATTTACATTTTTGAGCACAAATCAGGGTTTTGGAGCGCCTTTTTTGTTTTTTGGAGCACAAGCCCGAAGTAAAGGAGCGGATTTCCTGCTTTTAGGAGCGGAGATCAGGGAGATTAGAGCAGGAAACCAGGGTTTTGAGCAAAAATTTAGATTTTGGAGCGGTACCTCTTAGCTTGAAGCCTGAAAATTTGGGCTTGATCATTAAGTAATGGGCGCGAATCACAATTATTGGGCGGGTCCGTGACTTATTTGGGCGAGTTCCGCAGTTTATTGGGCGCTCACCCCTAGTATTTGGGCACTTCTCCCGTTTAATTGGGCAGGAAATTTTATAATTGGGCGACCCCAACAATATTTGGGCGGCAATCTCGATAATTGGGCGGCCACCACAATATTTGGGCGGCCATCAAAATAATCGTTCGGGAAACAAAGTAATTAGGCGGGTATCCTTAATGATTCTTTAAGATTTATTTATCACTCCAAATTTTTGTCTATTGCTACCCATCTTTTCCCTGTAACAAAATATTCGTACATATTATGGAACAATATCCACAAGCAGGGAATTTTATAATTTCAACCACAAAAAAAGTATTGGATTTTCATCTAATCCAATACCTTTCTATATTTTCAAGTCTATTATACCTTTACACCAAAAAATCTCTTAATCTTTGCAAATACACCCTTTTGATCAAAATCAAGCGATTGCAAAGGAACCGATTCCCCAAGAATCCGGCGCGCAATGTTGCGGTAGGCAATCGATGCGCGGCTTTCTGGATTTAATACAATCGGCTCTCCATCATTAGAGGCTTTGATTACCAAATCATCATCTAAAACAATTCCTAATAATTCGATAGACAAGTGGGTGGTAATTTCATCTACATCCAGCATGTCTCCATTTTTCATCATATGAGTTCGTATTCTATTAATGACGAGCTTAGGGCGCTCGATATGATCTTCTTTTTCCAACAATCCTATCACTCTATCAGCATCACGAACAGAGGATAGTTCAGGGGTTGTTACTACAACAGCCTGATCGGCACCGGCTACTGCATTTTTAAAGCCTTGTTCAATCCCGGCAGGGCAATCAATAATAATATAATCATAGTCCTGTTTTAAATTATTTACGAGTTCCTTCATCTGTTCAGGATTGACGGCATTTTTGTCACTCGTTTGTGCAGCAGGCAATAAATATAACAAATCATTAAAACGCTTGTCCTTCACTAAAGCCTGATGTAATTTACAGCGTCCATCAATTACATCCACTAAGTCATAGATTATTCGGTTTTCAAGCCCCATAACCACGTCTAAGTTTCTTAATCCTATGTCAGTATCCACCAAACAAACTCGCTTCCCTTGAAGGGCTAATGCGGTTCCAATGTTGGCAGATGTCGTTGTCTTCCCAACGCCACCTTTACCAGATGTAATAACGATCGCTTCTCCCACTTTTACCGTCCTCCTTCCAAAAATCGAGTTAACCCAGGGCGAAGATAAATCAGCGATTGCAGCCGATCCACAACAATTTGTCCCTCATGATCGATATAAGCACATTCCATATCATGTCCATTTTCTTCATAATGATCAGGTGCGTTATTTAAAGCATCTGCAATCCGTAATTGGGATGGTTTCATTTTCGAAGCCACTACCACTGCCTCCTGATCTCCACGAAAACCGGCATGGGCAATTCCTCTAATGACACCCATAACAAAAATATTACCGCCAGCAATGATAGTTCCGCCCGGGTTCACATCTCCGATTAGAAGAAGATCGCCTGGAACTTTCAGGATTTGCCCCGATCGAACCACTCTGGCAACAGATACAATTTCATTTTCCTCTTTTAGCTTCTGGGCTTCCTGCTTTGTAATCACTTGGCTTTGGATTGACCCAATCACCAGGTTTTTCTTCCGGTGTACAACCGAGCTTAAGAGTTCCTTCTGCTCATCAGTCAGGTAGCGTAATCCCGTTTGAATATGTACTTGAACGAGAGGCTTATCTTCCTGGCCTTCATATGTCCCTGAAAGCTTATGTTCAAGCTCTTCAAGTAATTGCGAAAACGAACATGAATCGTCCATATGAAGAGTTAGACCATCCTTCGTACCTTTGATGATGACATTCTGCTTCGTTTTCATATCATTTGTCACCTCTAACCTACTGTTAAAATTCAACAAAAGGCGTCTATTATCCTTTTTTTCAAAAAAAATATTCGACTATTCATCTAAAATTCTAGCCTGAAGATAGAGTAAAAATTTTTTCAAAGGAAATGAAAAAAGAAATAAAAAGACTCCGTTCATGTAAATGGTTGGCAATAATCGTTGTTGTACAAATGACTCCATATTCATATCTGTTACTTGAAGTAAAACATTGAGTTCATAAACGAAGAATTCCAGTCCTGTCATACCGAGCAGGGTTACAAAAATTATGATAATGAGATGATGATGAAAAATTTTCATTAACCGGTCCATCAAATAACAAAGTAAAGGAAAAAGCGTCAAATAGACACCCAGTACTTCCGTATGGACTACATCATAAATCAAACCAAATACGACCGCGTAAATGAATCCCTGCGACCGACTGTAAAAAAGAACAATAAAAAAAAGGACACAAAATAAAAATCTTGGAACCAAAATCCATTCATAGAACTTGGAAAAAAACAAAACATAGAAGCTTTCAAATAAAAACACAGATAGAGTCAGGGAAGGGAGGAGGATTTTTCTCATGAGCCCTCTTCCTCCTCAGACTCTTCTTCTGTAAAGGATAGGATTGGTTCTGTTGCCGTCCTTTTTACAACAATCACATGGTTTAAGCTGTGCAGGTTCGCTGCCGGTTTAATGTAGGCCATTTGTGTCAATCCATATTGATCAGGCGCCACTTCAAGAACCTCTCCAATAAATAAATCACTTGGAAATACTCCGCCTAATCCTGATGATACGACGGGATCTCCGGCTTCAATTTTTTTGTCAAAAGGTATATCCCTTAATAAAAGAACCTTCTTTTCCTTATCGAAGCCATCGATAATACCTTTGACCTCTTCTTCCTCATTTTGCACGATAGCCGATATTCGATTTGTCGGATCAAGCGAGCTTAATAATTGGACAGTGGAAGTAAATTGTGAGGTGCTCTTGATTTTTCCAATGAGACCATCTGCTGTAATAACGGCCATGTTATCTTCTACCCCATTTACAGCACCTTTGTTTAATTCAACAATCTCGTGCCATTGATCAGGGTTTCGCCCAATTACCATTGCCTGAATGGGATCAAAATCACGTAAATTTTCTTTTATCTCTAGAGTTTTACGCAGTTCTTCATTTTCCTGTTCCAAGTCTTTGACTCTTTGATCTAGCTGATGGTAGTCTTCCATCTTACTTTTTAACAGCTGATTTTCATCATATGTATTTAATAAGGCTTGGACATCTTCAAACAACCCTGCAACCACATATACAGGTTTAGAAACTATATTCTGGACAAAGCCAGTGGTATCCTTGACGAATTGCTCCATCCAAGTGAGTTGACTTCTTTCCCTGATAGAAAAGCCTATCAATGCCACGAGAATAATAATACTCACAAGAAGAAACATAAGTCGCTTGTTGAGAAAAAATTGTGGCATGACGCACACCCTCTTACAAACTTGTAATAATCGATTCTGTCTTCCGGTAACTTCCTCAAGCTAAAATAAATGTCCCCTGCATAGATGAGGTTGTTTCATAAGGGGTATTCCCTTTATGAAACAACCACACAAGTGTGACAGGGTACACTGATTAACATCATAATTTTTTATCTGTCTTTTGCTCTGCCTTTAAATAAATGAATATGATCTAATGCTTTGCCTGTTCCAATTGCAACGCAGTCTAACGGATTTTCAGCAATTAAAACCGGCATTTTTGTTTCATCACTAATAACCTTATCAATATTTCTTAATAAAGCACCGCCGCCAGTTAAAACAATACCGCGATCCATAATATCAGCAGCTAATTCAGGAGGAGTTTTTTCTAATGTGTTTTTTACGGTATCAACAATCGCCTCAATCGTATCACGCAATGCTCTTGCAATTTCTTCTGGCGTAATTTCAATCGTTTTTGGCAGACCAGTCAAGAGGTCACGCCCTCTGATTTCCATATTGTCAATACCCTCTGGGTCACCAGCCGAGCCAATTTCTACTTTAATTGATTCTGCAGTCCGTTCCCCTATCATCAGATTATAGGTTTTACGAATATAGCTAATAATTGCAGCATCCATTTCATCTCCGGCAATCCGAATAGACTGACTGGTGACAATGCCGCCTAAGGAAATAATTGCGACTTCTGTCGTACCGCCGCCAATATCAACGACCATACTGCCAGTTGGTTCCCAAACAGGAAGATTAGCGCCAATTGCAGCCGCAAATGGTTCTTCAATTGTATAAGCATCCCTAGCTCCAGCTTGTCTTGTTGCATCGATGACAGCCCGTTCTTCTACGGCTGTAATACCAGACGGTACACACACCATAACATACGGTTTGCGCGAAAATGTGCCTTTTCTTTTAAGAGCATTAAGAATATAATACTTCATCATCGTTGCCGTCGTATCATAATCCGCGATCACTCCGTCTTTCATCGGCCTAATTGCCACTATATTCCCAGGAGTACGGCCAATCATATTTTTCGCATCGTTTCCAACTGCCACAATACTTTTCGTATCTGTTTGCAATGCAACAACGGAAGGTTCTCTAAGAACAATTCCCTTCCCTTTAATATAAACCAGTGTGTTTGCAGTTCCTAAATCAATTCCTAAATCTTTTGTCCCAATACCAAACATATGTAAATCTCCCTTTCTAACCCGAATCCTAACAAAAACGAATTCCATGAAACCTTAGGAGCTATATTCATTTTCCCATAAAAATTACATTAAAACGACAGTTTTTTTAAACAAACTGCTAAAAATCATAAATTTAATTATAGCCCAATGACCTTTAAAATCATAGTGTTATAAATATCCTTTTTCTTTTAAACTTACATAGCGGTTCTCACCTATTATAAGATGGTCGAGTAATTCTATGCCAATAATTTTGCCGCATTCATTTAATCTTTTTGTTACCTCAATGTCCTCCCGCGAAGGTGCTGGATCACCGGAAGGATGGTTATGAACACAAATGATCGAGGCGGCAGACCTGCGAAAAGCTTCTTTATACACCTCCCTTGGATGAACAATAGAAGCATTTAAGCTCCCGATAAATATAGTTTGTTTATGAAGAACTTGATTTTTCGTGTTGAGGTACAAGCAAACGAAATGTTCCTGGGATAAGAATCTCATTTCATTCATGACATAATTGGCTCCGTCCTCAGGAGATCGTATTGTATAGCGTTCTGTATCCTTTAAGCTGGCAACACGTCTTGCCAATTCAAAAGTTGCTAACAATTGTATAGCTTTTGCTGTTCCAATCCCCTTTATACTAGTCAATTCTTCAAGGCTAGCATCCTTTAACATTCGTAACCCTTCAAATTTTATGACCAATTTTTGAGATAATTCCATCACAGATTCCTGATGGGATCCTGTTCTTAAAAGTAAAGCCAGTAATTCCTGATTCGAAAGATTAGTGGGCCCTTCTTTCATAAAGCGCTCTCTTGGGCGTTCTTCTTCAGGAACATCTTTTATCATGAATATGGATTTTTCCAAACGATTTTCCTCCTTTTATACAGGAAAACCACATTTTTTTAACGCGCGGATCGTTTTGGACAATGGAAGTCCCATAACGCTATAGTAATCTCCTTTAATTTCTTTTACTAAATACGCGCCTTTGCCTTGAATTCCATATCCCCCTGCCTTATCAAATGGTTCACGACTTTCTATATAAGTATTAATGTCCTGCTCAGAAAGTTCCCAGAAGGTAACGTCTGTTACATCATAGAACGAATGAACAGAGCCTTCAGCTACAATGGTTACACCAGTATACACCTGATGAGTAGCAGCAGAAAGTTTTTTCAGCATCGAGATCGCTTCGTCTTGATTATGTGGTTTTCCTAAAATCTCGTTTTGAATGGAAACTACTGTATCGGCACCTAATACAAAGTAGTCTGGAAATTTTGCAGCAACGTCTAGTGCCTTTCGTGAGGATAGTTCAATCACGGCATCCTGTGGGTATATTTGTGGGGGGAGATCCTCAGATACACCGCTTTTGTGGATTTCAAAGGGAATATTCATTTGTTTTAATAATTCACTTCGTCTTGGTGAGCCAGACGCCAATATGAGTGGTTTCATACGATCACCTCTTTAGAATTAGTTAGAAAGGGAAATCTATTTTATCCTATCAAATTGAGTAGTAAAAAAGCAAAAGAGAAAATCACAAAAAAAGACTGTCGAAAAGGTGCTTTTTCTTCGACAGTTCTTTTATATTTCGATTCATTTCCCGGAAAATAGACAGAAAAAAAATAATTAATTTCTATTTTTTTTTTAATTCTCTGCATTCAGTTTGATATAAGAGAGAAGAACTTGCTGAGCCTCGTAGGCATCATTTACATTTTTGCCTTGACCATAAGCTTCAAGGGCCGTACTAGCCTGGAGGATGATATCTGCCAATAATGCAGAGGCTTGGTCTTGAAACTCTGTATTCTGTATAGTACTAGAAATATCGTTTAATTTGCTTTGAGCATCCTCCGGCACTCCTTGTCCAAGTGTTGCTTTTCCTGCTAAATCAAATAGAACCGGCAGAGCACTGATGGCTTCATTAAGGACTGATGTATTACCTACGCTGGCTGTTTCAAAGGTTCCTTCTTTTAATAGATGTTCCTTGGCATACACTTCAATCCCTTTTTCAGCGTATATATTAGCCAATCGCTTTGCTTCATTCTCATTAGAAGCTAGTCCCAAAAGGACAGTATAGGAGCTATCTCCATTTTCTAATATAACAGACGGTACGGCTTTTTCATTGAGCTGTGCGACTAATGTATTTGCAGCTTCTTGATTGGAAAAAACTCCACCTTGAATCACATAGACTGACATAGTAGGAATCGCTACTGAACTCGGCGATGCGTTGACAGGCGGCGGCTGATTGTCTGAAATAGCTGGAGGATTAGTGGTTTGGACAGAGACCTGGCTGCCTTCAGCTGAAATGAATTTTAATAGGATGATCCCAAAAGCAATCCCTAAGCCAATCGCAAATGCTAGAGAAAATAACAGTGAGCTTACTGTATGAAACATATTGCCTTTTTTGCCTGAATATTTAAGAAGCTGGCTATTTTTTTCTTTCTTATTAGCCTGAATAAATTCTTTTGGTCCTGGATCAATCTCTGGAAGGATCCAGTCAAACTCCTCTACCTCTTCCCGTGCTGCTGCCGTTTCAATTGAAACATTTTCTAATATATCCCGTGCCTGTGTCTTTTTTTCTTCTTTGATAGGAGCGGACTTTTCATTCAACATGATCTTTATCTGACCATTTTTATTTGACTGTTCTTTCAATCCTTCCTCCCCCTTTTACTAGTTTTGCCCTATCCTATCATAGAGTTCAAAAAAAATAACAAGACTTTTGTCGTCTTGTTATCGTCATGTTTCGTATTGTTTTGTCAATAAGTCCGATCATTAACGCTAAAGATTAGTGATTTCTCCATTCGGATAGTAGAATGCTGAAATTTGAATCGTGAACACAACGGGAGTCTGATTTCCTTGACTTGATAAATCACCTTGTCCGCTAAACGTTAAATTTTCGATTTGGATGATTCGCTTCATATTTTCTAGCTCCTCTAAGAATTCTTCCAAATCTTCATAGGTTGGTGATTGGACAGACATGGAGATCGTTACTTTTTCAACATCGCTTGGAATCGCTGGACTTTGTGGTACTGTTTGATCCTGTTCTTCTTCGGACACATTAGTCTCGGTATCAGACGGTGATTCTTCAACTGAAGAATCACCAAACGTGATATTTAAAATTAGACTATCTGAGGCAAGCTCTGCTTTTTCCAAATCTAAGATCAGCTGGTCCACTAACGGCTGAGGCGGCAGCTGCTTTTGCAGTTCATTTATTCTCAGCTTGTCATCATTCACTTCTTGCTGATCGCCTTCACTTACCGACTGAAAAAGATCCGTTTCTTCTTTAATTTGCTGTTCAAGTGTTTCAATACTTGCTTGGAGGGGCAGTACAACAAACTGATAGCCTGAAATTAATAGCAACCCAAAGATGAAGAAAGTAAAAAGAATGACTCTTATAAATTTGATAGCTTTCATTGTCCGTTCAGCTCCTGAGTTGCCTTTTGTACTTCTGATACATCAATAGTTAACTGAAAATCTGCATGGTATCTCGGCAATACATTGGTTGAACCACTGCTCAGCTGGACCGTTTCAATTTCATTAAGGATCACATTAGAAAAAAAGGAAGATGATTTTAGCCTGTCCAAGAAAAAGGCCACTTCCCTTGATGCATAAAACTCAGCTGCTAGGTGAATCTGACTTGAGTTTGAATAATCAAACTGTAAAACAGATCCTTTATCCTGTAGTAAACTAGAGATTTCGTTCATTAGAGAAACAGTTGGGAGTGGATAGGCGGCTAACGTTTGAACGATCTCTTCGTACTGTTTCGTTGGTGCAGCTGGTTCTGCAGGCTGATTTTGCTGTTCGCGTACTTGCCGAAGCTCCTGAATTTGAGCAAGCTGATTTTTAAGACGTTCCTCTATTTTTAATTGCTCATTCAGCCAGAATCCGCCAGCTGTGATGATTAGTATAAAAATAACAAAAACCAAGCCAATTGCAATAAAGAGATGACTATTTCGTTGTTTCTTCTGGGGTAATAGATTAATGTCTACAAGCATTATCATTTCACCTACTTTAATGCCAAGCCAATACAATCTGAGAAAAAGGCAGGTACATTTACGTTTTTCCTCGTTTGAAATAATGGCTCTGTAAAAGCATGTACTTCTTGGCTAAGCTGTGCGTTAATCTCGATCGAGAGTAAGTTTACACAAGGGTGGTCTCCGACAATTAACAACTTATTGATTTCGTATTGTCCTTTAGCGAGATTCGAACGGTACACATCCATCATCCGTCTGATTTCTGTCATAACTGGTGTGAGAATCTCATCCAGTTGGCGGCTGTTGCCTTTCCAAACCAGCTGATCGAATTGATTTCGCCCATGATGAACTTCAACGGCTTCCTCATCGAATACCAATGGAATCTGTCTTAAAATCACTGGCTTGTGTTCATGAAAAACGGATAGCTGCAAAGAATTTGGGTTTATTTGCACAAGCAGCAAGTGCTCTTGCGGCCGCGCTAAATCTAAATGATAATAAAGCCGGTAATACGATAAACAGGTTAAATCCGCTGCTTCAGGATGCAGTTTCGCTTTATCTATCACTTGTTGATATTGCTGTACAACCGACTCTTTACTCGCTACCAATATCACTTCTTTATCCCCGTTGCGAATCTGATGAGGAACGGCTTCAATAATCGGATCTTCGAAGGGAAGATGGATGGATTGTCCAAGCTGAAAGTATAAATGTCCCTTTATTTCGTCATCTGGGATTTCCACCGGTACGGATGTTTGTCTTACAATAACTTGGGAGTCTGGTACACAAAATCTTGCCAAACGTCCTTTGATTCGCGACTCTTTTACAAACTTATGTAAGAATAATGTGAAATCATCCTGATCCTGAACTAATCCATTTACGATTAATCCTGATGGTACCGACCTTTGTCCATATTTGATAATTGATGTATTTTTTCCAGCCTCAACAAAGCGCACGAAACGGTCATTGATTATGATGTTGACCCGATGATGTTTTTTTCGTATTAAGCCGCTCATCCGCTGCACCACCTACCAAAGAATATGAAAATACCATTGCATGATTTGCTCCCCATAAAACAAGGAGAGTAATGCCCCTAAAGCAATAAAGGGTCCAAACGGAATCGCCTGTCTTTTTTTGATGCGCCCGAGCAAAATGCCCATTATTCCGACAAGTGCTCCGATGATAGATGCCATAAAAAAGGTTAGCAGTACATTCGGAAACCCAAGGGCAATGCCAATTACAAAAAACAGTTTAATATCTCCTCCACCCATTCCGCCTTTGCTTATAATTGCAATAAAGAGCAAGAATAATGCAGCTCCGGCTCCTGCTGCATATGGATTCCACCATGGATCTAAGGGGGAGAAAATCCGGTAAATTAAAAAGAATATAAGAAAGTAAAATAAAATCTTATTCGGAATTAGCATATATGTAAGATCTGTCACGATGATAATACTTAATAAAGAGATTAATAGAAAGGAAACAACCAGTTCATTGGAAAAGCCAAAATAAAGATACGCGTACATAAACAAAAGCCCCGTCAGTAATTCAATAAACGGGTACAAAATGGAAATCGGAGCATTACAACTCTTGCATTTCCCGCCAAGAAACAGGTAGGACAGTACCGGAACCAGTTCAAGCGGACCAAGCTCATTGTGACAATGGGGACAGTGCGAATTCGGATATACGATCGACTGTTTAATGGGAACCCGTAAGCCTACCACATTATAAAATGAGCCTAGCAATAGGCCGAGAATGAGAAAAAAAATAGCGTAAACTACATCCATAGCATAATTCCTTTTATTGGTTGATAGTTTTAGTATACTAGTGTTTTATAAACATTTCTATCTTAATAAGAAAAGAAAGGAGAACTGGGTCTCCTTTCTGGTTAATTAAACGCTGCTTCTCTTGTTAAATTATTTTCTGGCTGATCTGTTATATTGAATTCAGTGTTACTTGAATTAAGTGTAACAGTGTATACAAAGGAATTTCCTGTTTTTGTAATTTCTATAAATGCTCCATTTCTCGCATCTCCTGGAACAAAATTTAATATATCGGTACTATTATTAGTAGTTATCGAAGTATACATAGTACCACTAAACGGGTCCTCTACAGGATCTATATATCCTTGGTCAACTAAGTAATCCAGTGTCACATAAAAAGTTCCATTTCCTCTTCCAGAAAGCTCAGATACAGCAACTAGTTTTGCAGAATTAATCATTTGCTGGGCATTAGCCAAATGAGCATCACGCTTGCTGTTTTCTATTAACCCACCGACACTTGGTACGGCAATAGCGGCAATAATCCCCAAAATTACAACAACAGCCAATAACTCTACTAAAGTTAAACCTTTCTCATTTTTCCATGCTTTTAAAATTCGGCGCATGATGAATCCTCCTATTATTAGATACTATAATTTCGTATGTATTGGTATAGAAAAGGCCGATTTTACCCATGTTTTAAAATCTCTAGATGAATTCAACATGTTGTAAAATCGGCCGGTTGCACTACTAGCTCAATATTCTCCAAAGTGACAAGACTCAGAAGAATTTTCATAACTTCCAATTTTTCTAGTTACCAATATTTATATGGACAAAGCTATTATATTATACTTAAGACTTTTATACTATACCTTTATTGAATAAATTTTCCTATTGAATGGATTCAAATACACTGAACATTGGCAGCGCAATCGAGGCGACAATAACCCCGACTACTCCTGCCAAAAACGTGATTAGTACCGGCTCGAGCAGTGCCTTCAGCTTCTCAGTTGCAATCGAGACATCAGCTTCATAGAAATCTGCTACTTTTCCTAAAACGGTTTCCATAGCCCCAGTTTTTTCTCCTGTTGCAATCATTTGTACAACCATAGGCGGAAATGCCCAGTGTTCCTGAAGCGGCTTTGTCATCGATTGTCCTTTCTCAAGCGATCTTTTTACATCCTGAAGTGCCCGAACATACACTTCATTCCCTACCACATTTTCGATGATCGACATTGATTGCAGGATAGGAACGGAGCTGGCATACAACGAACTTAGCGTTCGCGTCATTCTCGCTAAAGCGAATTTTCTTAAAATCATCCCGACAATCGGTAGCTTTAATGCAAAATAGTCGAAATAATACTGCCCATCCTCACTTTTAATAAAATACCAGATACCTGCTGTGGTAGCTCCGACTATTAACAGTATGAACCACCACCACTTTAAGAAAAACTGGCTTGCCGAAAGTACCATCTTTGTCACAAAGGGCAGCTCAGCTCCCAATGATGCAAACATCGTTGAAAAAGTTGGAACAACAGTTGTTAATAGAAAAATTAAAACTGTAATCGATACGATTCCAATAAAGACTGGATAGGTTAAAGCAGCTTTTACTTTATTCCGGGTTTCATATTGTTTTTCAAAATACACGGCGAGTCGGTCTAAAATTTCATCCATATTACCGCCAACTTCTCCGGCTCTTATTAAGTGGACAAACATGGGCGGAAAAATTTTCGGATGCTCTGAGACTGCCTGAGTAAAGGAGCGGCCTTCCCTCAGCTTCTCCTCTATATCTGATAGAGATTGTTTTAATAGTTTATTATCGGTTTGTTTGGCCAAAATTTGCGTTGCTTCTACAATGGAGATTCCAGCTTGAATCAGGGTAGAAAATTGGCGGATGTACATTACAAAATCTTGGGGCCTTACCTTTTTTTTCGTAATTTCAATCTCTTTATATAGGAAACTTGTTAATTCTTCGAGAGAAATAACCGCAACCCCAAGCTCACGAAGTTTTTCAATCGCTTCCTTTTCATCATGTGCTTTCAGTTTCCCTGATTTTTTCTCGCCCTTTCGATCACGACCTCTATATTGATATACAGCCATGATTAAAACTCACCTTTAAGATATGGAGAAGCAGCTTCATTGGATATAACTCTCTCTCTTAATAAGTCTTCAATTGCCATTTGCATCGTTTGCATGCCTGCTTCCCTGCTCGTTTGGATTACACTTTGTATTTGATGGGTCTTTTCGTTGCGGATTAAATTCTTCACCGCTGCATTACAGATTAAAAGCTCAACCGCTGCTCGTCTGCCGGTAAAATCGACAGTAGGAAATAATCTTTGCGATATAACAGCTTTTAAAACCGATGCAAGCTGAATCCTGATTTGCGTCTGCTGCCCGGCGGGGAACACATCTATAATTCTATCAATCGTGGATGCAGCATCGGTGGTATGTAAGGTTCCAAAAACTAGATGGCCCGTTTCAGCAGCTGAGATGGCGGTTGAAATTGTCTCAAGATCGCGCATTTCCCCTACTAGAATCACATCCGGATCCTGCCGTAAACAAGCACGCAGTCCATTGGCAAATGACCTTGTGTCAAACCCGACTTCGCGCTGGTCAATGATACATTGACTGTGTCTATGTAAATATTCAATCGGGTCTTCCAGTGTAATAATATGCTTTCTCATATAGCGATTCATTTCGTTAATCATCGCTGCGAGCGTCGTTGATTTTCCGCTTCCAGTTGGCCCGGTCACCAAAATTAACCCTTGCGGATGTGTAATTAAATTTTGGATTTGCGGCGGTAAAAACAAATCTTGTATCGTTGGAATATGAGTAGGAATGACACGAATCGCCATACTTACACAAGATCTTTGATGGTAAGCATTTATGCGAAACCGGGAGACCTTAGGGATTCCATAAGAAAAATCAAGCTCGCCTTTTTCCTTAAAAGTTGGCCAAAGGTGATGAGGGATGATCGCTCTTGCCATTTCTTCTGAATGTTCCGGAAGTATAGGTGACTTGCCGTAAGGCTTTAACTCCCCGTTAATTCGGATAATAGGAGGAACCCCGACTGTTAAATGAATATCAGAAGCCCCAAATTCAAATGCTCCTTGTAAAATCGTGTGTAGCTGCTCCTTATACATCTGACTTACCTCCTAGCTTTCTACAACTGCGCTTAGTACCTCTTCAAGCGATGTGTACCCCATTTTGACCTTCAACAGGCCATCTGCTGCCAAAGAAATCATTCCATGCTGGCTGGCATGATTTTTTAAATGCTGCATTGAACTATTATTTAACATTAATGATTTTAATGATTCATCCACAATTAGGACTTCTTGAATCGCCATTCTCCCGGAATAGCCCGTTTGTCTGCATAGCGGACACCCTTTAGCGCGGTAGAGATGATCGATTGAGATCCCCCTTTTTTGAAAAAGGTCTATTTCCATTTCAGACGGCTCGTATTCCTCTCTGCAGTCACGGCATAGCTTCCGGACTAGTCTTTGAGCAACTACGCCTGAAAGGGATGAAGCGACTAAATAAGGTTCAACCCCCATATCAATCAGACGGGGAATTGCTGCGATTGCACTATTGGTATGAAGCGTACTTAAAACTAAATGTCCAGTTAGAGCAGAACGCACCGCGATATCAGCTGTTTCCTGGTCACGGATTTCTCCAATCATGATGATATTAGGGTCTTGCCGCAAGATTGAACGAAGACCATTGGCAAAGGTAAGCCCGATTTGGGGATTAACCTGAACCTGATTAATCCCCTCTAACTCATACTCTACGGGATCTTCTATGGTGACTATGTTCACTTCTGCTTTATTTAAATGATGGAGTCCCGCATAGAGGGTAGACGTTTTTCCTGCTCCTGTCGGTCCAGTGATTAACACTAGACCTTGAGGTCTTTCGATTAATTGGACAAAGCGCTGCAAGTTAGTCCGATTAAAATCAAGCTGTGCCAGCTTTTTCAATACTTTGGATAAGTCTAGGATCCTCATCACGACTTTCTCACCATGAAGGGTTGGTAGAATCGAGATTCTCAGATCAATTGGCGTTGCATACATTTTTAATTTAATCCGGCCATCCTGTGGGAGCCTTGATTCGGTTATATTCATATTGGCCATGATTTTAATGCGGGCAATCAATGATTCATAAATGTTTTTCGAGATGACTCTTTCTGTCCTGAGCATCCCGTCAACACGATAGCGGATCAATATTTTTTCTTCATGCGGGTCAATATGTATATCACTCGCGCGTAATTGAAGACCGCTTGTTAAAATCTGATCGACTAAGCGGACCGCAGGTGCATTATCCCCTGTATTGGCTGGGGAGATAACAGTATCTTGTTCGGAAAAGGTTTCCTTCATATCGTAATATTTATAAATAGATTGAATAATTTCATCTTTTTTTGCGATGACAGGACTAATCGTTAATCCGGTTGATAGCCTAATATCATCAATCGTATAAAAATCCATCGGATCACTCATCGCTATCGTCAAAACATTGCCTTCTTTTTTTAACGGCAATATCACATGGCGGAGGGCAAAATCCTTAGAGACAAGGGAAGTTAAACTCTCATCTACCGGGTAACTGTAAAGTGTTACATGAGGGATTCCCAGCTGAAACTCTAGTACTTCAATCAGTTGCTGTTCATTAATATAGCCACGCTCTACGAGGGCGTCACCAATTTTTTGTTCTCTTTTCTTTAATTGTAATGTTTCTTTAAGCTGTTCCTGTGTAATCAGTCTGGATTCTATTAATAAATCTCCTAATCTTTTTCTTTTTTCCATTTGCGCCACCCCACGCTTTAATACTGAATTTCATCATTAAACTCCCAGCCAGAGCCATCTGGCGCTGTACAGCTATAAAATCCAGTGATCGATTCATCATACGGATAAATATTGCCAGACACCTGCATCCTTGCTGGAGGTGTTCCATTCATATAAACATCTCCATTCACAACGATCTCACTTTGACCGGCTACGGAAGGGATGGTTTGAAACACGGCATCTCCTTGAATCGTAAGGGAAGAACCATTTTCTTGCAGCGATAATGTGTTTTGAAAAATCGCACTTCCTCCAATTGAAATCGAGGCTCCCCCAAATAAAAAGACAGGTCCATGAAAGTTGGCATTGCATGCATTTTGTAAGCCAACGTTTAAATAAGATTTATTCGTTAAAGTCAATGTACCGCCAAATTTGGCATCTCGTCCTACAATAAAGCTGGCTGTGTTTGTATCGAGTGTGATATCCCCATAAACAAGGGCACCGCTGCCAATTTCAATAATCCCATTTTGTCCAGTCACATTCACGTTTTTTTCAAAAATTGCATTTTCCCCAACAGAAAGCCTGCCATTTGAAACTAACAGATTAAAATCTTCGGAAAATCTGGCATTTCCGCCTACAATAAGTGTTGTTTTCGAAGCATCCAACGTCATGACACCCTCAAATAGGCCATCTTTTCCGATCGTAATCGACCCATTCGGTTTTGAAAATTCGACATCCTCAGCGAATTTGGCATGGCCTGTAATAATAATTTCATCATTTGGACTATCAATAATTACCTTACCCTGGAATAGAGTATCTCCATCATAAACACCTGAATCCGGATTAGTCGGTACTATAATATCCCAGCCTGCATCTCCTTCTTCAGGTCCCCAATCGGAACCATCGCTGCCGCCGTCAATTGGGTCGTCACTGCTTCCTGGACCGGTAGAAGCTGTAATATAAATCGTATTCGTCAACGTCTTCCCTGAAGAAGTAGTATCAGTGAAACCTTTACTTTGGAAGGTAATATTCAGCTGATTTTCTGCTGGCTGCACTGTTTGAATATTAAAGATCTGATATCCAAATTGATTTTCTGTCTGTTCAATGTAATGATCAACCGTTCCGGGAAAATTCGACAGAACCCAATCATTTAACTCCTGCAATGTATTGGGGCCTGGCTCACTTAGAAGATAAGAGTATATCCGATTTCTAAAGTCAAGAATCCCCATCTCAGCCAGATTAATTTCTTGAATAAGGCTTTCTGTTTTCCCATTTTGTTTACTTTGCGTTACATTAAAACTAATCAAAGTGAGAGCTAAAATGGTAAGGACAGACGAAATTAAGAGGGTCCATATTAATGCAGATCCTTGTTCATTTTGATTAGGGATTGGAAATTGCATGGTTTCGTACACTCCGTAAGTAAGTTTTGAGTGTGATAGCCTCGGCTGGATTCATTAAATCCGTGACAGTCAATACGAGTTCGACCGGTTCATCATTGGACGTTATCTCTTCAGGGGATAAGCTATATAGAAGAGTGGTGTCAGAAATAACTGCTCCATTCAAAGTAATATCGGCTCTCCCGTCTCCATTTTCATCCCCTGACTCAACAGTAAAATTCCCTTCCGAGTAATAAGCAACTGTAAGAGCCGTCATGATCCGGTTCGCTTCATTTTGTAATCGAACCATCATTTCACCCTTTTGATAGCCATTCGCTCCAAAACTAAAAAAACTAAAAATCACCGTTATGACAATCCCAAATATGGCTATGGCCCCTAGTAATTCAATAAGTGTCAAACCCTTTTCATTTTTTATTATCGTTCTCATGAAGAGCCACCTCCGCTCTGAAGCTGGACATAGCCAAAGTTCTGGCTCAGCAGCTGATCCCGCGTTTCACTGTCATACACTTGAACATGCAGGGTCTGTAAGGACTCAGCAGGATCACAGTAAACCGTTAACGTGATAAAATAACGCTTATCATTCAAAATAAAAGCGCCATTTATGTCGAGACCATCAAATAAATGCTGGTAGCTTGGAAATAAATTTGTCTCCGGGCTCGGGCATGAGCTTTCCATAAAATTTTCCTGTACTTTTTCCAATACGAGTGAAGATAGATGAACAGCTGAAAGCTTGTCCTCATTGTATGAAGTAAATTGAAAGCCCTGGGTAAAGAAGCCAGTAGCTCCAACCACCACAATCGATAGTACGGCAAATGCAATTAGTAATTCGATTACGGTAAAGCCCTTACTACAATTCTTCATAAAGAAGTCCCTCTGGATTATTGTTTTACACTATATTGAATTTCATAGATTGGGAGATACGTATCTTCAGCAACAACTTCGGTATGAACAACGTCACCGTCTGCACTTACATATTCTTTAATGATTTTTAAAGAATAGCCTTTTTTCCCTGCTGCTGTAGTCCCCGCCTTTTCATCATCCGCTGATACAAATTGAATGACTGTTCTTGGCTCCAGTACCTTTTCCTGAATGATATTGAAGCGAACAAATTGGTTGGTTTTTAAGCTTGTAATGGTTAAACCCAAACTCGTTTCGCTAATAGGGACTAGCTTAAAGACAAATGATGTATCGCTTTCATTGATAAAACGAAAGTCTACATTATTTGTCCGATCAATTTTTGCTTCTAGACCTGGTTGGATTCCATCAGGTACACTCTCACTTGTATGCCGTTCAATCACTGACAACTGTGTCGATAGAACGCCTTCCCATAAAAGCGATGCAATCTTTGATAAGTCCTCATCTGAGTTAATATCTAATGATTTCTCTTCGGCCCATTGAAGCAAGGAAAAAGCCTCACCTGGCCCAAGCTGAAACTCGGGTAGAGCTTGTCCGCTTATATAATTCCAATCTGAATAGGAACGTACTAATGAAATCGACGCTTTTGTGTTTAGCTCAGCTGCTTCTTTCTGCACAGAATCTACTTTAACTATAGCTGTTTCTGTAAGTAAATAGGACGCTTTTTGTTCTATATCAGCAATGATTTTGTCAATTTCATTCAAATCTAAATCTGTATTTGAATCAGTCTGTAACGGGTGCTTTGAATATGTAACGAGGACAGGATTAACCATTGATTCCTTTGCATTTTCTATCGAAGCTCCGATTTCAAAGTGAAAGGCATCATTTTCAAGTACAAAGGTTTCACCGGCTGCATCAATTGAAAAATGAGCCTTTTGCTTCCAGTCGGAAACAGCATTCATGACAAGCGGGATTGCCTCATTCTTAGTTAATCCTGACACTTCGACATTTCCGATAATTGTATTTGCAGGGAATGCCTGATTGAAAAACCTTTCAAAAGCAAAACCGCTCAATTGAAAAAGACTAATAAAAATAACACTCCCTAAAAGAATCGAAACAAATAGTTGAAATCCCTTCCAAACATTCATGGCCCCACCTCTTATTCACTTGATGCCCGGAACCTATTGGTCAGTTCTTTTAAAAACTGCTTCTCATTCTGTAAAAGCGGCTGTCGGTTTTCCTCTTTAGTCTTCTGCCTTTTCACTGATTCTGCCCGTTCCTTATATAAATTGGAGATTCCATCGTTTAATAATATGGATCTGCCTGTATATGGAGATTCTAAATCTTCATCCTCTAATTCTTCTGCGGGTTCCATCTGAATGTCTTCAAGAGAAGATGGCAAATGTAAAGCTATTCTCTCAATCTCCTCATTAAACATCGGCTCAGTTTCTATTAAGTTGTCTATTTCATTGAATGGAGGCCACTCTATATCATTTTTCTGAACTAGGTTGTCTGTTCCAGTATTTACATCTATATCAAGTTCAATCTCAGCTAAATCTGTTAAAACTGGTGCGGGCTTTTCCCGCTCTTTTCGCTTTTTGTCAAACGAAATAACATTCCACACTGCTTCTAATTCTGCATTTTCCTGTTCAATTTCAACAGCCGGTTCTTTTTCATAAACATTAACCGATGAAATGTTCTTATCATCGGAAATGATCCAGTCATCAAGGAGATAACCCGGTTCATCTTCGATCAACGATTGGTCTTGACTGAAACTAGGAAACTCATGTTTATTATGAATTTCCGGCAATAAGAACTGCAGCTCTTCTTCCGTGACTGAGCCGGAAGCCTTATTTACGGCTGACTCATTTTGCTCCTCAGCATGTATAACTAGCTGACCGTCAAACACATTTAGAGAAGACAATACTGCTGGTTCAACGATATCAGCTGGTTTAGCCAGTTTGGCTTTTTCAATTTGCTTTTGATAACTGAATAATGGCCGTGGAGAGTGTGATACTTGTTTCTTTTGCTGAATAGTTTTTTTATAAAAGTGTTCTCCCCACCACTTAATAATTAAAGCGCACATAGTAAGCAACAAGCCAATATGTAACAGAATGGTTTGTAACCTAGGCTGAATTTCCCATGAAATGATAAATAGCCCGCCAAGCAAAATGGAAGCGAACCAAATAACCCCTTTTCCGAATAAAGACCAAGGGACGGGCAGTAAGAAAACTAATAAAATTAGACCAATTGCACTAATAGCCATTTGTATAATAATTTCCACTTTCCCACCTCATGTCTATTTCTTGTAACTCTATTGTATATTATTTAAATGGATTATAGTTATAAAAACTAGTAAAATCTGACTAAAACTACAAAAAATATTATAGTTCTTTTTAAATAATAAAAAGTATCTCTCTTTAGGAAAGATACTTTTTATGCTTTAGACGAAAAAATATAAGTGCAACTTGCATGACGCTTCGCCTTAAGGCTCGCCAGCCGGGAAATTACTTTATCCGTTAGCTTGAATCGATTGATACTCTGATACCTTGTTTCTTCCTCTCCGTTTGGCACCTACATACATCGCAAAATCTGCATGTCTGATTAATGTCAGATAATCATCGGCATCTTCGGGTGCATTGGCGACTCCGATACTTGCGGTAATGCGAATAAAAGACCTTTTGCGGTTTTGGATTAATTGCTGCTCTAATATAAATGGACGATTAGCAATCATAATCCGCAATGTTTCCGCAATGGATAAAGCTTCTTTTTTAGAAATATTCGGCAGGAGAATCACAAATTCTTCTCCGCCATATCTAGCCACTATCCCTGTATCGCCAATAAATTGCTGAAGCCGATCGGCAATCGCTCGCAACACTTCATTTCCGCTTTGATGGCCATATGTATCATTAATTGATTTAAAGTGGTCAATATCAATTAGAATTAATGATAAATTATCGTATTTACGCTCCAGTAGCATTTGATATTCTTGTTCAATCAATCTCTCAAAATAGCGGTAATTATATAAACCGGTTAAGGCACAGCGTTCGCTCTCTTTTTTTGTAAGTTCATAGTTACGTGCGTTCTCTAAAGCAATCGCTAAATATGAGCATAAAATATCAACAATCATAAGCTGGTATTTTACATAAGCCCGTTTCTCTGTTGTCGCTAACAGCAATACGCCTACTACCTTTTGATTCCGCATAATAGGGACACAAAGAATACTTTCAACACTTTCTGGCATGTAGCCTTTTGCAACCGATTCCCATTCTGCTTTAGAAGAATACAGGACCGCCTTCTTTGTTCCCCAAACCATTCCGCTGATTCCTTCATAGCGAAGAAGAGGCTCAATATCTAAGCTTTTATTTTCACCATCTTCATAGCGGCGGATCAGTTGGAGTTCTTTATTGTCTATCACATCTAAGATATAGGCATGACTGACAGGGACAATCGTTGTAATCCGCTTCATAAAGAGATCGACAACTTCTCTCGCTTTTAAACTTTGCGTTAGCTCATGCCCAATCTCTGTAGCCAGCTGCAAATGATCATTCACGATATCGGTAGAATAGTAGAGTCTTAAAATAAAGGCAACACTAAAAAATGGGATCCCTAATAAAACAGTAGAGATAACACCTATTTCTTTATATAAAATAAATAAGGCCATTCCTAAAGGAACAATGACTACTAAAGAAGCCAGTTCCCAGACTATATCCTTACCCATTAGCCTTCTTTTTACATTATAAAATAAGCGTGAAAATAGCATTAAGCTCGCTTGATTGCCAACAAAATAGATGAGGGTATATCCAATCACCAATAACAGATCGAAGGGTTTTTCAAGGGTAAACGTCTGATGATCTCCGCCGAGAGCATAAAAGCTTAAGCCGCTTAACAAAGAAACAATGTAAATCATGATTGAATTAAGCGGATAGCGGTAGAGATCTCCTTTTCTCGTTTTTGTTCGTAATAGGAGGAAAACCAGAAAGATATGCATAAAGAGAATTTCAATAAATAAACCATACAAAAGGAACACGGTCATAGATATCCATTGTACAAAAGCAATCGTTGTACGGTTCACAACAAACGGCATTAAAGCTGCGCCGATCATTAAGCCGAGGAACCACAGCATATCAGTTGGCCGTTCAGGTAAGAGAGGAGGAAAATAAAAATAGGCTGCTACTATACCGGCTGGAATTAAAATAGTCCAAATCGTCCAAATTACAATTTTTTTTGCAGAAGAAACCATCTTTTTTATTTCCCTCCTCCCCAGAAAATCTAGTCAAAAAGTCTTAATAATAAATTAACTTTACCAAAATATTTTTAATTTGTCACATATTTCTTTTATTTCATACTTTTGCTTATTTAAAGTATTTTTTTACCTCTGAAATAAAATAAAGCGAGCCGGTAACTATAAGAATCTCCTGATCATCCATATGTTCTTTTTCCCTGTCAATCCAAGCCTTCCAATCCTCTGCCACATAAACAGAACGGTTAGGTAGGGCTGCCTTTAATTCATTGGCAGATGCCGCTCTTGGAAAATCAAAAGATGTTACGTAAAGAGAATTTGCGACTTCATTTAATAGGGAAAGCATGGGCTGTAATGGCTTGTCATTCAGTCCTGCGAACAGGACTTTTATCCTATTGTTTGGATATCTGGTTTTAAGCGTTTCGGTTAATGCTTCAATCCCTTCCCGATTATGGGCCCCGTCTACTATTATAGTAGGCTGTTCCAATATGGTTTCAAAGCGCCCCGGCCAATAGGCATTTTTTAGACCTTCATATACATGGCCGGATTCAATCTGGAAAGAAAAATAAGTCTTTATGTATTCCGCCGTCATCACTGCTAGGGCTGCGTTGCGAACCTGATAGGTTCCTTTTAACCCGGTTATGAGTTCGCGATAGGTATGATAAGGTGTTTCGAGTGTAAATCGTTCGCCCTCATCAATCGATTCATAGTTAGAGATAACAAATTGAGTACCCAGCTTATATAATATGGCTTTTTTCTTAATTGCAGCTTCTTCTATTTTTTCAACTGCTTCCTTCTTGTCTTCACCTATAATCACAGGAATTCCATTTTTAATAATACCGGCTTTTTCTTTAGCTATGTCCGAAATCGTATCACCCAATATACGAACGTGATCCATTCCAATATTAGTAATCACGGATACGAGCGGGTAAATGATGTTGGTTGAGTCAAACCGTCCGCCAAGTCCTACTTCCATAATAACAATGTCAACAGGACGGACAAAGCCAAAATAGTAAAGACACATCGCGGTAATCACTTCAAACTCCGTAGGTCCGCCAAGCTCAGTTTTTTCCAACTCATTGGCAAGCGGAATAATTTTTTCTGTGAGAAGCACCATTTCTTCATCTGATATCGGAACCCCATTAATACTGATTCTTTCATTAAATTGCTCAATATAGGGGGATGTAAAAGTACCAACCTCATACCCGGCCGATTGCAAAATTGAACGGACAAAAGTAACAGTCGAACCTTTTCCGTTGGTTCCGCCAATATGTACAAATTTAATTCTTCTTTCCGGATGACCCATCTTATTCATAAGCCATTCCATCCGTTTTAAGCCTGGTTTCATCCCTAGCCTTAGCCGGCCGTGGATCCAGGCAAGCGCCTCTTCATAATGCACGTCAAACCCCTCCAATAGGCATAAATGATGACGAACCTCAGAAGATTCGTCATCATCATTCTCTCATTACATTGTTTTTAACTCTTCAATCCGTTTTAAGACGGTTTCTCTTTTCTCAGAGTAATCCTTTTCTTTTGCACGTTCTTCTTCAACAACCTGTTGAGGTGCCTTTTCAATGAAACGCTCATTTGCAAGCTTTTTCTGTACCCGTTCTACCTCTTTCGTCCATTTATCGAGTTCTTTTTCAAGTCGGACAATTTCTTCTTCAATATTAATTAAGCCTGCAAGCGGAAGGATCACCTCTACCCCAGTTGCTACAGCTGTCATTGCCTTTTCCGGCGGCTGAACCGCAGTTCCGATTTCTAAATTTTCAGGGTTACAGAATCGTTCTAAATAGCTTTGGTTATTAATGAGAATATTACTTGTTTCTTGATCTTTGGTTTTTATATAAAGGTCAATTTTTTTGCTCATTGGTGTATTTACTTCTGCACGGATATTTCGAACAGAACGGATAATTTCCACGAGCAGCTTCATTTCTCTGGCTGCATTTTCATTCGTTAAGTCCGGATTAACGGTTGGCCATGCTGCAACTGTAATCGATTCACCCTGTGTCGGTAAGCTTTGCCATATTTCCTCGGTGATAAATGGCATAAATGGATGAAGTAATCGCATTGTATTGTCTAATACATAAGCGAGTACTGAGCGAGTTGTCTTTTTGGCCTCCTCATCTTCTCCATAAAGCGGGAGTTTAGCCATTTCAATATACCAGTCACAGAAGTCATCCCAAATAAAGTTGTATAGGACACGGCCAACTTCGCCAAATTCGTATTTATCAGCCAGCTTCGTTACGGTTTCAATCGTTTCATTTAAACGCGTTAAAATCCAATAATCGGCGACTGATTTTTGACCTTTTAGATCGATATCCTCATAACTCATCTCGCCCATATTCATTAAGGCGAACCGGGAAGCATTCCAAATTTTATTGGCAAAGTTCCAAACCGATTCTACTTTTTCTAGGCTAAACCTCAAGTCTTGACCCGGTGAACTTCCAGTAGATAAGAAATATCGAAGTGAATCGGCACCGTATTTTTCAATTACATCCATTGGATCGATTCCGTTTCCTAACGATTTACTCATCTTGCGGCCTTCTGCATCCCGAACCAATCCATGAATTAACACATCTTTGAATGGACGTTTTCCGGTAAACTCTAAACCTTGGAAAATCATACGGGACACCCAGAATCCAATAATATCGTAACCAGTTACTAAACAATCGGTCGGATAGTAACGTTTGTAGTCGGATGCGTCTTCGTTTGGCCATCCCATTGTAGAAAATGGCCATAAAGCAGAGCTGAACCAGGTATCTAGGACATCTTCATCCTGTTTCCAATTCTCGCTATCAGCAGGCGGTTCATAATCTACATATACTTCACCTGTTTCTTTATGATACCAGGCAGGAATTCGGTGTCCCCACCAGAGCTGTCTCGAGATACACCAGTCACGGTTGTTCTCCATCCAGCGCAAGTAGTTCGTTTCAAAGCGGTCAGGTACAAAATGTACTTTCTCTGCTTTTTGCTGTAAAGCGATCGCTTCATCCGCAAGAGGCTGCATTTTAACAAACCATTGAGTTGACAAATAAGGCTCCACAACGGCCCCGCTTCTTTCTGAATGTCCAACTGAATGCAGGTGATCTTCAATTTTAAAAAGTATGCCTTCCTCCTGAAGATCTTTAACGATTTGTTTACGGCACTCAAAACGGTCCATGCCCTGATATTTTCCTGCTAATTCATTCATCGTTCCGTCTTCATTCATAACGAGAATGCGCGGCAGATTGTGACGGTTTCCAATTTCAAAGTCATTTGGGTCATGAGCAGGCGTAATTTTAACAGCCCCAGAACCAAATTCCATATCAACGTAATCGTCCCCAACGATTGGAATTTCTCGGCCAACGATTGGGAGAATGACCGTTTTACCGATTAAGTGTTTATATCGGTCATCTTCTGGATGTACGGCAACAGCTGTATCACCGAGCATCGTTTCTGGTCGCGTAGTTGCGATTTCAATAAAGCCTGAACCATCCTTTAACGGATACCTCATATGATAAAAAGCACCCTGAACATCCTTATGGATAACCTCAATATCAGATAAAGCTGTTTTTGTATCCGGGTCCCAGTTAATAATGTATTCTCCGCGATAGATCAGACCCTTTTTGTATAAGGTTACGAATACTTCTTTGACGGCTTGAGAAAGACCTTCATCCAACGTAAAGCGTTCCCGGCTATAATCGAGGCCTAATCCAAGCTTAGCCCATTGTTCCCGGATATGACTGGCATATTCTACTTTCCATTTCCAGGTCTCTTCTACGAATTTTTCCCTGCCCAGATCATATCTGGTTTTTCCTTCGCTGCGCAGCTTTTGTTCTACTTTTGCCTGGGTAGCAATTCCGGCATGGTCCATCCCAGGGAGCCATAGAACATCATACCCCTGCATTCTTTTCATTCTCGTTAATATGTCTTGTAATGTAGTGTCCCAAGCATGTCCTAAGTGAAGTTTTCCCGTTACATTTGGCGGAGGAATGACAATCGTATACGGTTCTTTTTTCAAATCGTTTTTAGCTTCAAAAAACTTTCCATTAATCCACCATTCATATCTGCCTTTTTCAATTGATTTCGGATCATATTTCGTTGGGAGTTCTTTTTGTTTTGTTTCCATTCCTTGTCCTCCTGTTCTAAAATTCTTTTTGGAAGTAACATCAAGTAAACAATATAAAAAGCCCTTTCCATCCAAAAGGACGAAAAGAGCTTATTTCGCGGTACCACCTTTATTCTAAGCAGGTTGAAAAAACATGCTTAGCACTCTGGTTAGATAACGGCTCCTCACCGGCTTTTACTACTGATCGTTTCATAAAAGCTGCTCCAGGGCGACCTTCCAACGACTTTACTTAAGGAACCTCGCAGCTATTGGTTCCTCTCTCTTCAAGCATTGATTCGCTGTACTCTTCCCTATCCTCGCAAACAGTTATATTTCTATTTTTTTATATTAGCGAAATGAATAGTGTTAGTCAATGGTATTGACGATTTTAGTTTATATTATACCTGAAGATTCAAAAGGTGAAAGAAATTACACATTTCTGGGTGTTTATACATAGATTATATAGAGGGACGTAAAGGGGGAGAGAGCCTTTTATGAAAAGAAAATACAATCCTTATACTTTGCCGCCTTGGCTGCGGAATTTCCGAAGCATTTGCCAGCAGTTGATTGTGCCATTTTGTATTTTTCAAGGAATTCGAACTTTATTAATCCCATCTACCTTTGATGTTTTATTATTATGTATTTTTGCTTTGACTGCATTAGCTTTTTACTTTGAATGGATTTAAAGGAGCCCTCTATGGATTAACCTTCCGTCTGGGCTCCTTCTTTTGCTTGCTTTTTCTGCTTTTCTATTTCATCCATTCTCATCACAATATACTCTGTATTTTTTAGGATCCAAAATTTTTGCTGCAGTTCCCTGACAGCTTTATATTGGTTAAATTTTGAGGTACTTTTATAGTATTTCTCAAGCACCTGGATGATTGGAAGCGGATAGGCCAGGTAGCTGATTAAAAGATCAATTTCTGGGTCTCTTAGGGCAAAATGATTTGTATACGTATAAATCCATTCCACGATATCTTCATTCTGTTTCGGCTGTCCCTCACACTCCCGTGCTACATATGGCAGGAGGTCATGGTGAGGAGCCGCATAACGGGATTCTTCAAAGTTAATAAAATAACCATAGCCTCTTTCATCAAATAGGAAATGATCAGGTGCTACCTTCCCATGAACAATGACCATTCTCATCTTTTTCGAATCCTTTGCTTTTTCATACCAATCGTCGAGTTTTCGAATTGCGAATTGAAGGGCTTGTTTTACATTGTGATAATACGTACAAAACATTAATTCAAATGGGGACATATACCACTTCTGTTCACAAGCTTCAATGATCTCATCTAACATCAGTGATTCTTTCTCCCAAGCCGCTTTTGTCTCTTCATAATGATTTGCCGTATCCTCTTCTGTCAATTCGACTTCTTTTAATGATAAGGTGTGCAGCCGGGCTAACTCCCGAAACAATTGCTTTTGTTTGCTACTCCGGTCTTCTGTATGTTCATTGGCGACCCAAGGCATTAAATAAAACAGACGGTTTTGGTAAAGTACTGCATAACGCCCATCTGGGGTAGGATATATGGGGACAATCCGGTTATAACCCTTTTGAAAAAGCAAATGAATGTTTCGGACAAAATTCATGCCTTTATAAGGACTTGCCTCTTTTAAGGCGAATGTCCCCAGATTTGAATATATTTTGTAGGCTGAGCCAATCTTTTCAACATAATGCGGCCTCATTCCATATTGACTTAGAATTGGCTTAACCGTAGTGAGGGCATCCGTTTCGGACATTTCCCCTTACCCCTTTCCATGCTTCTATTAACATGCGGTAATTAAATCTCGCCGATTGGCGAGCCTCGCAAAAGGCGAGGCGTGATGCGCAGTTGCACTTATCTCGTTCGAAGCGCCACGGCCTGATGTATAGCTTGACTCATGTCTCCTGCCCGTCGTACTTTATTCCTAAAAATTTTAACATCGTAAAATATACCTCATTGCTAAAATTTTATACTTTCATAAAGTAAAAAATAGGAGAAAGAGCAGGAAAGAAAAACCTTCCTGCTCGCTGCCACTATTTTTTATGAATCACTGGTTTCCTTACCTCAGGAATATATAAGACCTGCCCGTCATGAATCTCTTCGTGTGCCTCTAACTGATTAACCTTTAAGAGCTGCTGCACACTGATTTCATAGCGCTCAGCAATCTGCTCGACACTTTCTCCCTGCTGGACGAAGTAAATCTTCATTCTGGCCGATGCTTCTTCTTCTGTTTTTCTAGCAAAAAACTCTGCAAGCGAGATCCCTTTTCCTTTGGCCGTTTTCTGTTTCAGGGTTTGCATCTTAACATTTTTCTTATCTTCTTCTGCCTCTACTTCTAGTTCGGCCTGTTCTTCTGCTCCCTGGTACTCTCCAGCTTGCTGTGATGAGGAGGATTCAAAGAGATTTTCAACAAATCCGTCTTCTTCCTCTTTTGAAATAGGAGAATCATCGTTTTCCCCTCTAACATTTATTTTGTCTGTTTCGTCGACGGCAGGGAAAGACGGAAACTTATTTGCCTGATATGCAATATGAATCGGAACAGCCTCTTCTTCTTCAGCCGGTTCATAAGGTTTTCTTGCTTCTGCCGAAAATGAATAGCTTTCTTCTTGATCCTCCGATTCATCTACATACGTATACTCTTCATCGTCTTCATCTAGCTCGTCATCTTCTGTGGAACGGTATAGCAGTACGTTTTCTTCTTGTGCTTCTTCTGTTTCTTCTTCCTCAGTTAGATTTTCATTTTGATCTTCATCTAATTCGGATGTTTCTTCGTGTCCTCTTACCCCCGTAACTGTCAAGTCTGCCGAAAGCTTCAGACAGTTATTTTCTGGGAGAACATAGTCAAAACTATCCACATTGACATCTAATTCATGCAGACTATTGACCCTGTTCGTCGGAATCGTAATGTCCACAGGGAAATAATGCTGAAATACGTAACAATCTTCATCACTCGACTCACTTACCCGCACATATCTTCCGGACGTCAATTCATCCTCTTCGTTCTCCTCATGCTTTTCCACTTGTCTATATTCACCCGTTAATTCTAAGGAGCCACGAATCGCTACATATAGTTCCTTCTCCTGAATTGTCACATTTGGTTCAAGCGAAATAGATAGAAGCTCTGCTACTTCCTGTCCCTTTCGAAACCAGACAGACTCCTCTAAGGAAAATCGTAAATATGAAGTATTTCCTTGAGTCAAAGGGACTCCTCCTTTCATGACTTCATTTAAAGTTCAGTATGTCATTAACACTTTATGAGAAGTAAAGACATTTTATGAACAGAAGTGTGAATGGATTGGGAAAAACTTCTTAAGAGGGTGGGGGAGTGTAATGGGGATTTAAGTGGGGGGATTAGTGTTTAGAGAAAGTCTTCATGGATTGGAGTGGATTGGAGTGGATTGGAGCGCTTTTCGCTAGTTTGGAGCGACCTCTTGAATATTGTAGCGCTTTTTAGGAATTTGCAGCGGAGTCCGATAACTTGAAGTGGATCGATGCAATTAATGCACGAGTTCCATGGTTTATTTAGGTCGGACCAATGTGAATTTACTTTCATAAAAAAATCCTTCACACCTGCCTCGTGTAAAGGATTTTTCTAGTAAAAATAGAATTATACAAGGGACGCAAAAGCTTTCTCAATCGCTTGAATCGTTTTCTCAATATCTTCATCTGTATGAGTTGTCGATAAGAACAACCCTTCAAATTGAGAAGGAGGCAAAAAGATTCCTTCGTTTGCCATTTCTCTATAATAGGAAGCAAAAAACTCCAAGTTAGAAGTTTTAGCTGTGTCATAATTGATGACCTTTTCATTAGTAAAAAAGAAACCGATCATTGAACCCGCCCGATTCACACATAGTGGAATATTGTATTTTTCAGCTGCTTGTTTAATACCAGTTTCGAGGCGGTCGCCTTTATTTACAAAATCATTATAGGTTTCTGGTGTTAATTGACGTAATGTTTCATATCCGGCTGTCATCGCTAATGGGTTTCCTGATAACGTACCAGCCTGATAAATCGGACCAGACGGTGCTATTTGCTTCATAATTTCTGCCTTTCCGCCAAATGCTCCTACAGGCAGTCCGCCGCCAATTACTTTACCAAGACAAGTTAGGTCTGGAGTAATGCCATAATACCCCTGGGCACAGTTATAGCCAACCCTAAAGCCTGTCATCACTTCATCAAAAATTAATAGAGCTCCATATTGATCGGTAATTTCGCGGAGTGTTTCAAGAAATCCTGGGACTGGCGGAACGACTCCCATATTCCCAGCGACTGGTTCGACAATCACACAAGCTATATCATCACCGAATTTTTCAAATACTAATTTAGTGTTTTCGATGTCGTTATAAGGAACAGTAATTGTATTTTTGGCAATACTTTCAGGTACGCCTGGACTGTCAGGGAGACCAAGAGTTGCGACACCTGAACCGGCTTTAATTAAAAGAGAATCTCCATGCCCATGGTAGCTGCCTTCAAATTTCAAAATCTTATTTCTGCCTGTATAGCCTCGCGCTAAGCGAAGAGCGCTCATAGTTGCCTCAGTTCCTGATGACACCATCCGAATAATTTCAATAGAAGGAACTCTTTCTTTTACGAGCTCAGCTAATTTATTTTCAACCAGTGTCGGCGCCCCAAAACTTGTACCGGATTCAGCGACTTTTTTGATCGCTTCTACCACTGTATCATTGGCATGGCCGAGGATAAGCGGTCCCCAAGAAAGAACATAATCAATATACTCATTGCCATCAATGTCATAAATCTTTGACCCTTTCCCTCTTTCCATAAAAATCGGGTCCATATCCACAGATTTAAAGGCTCGGACCGGGCTATTAACCCCGCCCGGCATTAATTCGAGCGCCTGTTTATATGCTTCCTTTGAACGTTCGTAGGATCTCATAAGTTCAACCTCCTAAATCGGATTAAAGTTCTTCTTTCATCCATCTGGCTGCTTCTTTTGCATGGTAGGTCATGATAATGTTCGCTCCAGCACGTTTCATGCTTGTAAACATTTCAAGTACAGTCTTCTTCTCATCAATCCAGCCATTTTGAGCCGCTGCTTTAACCATTGCGTATTCACCGCTGACATTGTAAGCAACAATCGGTACGAAAATCTCATTTCGTACTTCCCGAATAATATCTAAATAGGATAGAGCAGGTTTGATAATAAGGA
The DNA here is from genome assembly GCF_900207585.1 of Bacillus oleivorans. GTDB lineage: Bacteria > Bacillota > Bacilli > Bacillales > JC228 > Bacillus_BF > Bacillus_BF oleivorans. The sequence goes on along the minus strand of NZ_OAOP01000005.1, from coordinate 267,596 downwards.
AATCGGCTCCTTCCTCCATATCAGTTAGAGCTTCTTTCATCGCCTCTAAGCGATTGGCTGGGTCCATTTGATACGTCTTGCGATCCCCAAATTGAGGAGTACTATGAGCAGCATCTCGGAATGGGCCATAAAAAGCGGAAGCATATTTCACCCCGTATGACATAATCGGAACATGAGAGAATCCAGCTTGATCTAAACCTTGGCGAATTGCTGCAACAAATCCATCCATCATATTAGATGGTGCAATAATATCAGCGCCTGCTTTTGCCTGGCTGACAGCCGTTTTGGTTAACAGTTCTAAAGATGGATCATTATCGACTTGACCATCTCTAAGAACTCCGCAATGACCATGATCCGTATATTGGCACAGGCAATTATCTACGACAACAACAAGTTCCGGGAAATGTTTCTTGATTAATCTGGTTGCTTTTTGGACAATTCCTTCATCGTTGTATGCTTCTGAACCAACCGGGTCTTTATGAGACGGTACCCCGAACAAAATAACGGAAGGGATTCCTAGGGAAACTACTTCTTCCATTTCTTCTTTTAGATAATCAAGAGAGAGTTGGAAGACACCCGGCATCGACGAAATTTCATTTTTAATTCCTTCCCCTTCAACAACAAACAGCGGATACATTAAATCACTTGGAGAAAGTCTAGTTTCTCTAACCATATTACGGATTCCATCAGATTGTCGCAGACGGCGATGGCGTCTAAAATCTAAATCATGCATTTATACAACCTCCTGATTTAATATATTTTACAATCGCTTGAAACAAATCGTCGAACGTATATTGCTCTGGTATAATATCTGCCTCGATTCCGTATGCTTTTAATGCTTTCCGGGTAGAAGAACCGATTACTGCGTAGATAAATGCTTTTTCTTCAATCCTACCTTTTTTCATTAAATAGACATCCATAAAATGCTGTACGGTCGAAGGACTTGTAAAAGCAATGATAAAGTTTTGTATTCTTTGTTCTAAAAGCTCGCTTAGCAGTTCCCGGCTTTTTTCTGGAAAGTAGGTTTCATATACAATCGGATCTTCAACGAAGGCCCCTTTGGCTGTTAATTCATTTTTAATAGTTGGCCCTGCCAGGTTTCCTCTTGGTAAAAGGATTCTATCCATGCCTTGCATAACTCCAGCAAATTCCTGCACAAAGACATCCGCTACATAAACACTGGGAGTAAATTGAACAGACAGTCCTCTCTTTTCGACTGCTGCTGCCGTTTTTTTTCCGACCGCAGCAATTTTAGCTGAAAGACTCTCAGCTTTTACTTTCTCAAAAAAATAGGTAACCGCATTTTGACTAGTGAAAATAATCCAATTATAGCTTTCATGTAAGATAGAAAAATCAATAGGCTGAAAATCTATCAGTGGAGCAATATATGGTACCCCTCCAGCTTGTTCAACCGAATGGGCAAACTTCTTAGCAGCCTCTCCGCCTCTTGGAAATAAGACATGATACCCTTTTAAAGGCTGATCCGAATACATTATTGGTCCAGCTCCTGCTTTACCTGGTCAATTAACTCTTTAGCACCATGGCTTGAAAGCAATTCAGCTGCTTCTTTTCCGACTTGAATCGGATCAGTTCCTTCTACTATCTCTTTGTAGATAATCTTTCCATCTGGAGCGGCAATGAGTGCCATCATCGAAATGTTGCCATTATCCTTAATGGAGGCATATCCGCCAATTGGTACCTGGCATCCGCCTTCCATTTTTTGAAGGAATTCTCTTTCTGCGATTACAGCCCTGGCTGTCTCTTCGGAATGAAGCGGTTTTAAGATATTTAACAGCTCTTCGTGATCCTCTCTGCATTCAATCGCCAGAGCGCCCTGACCCACTGCGGGAATGCAAATATCGGGGTCAATGTACTGAGTAACTACTTCTTTAGACCAGCCCATCCGCGCTAATCCTGCTGCAGCCAAAATAATTGCATCATAATCTTCCGTTTCTAGCTTTTTCAGGCGGGTATCAATGTTACCCCGAATCCACTTAATCGTTAAATCCGGTCTTTTCGCTAAAATTTGTGCGGATCTTCTCAAACTGCTTGTCCCGACAACGGCACCCGATGGAAGTTCATCTAATGGAACATGCCCTTTCGAAATTAGGACGTCGCGATGATCCTCCCGTGCCGGGATACAGCCAATGATCAGACCCTTTGGCAATTCTGCTGGCATATCCTTCATACTATGTACCGCAAAATCAATTTTCCCATCAAATAATGCCTGCTCAATCTCTTTCACAAACAAACCTTTGCCGCCAACTTTTGATAGGGTCACATCCAAAATCTGATCGCCTTTGGTGACAATTTCATGCAAGGTAAAATCAAGATCCTTTCCATTTAATTGCTCCAATTGCGATAGCACCCATCTCGTTTGCGTTAGAGCCAGCTGACTTCTTCGTGAACCAACCGTAAAGTTCCGCATGACAAATCCCTCCTATTATGTGTTCCAAAAATGAAAGGAAGACAGACTTCCAAACAAGAAAAAATTAATTAATACGATTAAAAATGAAGCAATGTTCCATAGTGCTAGGGATTTTCCTGATTTTTGCCGTCTTACCTTCATGTAAAGGAACACACTATACACAATGAGAACAATAAATGATCCGATAATTTTAGGGTCATACCAAATTAAACCGGGAAGCTTTAAAAATGCCCATTGAATGCCCAGTATTAAACTTAACAGAAAAATCGGGACGCCAATTATATTTAGTATATAAGACATGGTTTCAAGCTTTGTTAAATCACTGAGCCGACGCAGCCGCTGCCCCCATTTTTTCCGTTTTAATAAATCGTACTGGATTAAATAAACAATGGAAAATACAAAAGATAATGAAAATGCTGCATATGACAAGATGGCCATCGTTATATGCGTAAATAATAGTTCAGATATTAACCTCTCTGCCATCACATTTGAATCTGTGTGGGCTGGGGCAAATGTGTGGATCGCAATAATAATAAATCCAAGAATATTAGTAAAAAACACAATAAAGTCCATTTTTAAAAGCTTATTGATCGTTAACGACAAGGTTACAAGAACCCAGGCATAAAAATAAAGACCCTCAAAGATAGTCAGTACCGGGAAACGGCCGATTTCGATTACATAGAAACACAAAAAAATTGTTTGCATTAACCAAACAATTGCTAGTAACCAAAATGCGATCCGGTTCGCCTTCCGATTTGTATCAATAAAATCTATAAAATAAAACAAGATGCTGATGGCATATAAAATAACCATCAGCTCATGTAGCCTTGTCAAAAATATGTCTAACATAGGCGTAACCCCGCTTGTTTATGATAGAGACTCCACAGCGGTATTCTTTTTATTCGTTTGGAACGAAGGCTGCTGTAGTCTTAGTTTTTGTTCTTCCAAGGACTGTTCAATTCCAAAAATCTTCGTAAATAATGCAATTGATTCTTCTGCATTAGGTTCAGCAGCAAGCTCCTTAATTTGAAGAATCGGTTCCTTTAACAGCTGGTTAATAATACTCTTCGTATGCTTATTTAACACCTTTTGTTCTCGTTCTGTTAAGTTAGGAAGCTTTCTTTCAATACTCTTCATTGTTTCTGCCTGAATAGCCAAAGCTTTCTCACGCAGTGCGTTAATAACAGGTACAACGCCTAATGTATTGATCCATTGGCTAAATGCAACAATGGCTTCTTCTATCATAATTTCAATTTGCTCTGCTGCTTTCTTTCTTTCAGCCAGATTAGCTTCTACAATACCTTCTAAATCATCAATATCGTACAGGAAGACACTTTCCAGTTCTGAAATCGCAGGATCCAGGTCCCGCGGAACAGCAATATCCACCATGAAAATAGGACGGCCCTTGCGGATTCTTTCAACATCAGCCATCATTTCTTTGGTAATCATATATCCTTGTGCACCCGTAGAACTAATCACGATATCTGCTTCTAAAAGCGCACACTGTAATTCTTGCAGGGACTTAGCATGTCCTGAAAATTTATCGGCTAAGACTTTCGCCTTTTCAAAAGTCCGGTTTACGACTGTTACTTTTTCAACACCATTGCCATAAAGGTTTTCTGCTGCCAATTCTCCCATTTTCCCAGCACCAATAATTAAAACATGCTGATCTTTAAGGGATCCGAAGATTTTTTTGGCTAATTCAACTGCAGCATAACTTACAGATACTGCATTTGAACCAATCTCAGTTTCTGAATGACCTTTTTTAGCAATTGTAATAGCTTCTTTAAATAAGTGATTAAAAATCGTGCCTGTTGTATGTTCTTCTTGACCGATCATAAAGCTTGATCGGACTTGTCCGAGAATTTGTGTTTCGCCAAGCACCATTGAATTCAAGCCACAGCTTACTCTAAATAAATGCTCTACAGCATGTTCATTTTCATAAAAGAATAGGTATGGGGAGAATTCATCCTTATCGATGTTAAACCATTGCGCGAGAAAATCCTTGATATAATACCGTCCTGTATGCAACTGATCCACAACCGCATAAACTTCAGTACGGTTACAGGTTGATACAATAACGTTTTCAAGAATACTTTTTTGTTTGCTTAACTGCTGCATGGCAAGCTTAAGGTCTTCCTCTTGAAAAGACAATCGCTCGCGAATTTCGACAGGTGCAGTTTTAAAATTTAAACCAACTGATAAAATATGCATGATTCGGACACCCCCATTAACGTCCTTTTCCATTCAAATCTTCCCATATGTATTATACTACTCTAGGGCGCAATACCTAAAATTAAATGTGAACACATTTCGAAAACTATGCTAATCTTAAAGGGTCAGACAAATTTTATGATTATTTTCCAACCTTCGACAGCTCTCATACGTACAGTATCAAAAAAAGACGAGAGATTCAAGTAATTAACATAGGAGAGAGAGAAATGAAGAATCGAATTTTTCCAGGGATTTTACTTTTGGGCTTTGGATGTTACTTTTTCATTGATGACTGGATTCCAGGCTGGGGCTTTCTTCAATCCTGGCCAACTCTTTTAGCAATAATTGGGCTTGCCTTTCTAGGTCAGGCATACATAGGAAAAGACTATGAAAGTATTATTCCAGGTGTGATTTTTACTGGTATTGGAATTCATTTTCACGTAGTTTCACAATTAGCGCTTTGGGCCAGCCACTTTGGCGTTTTTGTGTTGGTCATCGCTTTAGGGTTTCTTTTATATTACCAAAAGAAGGGCGATGGTCTTGCAGTCGGACTTTCCTTCTTAATATTAGCAGTCTTCTTATTGTTTTCTGATAAAGTGGCCACCGGTATTGGTGTCTTAGAAAGCAGCATCGCCTTCATCCAAAGATTCTGGCCACTTGTTTTCATCATATTTGGACTTGTTTTATTGTTTTTTAAAAGAAAATAAAATATGCAAAAAAATACCGGCACAGTGCCGGTATTTTTTATAGATAGGATTGGATAATTCCCCACGCCTGATCTTTTCCTTCCCCTGTTTCAGATGAAAAGACAAGGATATGATCATCCGGATCAAATCCTAGAGTTTCCTTCACGTTTTTTAAATGCTTCTGCCACTTTCCTCTTGGCACTTTATCTGCCTTTGTAGCAACAACCAAACACCTTAGACCATAATGCTTAAGAAAATCGTACATCATCACATCATCTTTTGAAGGGGGATGCCGTAAATCGACAATTAGAACTACTGCTTTTAGCTGTTCTCTTGTCGAGAAATAAGTTTCCATCATCCTTCCCCACGCTTCCCGCTCCTTTTTGGAGACCTTGGCATATCCATACCCCGGTACATCAACAAAGTAGAAGGATTCATTGATATGATAGAAGTTTAACGTTTGCGTTTTTCCCGGTTTAGATGAAGTTCGTGCTAAATTTTTTCGATTTAACATTTTATTGATAAATGAAGATTTTCCTACATTAGACCGGCCAGCTAGCGCAAATTCTGGTTCACGGCCAGGCGGATACTGCTCGGGTTTAACGGCGCTTATATAGATTTCTGCCTGATGAATAATCATTGAGAGCCACCTAAAAGCGCCTGTTTTAAGACTTCATCGACATGTGAGACAAGGATAAAATCTAAATCATTCCGGATTTCCTCAGGCACTTCTTCAAGATCCTTTTCATTGTCCTTTGGCAGTAAAATCGTTGTTAGTCCCGCACGGTGCGCACCAAGAGATTTCTCTTTTACACCGCCAATTGGCAATACCCGGCCGCGTAATGTAATTTCCCCGGTCATCCCTACTTCTTTTCGGATTGGTTCACCAGTTAAAGCAGAGACGAGGGCCGTAGCGATCGTTATTCCAGCCGAAGGACCGTCCTTAGGAACAGCACCTTCTGGAACATGGATATGAATATCATGTTTTTCATGGAAATCCTCAGGGATACCAAGCTCTGCCGCTTTCGAACGAACATAACTAAATGCCGTTTGGGCAGATTCTTTCATCACATCGCCAAGCTTCCCGGTTAAGACAAGCTTTCCTTTTCCAGGAGACAGAGAGACCTCGATTTGCAAAGTATCTCCCCCGACTGTAGTGTACGCCAATCCTGTAGCCACTCCGACTTGGTTTTCCATCTCAGCCTGACCGTATCTGAATCTAGGTCTGCCTAAATATTCTTCTACCACTTTTTCCGTAACGACTACTTTTTTGCGTTCCTCGGAAACGATGACTCTCGCTGCTTTTCGGCAGATTGAGGCAATCTGTCTTTCAAGGCTCCTCACACCAGCTTCACGAGTGTAATAGCGGATAATTTTTGTAATCGCATCATCCCGGAATTGGATATGGGACTTTTGTAAACCATGTTCTTTTATTTGCTTGAGAATCAAGTGATTTTTAGCTATATGGAGCTTTTCAATCTCTGTATATCCGGCAATCGTAATAATTTCCATCCGATCACGCAATGGTTCTGGAATCGTAGCGAGATTATTAGCGGTGGCAATAAACATTACTTTAGATAAATCATAGGTTTCTTCAATATAATGATCACTAAAGTTACTATTTTGCTCCGGATCCAATACTTCTAGCATCGCAGAAGATGGATCCCCTTTAAAATCACTAGACATTTTATCAATTTCATCCAGCAAGAAAACAGGATTAATCGTTCCCGCTTTTTTCATTCCCTGAATGATGCGTCCTGGCATTGCCCCTACATATGTCCGTCTATGCCCTCTAATTTCAGATTCATCACGAACACCGCCAAGAGAGACCCGGACAAAGTTTCTGCCTAATGAGGTAGCGATCGACTTAGCCAAACTTGTTTTCCCGACCCCGGGAGGTCCTGCTAAGCAAAGGATTGGCCCCTTTAAAGAATTGGTCAGTTTTTGAACAGCGAGATATTCTAAAACCCTCTCTTTTACTTTATCAAGACCATAATGCTCGTCATTTAGGATTTTTTCAGCTTTTTTCAAATTAATATCATCTTTTGTTTCTTTTTTCCAAGGAAGCGCGATTAGCCAGTCGATATAATTACGAATCACAGCGCTTTCGGCAGAGTTGGATGGAACCTTCTCATACCGTTCTAATTCTTTCTTAGCGGCATTTAAAACATGCTCAGGCATTCCTGACTCTTCAATTTTTTCAGTCAGTTCCGCAACCTCACCTGTTTTCCCTTCTTTTTCGCCTAACTCTTTTTGGATCGCCTTCATTTGTTCACGAAGGTAGTATTCTTTTTGCGTTCTTTCCATTGAACGTTTGACACGCTGTCCGATTTTCTTCTCTAATTGAAGGACTTCCTTTTCATTATGCAAAAATTGAATAACTGTATTGAGTCTTCTTGAAACATCTAAAGTTTCTAAGACCAGCTGCTTATCCTTTAATTTAATTGGCAGATGAGACGTAATAATATCTGCCAAACGGCCCGGTTCTTCTATATCAGTCACGGACGCAAATGTTTCAGCAGAAACCTTCTTGGATATTTTGATATACTGCTCAAAATAATCAAGTAAAGTCCTCATCAGGGCTTCTTTTTCAATATCTTTTTCATCTTCAATTTCAACAGTTTCCACTGTTGCAGCTAAATAAGTACCTTTGTCATCAAAATCAATTAACTTTGCACGCTTTAGCCCTTCGACTAAAACGCGGATTGTGCCATTAGGCAATTTTAACATTTGCTTTATTTTAGTAATGGTTCCATATAGATACACATCTTCTTTAGATGGATTTTCAGTCCCTGTATTTTTTTGCGTCGTTAAAAAGATAAGATGATCATCAATCATAGCTTCTTCGAGTGATTGAACTGATTTATCCCGTCCCACATCCAAATGTAACACCATTGTAGGAAAGACAAGAAGTCCTCTTAATGGCAATAAGGGTACCGTTATCTTTTTCTTATGGGCCATGGTAACACCTCCAGTTGCTCTCATGTATTCATCATTTTATACTAGCTCATTCACTTTGTACAAAAATAAACCTTCCAGATAAAATTTTATGTATTATTGCGCCCTGCAATATTATCATGCCACAAAAACTTTAACAATTACGAACTAAACAAGCAAGATCGAAAAGCGCAAGCGCCCGTTCAGCGACGTATGGACTTTACTTTCGCTTAATCTAGCTGTGACTCCTAGCCCCGCAAGTCTAGCTGCACTGCTCTGTGGCAAACTGCGCCACGCCGCAGTCTTTTCTTTGCCTTGTCGGAGCTGGGCAGTCGCCTCGCCTTTAATACAGTGAGAAAAAGGAAACACGACGACTGTCAGGAAGACGATGTTGACCTATCGATCGGAGGCGCATGCGCCTGGAGCTAGACAGTTACCTAAGTTCAAAGTTTATACTATCTTATCTAAAAATAAAAGCTTCGGTTCGCATAAGCCCCGAAGCTTTCTTTCATTAGCCCCTAAACACTTTCCTTTTTCGAAAGCTCTATCGCCTGAGGTACAATATGTTCATCTAAATGCTGATCAACAAATGCCAGATCAAATACTTCCCTTAAATGGGACACAGGAACTATTTTGATTCCATCTACCTCTTTTAACATGGTTTGTATATTTTCTTCAGGAATGATGACCGTTTTAGCACCCGCTTGTTTTGCTGCCTTAACTTTTGCTAAAATACCGCCAACCGGTTTGACATTGCCATGAATACTGATTTCTCCTGTCATGGCAATATCATGTTTGACAGGCTGCTTAAAAATAGCGGAGTAAATACCAGTCGCTATTGCAATTCCTGCAGACGGACCATCAACCGGAATACCACCCGGGAAGTTGATATGTAAATCATATTCACTTGCTGGTACGCCCATTGAACGAAGAACCGTAATGACATTTTCAATCGAACCGCGGGCCATACTTTTCCGGCGCACAGACTTGCTTGAATTTCCGATACTTTCTTCTTCTACAATCCCAGTAATGTTGATACTTCCTTTATCTTTAGCGTGTAAAGCGGTTACTTCAATCTCTAATAAGGCACCACTGTTAGGGCCATAAACTGCAAGGCCATTCACATATCCGATCGATGATTTGTCATTAATTTTCCTTTCCATTCTTGGAGATAGCTGACTAGAATGAATCACCCATTCGATATCTTCGTCTTTAATATAATTTCTGTCTTCGGTAATCGCTAGCCCAGCCGCAATTTGAACTAAATTGACGGCTTCACGGCCATTTCTTGCATAGAAAGACAATAGTTCTAATCCTTGATTACTTAAAGAGAGGTTGACTTTTTCAGCAGCCCGCTGTGCCACTATCGCAATTTCATCTGGGTCTAACTCTCTAAAGAAAACCTCCATACATCTTGATCGAATCGCAGGCGGAATTTCGTTCGGTGTCCGCGTCGTGGCTCCGACTAGCCGGAAATCTGCAGGCAAGCCATTCTTAAAGATATCGTGAATATGATTAGGAATTTGGTTATTCTCTTCACTATAATAAGCACTCTCTAAAAACACCTTGCGATCCTCTAATACTTTTAACAGTTTATTCATTTGAATGGGGTGCAGTTCCCCAATTTCATCAATAAATAAAACTCCGCCATGAGCATTCGTTACTGCTCCTTGTTTTGGCTGCGGAATACCAGCCTGCCCCATTGCACCGGCTCCCTGATAAATCGGATCATGAACAGAGCCAATTAAGGGGTCAGCAATTCCTCTTTCATCAAATCGTGCGGTAGTTGCATCAAGCTCTACAAAAATAGCCGATCGGCGAAAAGGAGACTTCATATTTTTCTTAGCTTCTTCAAGTACCAGACGGGCAGCTGCTGTTTTCCCAACACCTGGCGGCCCATAAATAATAACGTGCTGCGGATTTGGTCCGCAAAGAGCCGCCTTCAATGATTTAATCCCATCTTCTTGCCCGATAATATCAGCAAAACTAGATGGTCTTACTTTCTCTGCAAGGGGTTCTGTCAGCTTGATGGATCGAAGTTTGCGCAATTGCTCCATCTCTTTGCGCGACTCTTTGTCTATTGTTACCTTCTGAGTACGTTGGCTTTTAAGTAAATTCCAAAAGTAAAGACCGATAATGATCCCGAAAAACAATTGGATCATTAATGCGATACCTGTCCAACTCATCCCTTTCCCTCCTGAATCTCATTAGATTTTAATTTCCACTTGGACTTATGTAAAAATGTACATTTTGAGGCTTCAAATATGACGAAGGCATCTGCCAAGCTTATCTTTAAAAACTAGTATCTCCGTTGTCGGAAAGGAATAAACAAGAGAAATCAGTAAATAAATGGATGTTTAAAATGCGGAGTTTATGCGTTTTACATTGATTTCTGAATAGGGTGCGGGGGAATGGAAGTAATTGGGCGGTTCGCAGGGTTTATGAGCTTTTATCGAGTTTATTGGGCGAGATTTTGATTTATTTGGGTGGTTCTTGCATATTATTGGGCGAGCGTTTTAGTTTTTGGGCGGTAATTCCGATTAATTGGGCGGGAGGTAAAGCTTTTCGGGCGTTCTCCCCAATCCTTTTCAAAAATCTTGAAATACCCGTACTTTATTAAACATCGCAAAATGAAACACAAGAACCGTCCCCTTGTATCATAAAAAAAGCTGACCCCCATGGGTCAGCTTCTTCGTCATAATCAAGCCGTATTTTTTGTTTCAAACGGAACTTCCGTACCATCTGCTAAAAGCAGTTTTGGCGGTTTCTGATCAGTTACAGTTTCCTTAGTAATGATACATTTTTGGATATCATCACGGGAAGGAAGATCAAACATCACATCAAGCATAATAGATTCAATGATGGAACGAAGTCCGCGTGCACCTGTTTTTCGTTCAATTGCTTTTTTGGCAATTTCTGTAAGGGCATCTTCTTCGAACTCAAGCTCAACATCATCTAGCTCCAGCATTTTTTGATATTGCTTGACTAACGCATTTTTGGGCTTTGTTAAAATTTCAATTAAAGCCCCTTCATCTAGTGGCTCAAGGCTTGCCAATACTGGCAGACGGCCAATAAATTCAGGGATTAATCCAAAACGAAGCAAGTCTTCAGGTAATGCTTTAGATAAAAGATGCTTTTGCTCTACTTCATTTTGTTTGGTATCAGCACCGAAACCAATCACTTTTTGACCTAAGCGGCGTTTAATGATTTGTTCGATTCCATCAAATGCCCCCCCGCAAATAAAGAGGATGTTGGATGTATCTATTTGAATAAACTCTTGATGCGGATGCTTTCTGCCGCCTTGAGGCGGAACACTTGCCACTGTACCTTCCAAAATCTTTAATAAGGCTTGCTGAACCCCTTCACCTGAAACATCACGGGTAATGGAAGGATTTTCAGATTTACGGGCAATTTTATCAATTTCATCGATATAAATAATTCCTTTTTCTGCTTTTTCAACATCATAATCAGCTGACTGAATCAGTTTTAGGAGAATGTTTTCTACATCTTCCCCTACATAGCCTGCCTCTGTTAGCGATGTTGCATCGGCAATAGCAAAAGGAACATTTAATATTCGGGCCAAAGTTTGGGCTAGTAATGTTTTACCGCTCCCCGTAGGTCCGATTAAACATATGTTACTTTTAGCCAATTCCACTTCATCAATCTTACTATTTGAATTAATTCGCTTGTAATGGTTGTATACCGCAACAGCTAGAGATTTTTTTGCCTGTTCTTGACCAATTACATAATCGTCCAAAATTTCCCGGATCTCTCTTGGTTTTGGAACATCTTTAAATTCAACTTCTTCTTCTGTTCCAAGCTCTTCTTCTACGATCTCAGTACAAAGCTCTATACACTCATCACATATATATACACCAGGACCCGCAACGATTTTCCTTACTTGATCCTGTGTTTTACCACAAAATGAGCATTTAACTTGTCCTTTCTCATCGTTAAACTTAAACATCTTTTCACCCCTTTGATTTGATCCGAACTGGAGAAAAGAAAACATAATAAAAATTCAAACCAGACTTTAACCTCGAATATGTATTGCATTGTAACACAAATAAGTATGTACGGGAAATGATCAGATTCATTCCTGCAAAAAATAGGCTTATTCTTAATGGTTTCCATTTCTCTATTGCTTCAACCGTGATTATGTATGAATTTCTTTTCATTTCTTGCCAAGATTCGGATCCTTTTATCTAGAATACTTCCAGACGTTCATTTTCGCAACTGTAAAAAAATCCAAAAAACATCTTAATGTGGAAACAAAGGCACGATGTAATATCGCGCCTTTGTTTGATTACTTATTATTATGCAACAGATTTGCTGTTTTCCACAAGAAACTCAATTGCCTTTTTAATTTTAATGTCTGCTTTAAGACCGTCGAGATTACCAAGAGCTGTCTTAATTTGATCAACTGCGAGGTTAAATTGGGAAGACATAGATTCTAGTTCTTTTTCTATGTCTTCTTCTGAAGCCTCAAGATTTTCAGCATTTGCAATCGCTTCTAGAACTAAATTAATACGAACACGATTTTCTGCTTCTTCTTTCATTTGCTCTCTTAGAGCAGCCTCATCTTGACCAGAGAATTGGTAGTATAATTCTAAGTTAAGTCCTTGCATTTGCAGGCGTTGGCCAAACTCTTGAATCATCCGGTCTGTTTCAGTTGTAATCATGGCTTCTGGAATATCAATTTCTGCATTATCAGCAGCTTTTTCAACGACTGTATCACGAAGGTGTTGGTCAGCATCTTGTTCTTTTTGCTCTTTTAGACGATTTTTGATTTTTTCTTTTAATGCGTCTAATGTTTCTACTTCTTCGTCTACATCTACCGCAAATTCATCATCTAGCTCTGGCAGAACTTTTGTTTTAATTTCATGAACTTTTACTTTAAATACTGCTGGTTTACCTGCTAATTCAGAAGCGTGATACTCTTCTGGGAAAGTAACCTCAACATCTTTTTCTGCTCCAGCTTCTACACCAATTAATTGCTCTTCAAAACCAGGAATAAAGGAGTTAGAACCAAGTTCCAGAGAATAGTTTTCAGCTTTTCCGCCTTCAAAGGCTTCACCATCAACGAATCCTTCAAAATCAATTATTACTGTATCGCCCGTCTCAGCTGCGCCTTCTTCTCTAACGGATAGCTCCGCATGTTGCTCTTGAATTTTTTTCAATTCATTTTGAACGTCTTCATCTGTTACTTCACGTTCAAGTTGCGTAACTTCAAGACCTTTATATTCACCAAGTTTAACTTCAGGCTTAACCGTTACAGTTGCTTTAAAAACAAGCGGACTGCCTTTTTCGATTTGCTCGATGTCGATTTCAGGACGGTCAACCGGCTCAATATTCATTTCTTCGACAGCTTTTGAATAAGCTTCTGGTAAAATAATATCTAATGCATCCTGGTATAGGGATTCCACACCAAAACGTTTTTCAAAAATTGCACGCGGCATTTTCCCTTTTCTGAAACCAGGTACATTAATTTGTTTTACCACTTTTTTAAATGCTTGATCTAATGCGGCGTTTACAGTTTGAGCATCCACTTCTACTGTTAGGACACCAGTGTTCCCTTCAAGCTTTTCCCATTTTGCAGACATACAGTTCCCTCCAACAAAAATATATAATTGTGGTTTAATTTTTTCTTTAAAAATACGTGTTTCATGCCAATCATTTTTCAATACGATGTAATCAGAAAAATAGATTATAGCACGCTAAATCCAAAAAATTTTATGGACTTAGTTGTATTCTCATCATAATGCAACCATTACATTATATCATACGCTCCATAGCTTTCAACCATTTTCAAATTGGCATCTGCTTTCCTTTATTAGAGTTCCGGAAAAGGAATCGACTCTAGCAGGAGTATTTGATTCATGGATGTTTCAACACTTTCCAAACTTGTCTCATATGTAGCCAAAATCAAGTCTTTATTCACTTCAAATCCATAAAGTTCCATACCCTTTAAATGGTAAGCGCAGGCCCATGCCTCTTCTTCTCCGCTTGGTTCCATTTGAAAGGGAAAGAGAATAAAGAAATGACGGTCGATTAATTGTTTTAAATTTGCCAGAAGCGATGGATTTTCCTGTTCTAATTGCTCTTTTAAAAGGGTAATTAAATTCTGATAGAATAACTGGCCATTAAATCCTTCCTCATCCTTAGGAACGAACGTTTTTCTCTTATCAAACTTTGTTACTGAAATCGGGTTTTCATATTTTTGTTCAATTAGTGCATGAAGAATGACAGATTTTATGAATGGATGACGGTCGGGTTCATTTAACATCATATCGATTTCTTTAATAAACGGACGAATATCCTGTTGAAACAGCTGTAAATGTTCAAACCAATAGGCATCGTCCATCTTTATGCCTAAAGATTCATGAGAAGGTTCTGGCCGGTTCTTCCTTTTTTCAATAAAAGAAAGAAGCTTCTCTAACCGATCCTGGACGTTAGGACTGAGTTCATTTCCTTGTTCTTCAAGCAAAACCGCAATATGCCGACTGGCTTCTTCAAACTGACGAAGCTCAATTAGCGTTTTTATGTACGTCTCGAAGACCATATAGTAAGAGCCAATCCCTTTATGGAGCATTTCCTGGCATAATCCTTTCGCCTTATTCCATTCTTTTATTTCCATATAAGATGCAATAAGGGCCCAGAGAATTCTTTCATCCTCAGCGTCATAACGTAACGCCTGCTCCAGATAATCAATTGCTTCCTCAGGCTCATCATTTTGGAGAGCTTCCGCCCCCAATTGGATTAGACGCTCTTTTAAATTGGGAAAGGGAATAACATTACTGTTATTTCGATCTTCCTTTTTACTCATTACAATCTCTCATTTCCGTAAAGGTGTACACCCAGTGTAACAAACGAAAGCTCTTCTATCCAAGTAATTTCTATGTAGAAAGATAAAGAAAGTCCTACTTAATTATGAGGCTTCTGTCAAACTTTTTATACTTTTTCCTATTATAAAAAGCCTACCGATTAAATCGATAGGCTTTTTGGCAGCGTCCCAGGAGAGATTCGAACTCCCGACCGACAGCTTAGAAGGCTGTTGCTCTATCCTGCTGAGCTACTGGGACAATATAAAAAATTAGAGATCAATTACGGTATTAGTATCCATCCTGTTCCTTCCTCTGCCAGCATATTCTTAGAAGCTGATGCGTCGGAACAAAGCTAAAAGGAAGTTATTCAAGATGTTTACGCTTTGCTGAGCTACTGGGACAATATAAAAAATTAGTGCCGTTTTTTAGCGGACAAGAATAATTATAATAAGATTCGCGTTGATTGTCAACACATTCAAATCATTTTTTTCTATATTAGTATAGAAAAGAAGTAAAAAATAATTACTTCTTTTCTTTTCAGTTATGAAGACATGATCGCTATTATTTTATCTGTTCACAGCTTGTAAAGTAAAGTTGATCTTTTCAACCGGATCATTTATTTGCTCTACATTTAATATAGAAACAACCGCTTGCTTATCTTCAATTTCCAGCACCATAAACGTTCGCTCTTTTCGGCCTCTTGGTAAACGGAGACTGCCTGGATTCAAATAAAGAATTCCATCAATCATTTCGGCGCCGACAAGATGGGAATGACCGAAACATACGATACTGGCTCCCTTTTCTAATGCCTTATAATGAAGGTTCAATAAAGTCGTTTTCACATTATATAGATGACCATGAGTGATAAAAAAACGGTGAGTCTGTTTATAAATGGTTTGTTCATCTGGAAAATTTCCGTTCCAGTCACAATTCCCATTAACCGCTGTATAGGGAAGAATTGCAGGATGATCTGTATTCAGTTCTGAATCACCGCAATGAATATACCCATCAACATCAGGAAAGGCTCTAACAACCTGTTCTAATTCCCTAGTTAGCCCATGACTATCACTTACAATGATATATTTCATGTAAGGCCACTTCCCGAAACCCAATCGTCTAGGATATGAGATAGCTTTCTGATGGCATTTCCTCTATGGCTAATCCTGTTTTTTTCATCCTTAGAAAGCTCTGCTAACGTTTTGCCAAAGTCCTCTACATAAAATATTGGATCATATCCAAATCCGCTACTGCCTCTTTTTTCAGTCAGGATGATTCCTTCGCATGTACCATAGACGGTTTTTGTTTTCATGCCTGGTCCGCTAAAAGCAAGAGCACAATAAAATCTGGCTGTTCGGTCTTCAGACGGAACTCCTTCTAATTCCTGCAGCACTTTTTGAATATTGGCTTCATCATTTTTTTCTTCACCGGCATATCGGGCTGAATAGATTCCCGGTCTGCCGTTTAAAAAATCAACGATAAGCCCTGAGTCATCCCCAATCGTAAAACAATTATATTTTTGAGAAATTGTCTCGGCTTTTTTGATTGCATTTTCTTCAAAGGTAGACCCATCCTCGATAATATCTAACTTCTCAGGAAGATCTAATAAGGTTACTACTTCAAAATGAAAAGGAGCGAACAAATCCTCAAACTCTTTAGCTTTTCCTTTATTTTGAGTAGCAATAACAACTTTTTCTTTCATATTCTAATCACCCGAATTTATTCGATTTGAAAGATCGCCTAGTGCCTTCTTTTGCGCTTCAATTATAGACAGAATTCCGCTTTTAGCCACATCTAGCATTTCAATGAGCTGGCCATGGGAAAAGGTAGCTTCTTCGCCTGTTCCTTGAATTTCAACGTATTCTCCCTTACCAGTCATCACTACATTTAAATCGACTAATGCGCTAGAATCTTCCTCATAATTTAAATCCAAAATGATTCCATTATCTTTATTGATCCCTACACTGGTTGCCGCCAAATAGTTTTTAACAGGGAAGCTTGAAAATTTAGACTGCTGATTGACTTTGTCAAAGGCTAAAACCATTGCCACAAATGCTCCTGTTATAGAAGCTGTTCTTGTCCCGCCGTCTGCCTGAATCACATCACAATCGATCCATAATGTCTTTTCACCCATTACTTCAAGGTCTACAACGGCTCGTAATGCCCTTCCGATCAGACGTTGAATTTCCATTGTTCTGCCGGAAACTTTACCTTTAGAAGATTCACGGATATTACGTTGTTCAGTGGCTCTTGGCAGCATGGAATATTCGGCTGTAACCCATCCTTTGCCTTCTCCCCGTAAAAAAGGAGGAACTCGATCTTCAAGGCTGGCCGTACAAATCACTTTCGTGTCGCCAATCGAGATAAGGACAGATCCTTCTGGATGTTTTACAAAATTTGTTTCAATATGTATGGGTCTTAAATCTAACGGGGTCCGACCATCGTTACGCACATTGATACTCCTTTCTGTTTCCGGTCATTACTACCAATAAGATTCTTATGATTGAAGAAAAGAAGAGGTGGTACCATGTGTCCACCTCTTAGCTCATTATATAGTATATCAAAAAATCTTTTTTAAAAACTACCTGTGTTCACATTTTCTGGACGGGTTACTGGCTCTGCTAAAGATTCCCCATCCTCAGTAACTGCTTCTGTTTCACCATTTACAAGAATCGACACACTCTCAACCTCTGGCTGTTCAGTAATCGATAAAACAAGAGAATTAAGCGTATCTTCTGTAATAATCATACTTGAAAAGCTGCCAAGAATCCCATCATTGAAATTCAGAGTTACTTGACCATTCTCAACTGTTGGGTCTTCTATTAATGCTACATTAGGGTTAAGTCCTGGCAATAAGCCGCTTGTTAAGGAAGGCCCTTCTACAAGTGCATGAACAACGGCTTCAATCTCATTATCGACCTGATTGCTTACTCGTTTTGTGACAGGAACATAGTACTTAGAGTCATCATCTTGGTGAATGAAATATACTGTTACAGGACGAGTATTTGTAATGTCCATAATACCTGAAGTATCATAGTTAATACCGTCACTTCTTGAAGCAGTCTCACCAATTGGGGTTCCATTCACAGGCATAACGGTTTGGTCATGGCCACTTACCCGAAATTGAACTCGATCGATTGTATCAAATTCGGTAAGTGTCCATGTCACAGCCTGTAAGATTCTTGTCTCATCTTCAGAATTATAAGTTGTAAATTCTTCTGAGAAGTCGACCACAGCTGTTCCATCTTCTTTAATATCTAAATCGACCTCAGTACCGGCAGGCAGAACAGCTCTGAAACCATCAGGCAGAAGCTGTGAAACCGGCCCATCTTGAACTAAATATTGAAGTGCTTGCTTTGCGACAGCTAAGTCATCTGGGAATGGAAGAGCTAACGTTTGCGGAACGACAAATCCATTTTCATCTATTAAATAGAGAACTTGTGGATTATCCGATGCATCAGCCGTTTGGTCCTGTTCTAAATCGTCTAAATTTTCCCCCTCCTCAACCATGGTTACATCAGCGGGCGGATCTATATTTTCCTTCTCCTCTCCCCCCAGCCAACCACAGCCTGCAAGTGTTACTGCCGAAGTTAATAAAAGGGCGGTCACTGATTTTTTTCCGAACTTAGACATATGAATACCTCCTAACACAGTTTGTACTACCATGTATACGAGCCTAAAAAATTTTTAGACCCATCTTGTACAAAGAAATTTGTACAGGCGCGATGATTTTTTTCTTAGGAGATTCAATTGGAATTAGCAAAAAAAATAACAGCTCCTCCGTTACGTTGGAACTGTTAATAGTTTCTTAAAGATATACTTTCTACCTGTATTGAACTTAAATCTAGCCAGTCACACGCAATTTGTGAAAATAGGCCTGAAGAACCAGTCGTATAAAATTGATGAGTGGGTCTCTCAGAAGAAGAATTTAATAAGTCCTGAAAATATAAAATAGTGCTCATTTCTCTTGCCGTTTCCTCACCTGAGCTTATAATCTGTACATCTGGCCCTAAGTAGCGGGAAATCGTTTCTTCTAATAACGGATAATGAGTACATCCCAGAATTAAAGTATCAATTCCATTTCCTTTAAATCGGGAAAGAGACTCTTCCACAATTTTTTCTGCAAATGGTCCTTTAAATTCTCCACTTTCAACAAGTGGAACAAATTTTGGACAAGCTAAACCTTTTACATGTACATGCCGATTAATAGACATGAGGGCTTTTACATAGGCTTCACTTCGAATTGTTCCTTCTGTCCCAATTACACCAATTTGATTGTTTTGCGTCGTTTTAATCGCAGCCCTTGCGCCTGGATGAATAACACCGAGAACTGGAATTTTTAATGCTGACCGGATTTCCGATAGGGTCACAGCTGTAGCTGTATTACAGGCAATGACTAGCATTTTTACATTTTGTTCTAAAAGAAATCTTGTCATCTGCCAAGTAAAGGCACGAACTTCATCCTTAGTTCTTGGTCCATAAGGACATCTAGCCGTATCCCCTATGTAAATCACCTGTTCGTTTGGAAGCTGGCGCATAACTTCTTTGACAACCGTCAAACCGCCTACTCCCGAATCCATGATGCCAATAGGTTGCTTCAACTAACTCCCCTCAATCTTTTTTCATTTCTTGAAGAAGTTTTTTTAAGAGCGTATTTAATAGATCGATTTCTTCATCGCTAAAATTATACATGATTCCTTCAAGATATTGTTGTCGTTTTTTAATTACTTCATCAATAATCCGTTCGCCTTCTTCTAATAAATGAATGCGAACTACGCGCCGGTCGTTAGGGTCTTTTACGCGCACTACCAATTGATTTTTCTCCATCCGATCTACAAGATCTGTAGTGGTACTAAAGGCTAGGTACATTTTATTGGATAAATCTCCAATTGTCATGTCCCCTAATTCTCTTAACCATTGAAGTGCCACAAATTGCGGGGGAGTAATTGTATAGTTACTTAGAATTTCACGGCCTTTTTGTTTCGTAATTCCTGAAATAAAACGTAATTCTTTCTCGATTGAAGCTACAATTGATTTGTCTATTACTCGTGCTTGTTTTTCCATATCCCCAGCTCCTTTACATTTTTTTTTGGTTATTCCTCCATATATCACCAAAATTATTGTAAAATATCTTGAAAATATACCTATTCTATTATTTTCTTACGTTATTGCTAGAATATCAAGCACCAATTCGTAAAATGTCTTTGAAGAAAAGTTTCCTTAACTCCAAAGCGGAAGCGTCTTGAAACAAGCTCGACAAGCGCAAAAAAGCTCCGACATAGAAGGGATCTTTGCTTCTATAACAGGAGGTGAAATATCTTGAAGAAATACGCATAAGGCTGGATAAGTGCGATTGTCTCTGTGCGCTGAAGATACATGATGACAAACTTGTAATTTCATTATATCAAAATGAGAGTTAATAATTTGGTAATAAAATAATAACAACCGGCCTCCAATGGATGGCCGGTGTATGTTACACTTTAAAAAAGCTGTTTTGGTCAGCAAGTGTGCCAATTACTTTGCTGCCCATTGTAGGTATAAAGTGTAAGTTCAACGAGGCAAGCCGGGTGCAAAAGTACACGACGATTGCCACGTTTTTATAATTTCAATTCTCCCATGCGTAAAAGCTCAACGACTGCTTGTGACCGCCCCTTGACACCGAGCTTTTGCATGGCATTGGAAATATGGTTCCGAACCGTTTTTTCACTGATAAATAGCTCACTGGCTATTTCTTTTGTTGTTTTATCCTGAACTAACAGCTCGAATACTTCTCTCTCTCTCTTTGTGAGTAACGGCTTATGATTGTATTCCTTCTCCTTCAACTACTTTTACCCTCCTTGCCTTCGCCAGCTGAGAACCGCGGGGATGGGTGTATATTTAGTCATAGTATCATATGTGAATTTCTACTCCGGAGTGACTGGATTCAGGGGCAAGAATCATATATTTATAAAAATGTGTGATTATCCTATTCTAAATACATACAACGGCTCCATTCCTCTTTTTCCTCGTCTGTCCAAGGGACGCTTTTTCCTGTTACTTTTGAAATTTGTACAGCGGCTCCTCTCCCAGTAAACACAGGTTCGTCCTTCACATTGACTGCCAGGTAATGTAAGTCTAGTGATGATGTACCCACATGATGGACCTTAACAAAAATTCGAAGGGTTTCCCCAAAATAGACCTGCTTCCAAAAATCGCATTGCAAATCAGCAACTACCGGGATCTTTTCGCCGTTAGGATTCAGCCAGCTATTCATGAATCCTAAATGTTTAAAAAATTCAATTCTCGCTACTTCATAATATGTAAAAGGAACAGTATTGTTCAAATGTCCATACATATCTGTTTCCGAAAAACGAACCGTTATTTCCTGGTAAAAAGAAAATCCTTCTTTCCATTTAGCGAAATCTTTTATATAAGAAATATTTTTCATGTGTACCACCCCATAAAATGAATTGTGATTCATTTTATTGTAGCGTAAAATTCGAAAATTCGGAACTATTACTTTTAAACCTCTCGATTCGTGAAGCGGTAATCATTGGGATTGAGCAGTTTCATACTTTTTAGAGCGGTTCTTTGTGAGGGTGCGGATTCCGGACTTTTTGGAACGAGGATATTTGTGTTAGAGCAGCTTTCGCAATTTTTGGAGCGAGGATATTTGTGTTGGAGCAGCTGCTATGTTTTGGGAAGTGATTCTAAAAACAATTTTTTTGCGTTTTATCGCTGCAAATAAAATCGATACAAAAAACTGCCCTCAACCTGAGGACAGCTTTGAATTATCATTAAATTTGATCGCTTCCGAAGAAGTTACGGAACATTTGCACCGTAGTGTCACGGTTTAATGCAGCGATTGAAGTTGTTAATGGAATACCTTTTGGACAGGATTGCACACAGTTTTGCGAGTTACCGCAATTGGCAAGCCCGCCATCTCCCATTATTGCATCTAATCTTTCTGCTTTGTTCATCGCACCTGTTGGATGAGCATTAAATAGACGAACTTGAGAAAGTGGTGCAGGTCCAATGAAGTTGGAATTGCTGTTTACATTTGGACATGCTTCTAAGCAAACACCACATGTCATACATTTAGAAAGTTCATACGCCCATTGACGTTTTCTTTCTGGCATACGTGGTCCAGGACCTAGATCGTAAGTTCCGTCGATTGGAATCCAAGCTTTTACCTTTTTCAAGGAATCGAACATACGGCTGCGGTCGACTTGAAGGTCACGTACAACCGGGAATGTTCTCATTGGTTCTAAGCGAATTGGCTGTTCTAATTGATCAACGAGAGCTGTACAAGATTGACGAGGTTTTCCGTTAATCACCATTGAACAAGCGCCACAAACCTCTTCTAAACAGTTCATTTCCCAAGTAACAGGAGCAACTTTTTCACCTTTTGTGTTAACAGGGTTCCGTCTGATCTCCATGAGAGCGGAAATAACGTTCATATTCGGTCTATAGTCTAATTCAAATTCTTCTTGATAAGGGGTGGCATTTGGATTGTCTTGTCGAGTTATGATAAAGCGTACGGTTTTAGTTTGAGTCTCTGTAGCCATCCTTCATTATTCCCCTTTCTTTTTTGAATAGTCACGAACACGCGGCTTAATTAATGAAACATCTATATCTTCATAGTGGAATTGAGGTGCTTCATTTTCCCCAACAAACTTCGCCATCGTTGTTTTCATCCATTGATCATCATTACGATCTGGGAAGTCTGGTTTGTAGTGGGCGCCACGGCTTTCATTACGGTTATATGCACCAATTGTAATAACACGTGCTAATTGCAGCATGTTTTGAAGCTGGCGAGTAAATGTAGCCCCTTGGTTGCTCCAGCGTGCTGTATCGTTTACGTTAATATTTTGATAACGTTCTAAAAGCTCTTGGATCTTCTCATCTGTTTTTAGAAGTTTATCATTGAAGCGAACAACGGTTACGTTATCAGTCATCCATTCACCAAGTTCTTTGTGAAGAACGTAAGCATTTTCCGTACCGTCCATTGCCATGATACTTTCCCATTTTTCTTCTTCCTTCTTAACAGCTGAGTCAAAAAGATTCGAAGAAAGACCATCTGTAGATTGATCAAGACCTTTCATATATTCAACCGCTTTCGGTCCAGCAACCATTCCGCCGTAAATCGCAGATAGAAGCGAGTTAGCTCCAAGGCGGTTCGCACCGTGCTGAGAGTAATCACATTCACCAGCAGCAAATAGGCCTGGAATGTTCGTTTGTTGATTATAGTCAACCCAAAGTCCACCCATTGAATAGTGAACAGCAGGGAAGATTTTCATCGGTACTTTACGCGGATCTTCACCCATGAACTTTTCATAGATTTCGATAATTCCGCCAAGCTTAACATCTAATTCTTTAGAATCTTTATGAGAAAGATCAAGGTAAACCATGTTTTCGCCGTTAATTCCAAGCTTTTCATCGACACACACGTGGAAAATTTCACGTGTTGCGATATCACGTGGAACTAAGTTTCCGTAAGCAGGGTATTTCTCTTCTAGGAAGTACCAAGGCTTACCGTCTTTATAAGTCCAAACACGTCCGCCTTCCCCACGGGCAGATTCACTCATAAGACGAAGTTTATCATCACCAGGAATCGCTGTAGGGTGAATTTGGATGAACTCTCCGTTCGCATAATATGCTCCTTGCTGATATACAATAGAAGCAGCGGAACCTGTATTGATAATAGAGTTTGTGGATTTACCAAAGATAATTCCAGGTCCCCCAGTTGCCATAATAACAGCATCCGCAGGGAATGCTTTGATGTCCATAGATCTTAGATCTTGACCAACAATACCGCGGGCTCGGCCATCATCATCAAGGACTGTACCTAAAAATTCCCAGCCTTCATACTTGGTTACTAAACCGGCTACTTCATGGCGACGAACCTGTTCATCTAATGCATAAAGCAATTGTTGTCCTGTTGTAGCACCAGCGTAAGCAGTACGGTGATGCTGTGTTCCGCCAAAACGACGGAAATCTAATAATCCCTCAGGTGTACGGTTAAACATAACACCCATCCGGTCAAATAAGTGAATAATTCCTGGTGCCGCTTCACACATAGCTTTTACAGGCGGCTGATTAGCTAAAAAGTCACCGCCGTAAATCGT
This sequence comes from Bacillus oleivorans, assembly GCF_900207585.1. Lineage (GTDB taxonomy): Bacteria > Bacillota > Bacilli > Bacillales > JC228 > Bacillus_BF > Bacillus_BF oleivorans. Next base: position 243,403 of record NZ_OAOP01000005.1, on the reverse strand, counting down.
ATCGTCAAAGTGAATCCAAGGAGAATCTCCTTCCCCTTTTGTATTGACCGCTCCATTAATTCCGCCTTGTGCACATACAGAGTGAGAGCGTTTTACAGGAACAAGGGAGAAAAGATCTACGGGTGTACCAGTTTCTGCGATTTTAATTGTTGCCATGAGTCCTGCGAGACCCCCGCCGACAACAATTATTTTGCCGTTACTCATTTGTCTGACTCACTCCTTCTACTTTAAGAAATAAATGCTGTTAGTGTGTTTACTGCTACATATGAAAGGGCGACAAAGATAATTAAAGTCACATATGTAGTAATCTGTTGTGAACGTGGTGTAACTGTAAGTCCCCAGCTTACACAGAAAGACCAAAGGCCATTCGCAAAGTGGAAAATAGCAGAAATAACACCGACAACATAGAACCAGAACATAAATGGATTCGATAATATGTTTTCCATCATGTCAAAGTTTACTTGTGCTCCAAAAGCAGCTTGAACACGTGTTTCCCACACGTGCCATACAATGAAAATAAGCGTAATAATTCCAGTGACACGCTGCAGTAAAAACATCCAGTTTCGGAAAAACCCTAATCGGCTAATGTTGTTTTTGGCTGTAAATGCAATATAGATTCCATAAATAGCATGGAATAACAGTGGAAGATAAATCACAAAGATTTCAAGAGCAATCCGGAAAGGCAGGCTTTCCATAAAATGTGCAGCCTGATTAAACGCTTCTTCCCCACGTGTAGCAAATTGATTGACAACCAAATGTTGGATTAAAAAGATCCCTATTGGAATGACACCCAATAGCGAGTGTAATCTGCGATTTAGAAACTCGCGATTATTTGCCATGCAGCTAATACCCCCCTCAAGTCTATAAATTATGCAGAATAGTCACTTCTACATATTGTTGAAATGTGACATGTTCATTTTACTCCCATTGGGATAGAGCGTCAAGAAACCGGATTCATAATAAAACCGCTTTTTCTTGAAATTATAAATATATTAGAATCATTAATCTTGAAAAAAAATATGCTTTTTTCCTTGCAGCTAAAGTATACTAAAATAGCATTTATAAAAGGGATCATTTACCTTTAATTATCTTTAATTGGACACGAATCACTGCTTCTCAAATAATGATCTAGTCCATATAATAGTTTTATAGAAAGAAGGGATCCGTTTCATGGAGCAAATACAATTTTTGGAAAAAATAGCTGAACAGAATGTTCCCGCCTCTAGCATTATGCTGATGAGAGAATGGGTCATCCCAGAGCTATTACGTAATCATTCAGACTCTGTTTTATATTGGTCCGGAAAGAAGTTAGCACGAAGCTTTCCCTGCCAAACCATAGATGATATCGCCTTATTCTTTGACAGAGTAGGATTTGGCACATTAACTATTCTTTCGGAAAAAAGTGAAAAGCTGGAATTTCAGCTGAGTGGTGAAATTGTCTCATTAAGGTTTGACCTTAATTCAGAACCATCTTACTTCTTGGAAGCTGGTTTCCTTGCAGAACAAATTCAGACTCAAAAACAGGTGATTTGCGAGTCCGTGTTTCAAACAAAAAAACGCGGAAAAATCGTTATCTTTACAGTTCAATGGGACCAAAAGGATTCAATTTAACTGCAGACTTCAGTCACTATCCCACAAAAAGCAAGAATAAAGGGCAGTCCTAGCACACATTATGGCAGGACAGCCCTTTTTTATTTAATTAACGGATGTAGCAGCAACTTCACCTAATTTAAAAGCTGCATGCAACGCATTGGCCGCATCTAACATTTTTTCCTGTTCGATAACAGCCGATACTTTAATTTCTGAGGTACTAACCATCTTGATCGCAGCATCAATACCTTCAATGACTTCAAACATTCGAGCGGCTACTCCCGGATTAGAAATCATTCCTGCCCCTACAATAGAGACCTTCGCCAATCCAGTTTCTGATTCCACCTTATCAAACCCAATTTCATTGCTGTATTTTTCCAGGACAGACAATGTATTCTGAACATCCTCATCATGAATCGTAAAGGACAGACTGCTCTTCTTTTCTCCTGTATTGGCCTGAATAATAATATCAACATTAATATGATTTTCCGCTAAGCTTCTAAAAACCTTAGATAAAGTGGCATGTGAATTATCTAATCCAAAGAGAGTCATTCTCGTCACATTTTTTTCAAATGCCACTCCCCGTACTACTAAACCATTCTCCATCTGAGCTTCCTCCTCAATGATTGTTCCTCTTTCTCGTTCCATACTTGAACGAACCTCTAACGGAATTTGATAGTTTTTCGCAAATTCAACTGCTCTAGGATGCAAAACTCCCGCGCCCAAATGGGCGAGCTCGAGCATCTCTTCATAGGAAATACGATCCAGTTTACGGGCGTCCTTTACATATCTGGGATCGGAAGTGTATACGCCCGTAACGTCCGTGTAAATATCACATCGGTCTGCTCCTAATGCAGCAGCCAATGCAACAGCTGTTGTATCAGAGCCACCCCTGCCTAGGGTCGTTATTTCACCATCACTCGAAACCCCTTGGAATCCAGCGACAATGACGATTTGATTTTCGTTTAAGAGACTTTGAATTTTCGAAGCATCAATATCCGTAATCCGAGCATTTGAAAACACCTTTTCAGTTTGAATACCTGCTTGCCAGCCTGTAAGTGATACAGCCTGATGTCCCATCTCCTGCAGAGCAATCGATAGCAGGGAAATGGTCACTTGTTCACCTGTTGCTAATAGCATATCCATCTCCCGTTTTGAAGGATATGCGGATAAATCGTTTGCTAAGCTAACGAGCTGGTCAGTTGTTTTCCCCATAGCTGATACAACGACTACAGCCTGATGACCCTTATTTACCTCTTCTAATACACGATGTCCCACATTTCTTATTCTTTCTGTTGTTGCAACAGATGTTCCGCCAAATTTCTGAACGATTAGTCCCACTGCCTGATCTCCCTTTCTTTTAGGTGTACAAAACTAATTGGATGACGAAGAGGTGTTCCGATTCTGAAATAATCCAAGGGTCCAACTATCACACAACACATGAGTTGACTTTACAATACCAATGAACAGCCAGTTATCCCTCTTTAAATCAAAAAAGGACAATGAGGATTCTCTCATTGTCCGGGATTTAGGCCATGTAAAACCACACACAATGTGAGATAGCACTCCAAGATTTACTGATCTTGACAGTCCTGTATTTGTTCAACACAGAACCAGCGGAAAACGGTATGAGCCATTTTCCACTTCGGCGAACGTCCCTTTCAAAACCCATCACAGAGGCTCATCCCTCTCAGGCGTTTTTACTTTTGAAATTCGCACCTCTATCATCACTTTACTGGATAAAAGTATGAAACTTTGCCTCTCATTCTACCACAGAAGAATGCGAGTCAACAACCTATTGTTTTAATTTTTCTAAAAGGGCTTCTGCCACTTGGATCGGAATTCCAATTTCATGCAGTTCCTCTATAGTAGCTTCTCCAATTTTTTTAACAGACCCAAAATGTTTTAACAGCATTTTCTTTCGCTTTTCACCTACACCAGGAATATCATCGAGGGCAGATTGAAAGGCATGTTTTCCTCTCTGCTCGCGGTGGAACGTAATCGCAAACCGGTGAACTTCATCCTGAATGCGCTGCAGCAAATAAAATTCCTGTGAATTATGAGAGAGCTCTACTTTTTGCAATGGGTTTCCATAAAGCAGCTGGGATGTTTTATGTTTCTCATCTTTCGAAAGTCCGGCTACCGGAACAAAAAGGTTCAATTCATTTTCAAGAACATCCTTTGCCGCTTCAATTTGCCCCTTCCCGCCGTCAATAATAATAAGATCAGGGAGAGGCAATTCCTCTTTTAAAACACGTGTATAACGACGCCGGATTACTTCCCGCATTGTATTATAATCGTCCGGTCCTTCGACGGTTTTAATCTTATATTTCCGGTATTCCCTTTTCTCTGGCCTGCCATCAATAAATACAACCATCGCAGATACGGGGTTCGTCCCTTGAATATTAGAGTTATCAAAGGCCTCAATTCGGTGAGGAGTATAGATATTCATCACTTTTCCTAAATTTTCGACTGCCTTAACTGTTCTTTCTTCATTTTTTTCGATTAAAGCAAACTTTTCTTTTAGAGCAATCGAAGCATTTTTCGCTGCTAGCTGGACCAATTCTTTTTTCTGACCCCTTTGCGGCTGAACAACTTTGACTTCTAACAATTGTCCAGCTAACACCGCATCTAATTCAGGCGGAAGCAAGATCTCTTTTGGCTTAAAGTGATTCTCTTTTTCATAAAACTGGCCAAGAAACGTAAGGATTTCCTCTTCAGGTTCATCATAAATCGGAAACATGGATACATCTCTTTCGATTAGCTTTCCCTGCCGGACAAAAAAGACTTGCACACACATCCAGCCTTTATCAACAGCATATCCAAACACATCCCGATCGGTAAAATCGGTTGAGGTGATTTTTTGCTTTTCCATCGTTGTTTCAATATGAATAATCTGATCCCTAAATTCCTTTGCTCTTTCAAAATCAAGATTTTCAGAAGCCTCTAGCATTTTTGCCTCTAGCTTCTTTTTAATATCCTTATAGCCGCCGTTTAGAAATTTTGTGATTTCCTCTGTCATTTCTTTGTAGGTTTGCTGGCTAACCTCATTTACACAAGGGGCTAGGCATTGGCCTAAATGATAATAAAGACATACTCGATCTGGGAGAGTAGAGCATTTGCGAAGCGGATACAGTCTGTCTAGCAATCGTTTCGTTTCATTAGCAGCCTGAACGTTTGGGTAGGGGCCAAAGTACTTTCCCTTATCCTTTTTAACTTTACGAGTAGTTATAAGTCTTGGATGCCGTTCTGCTGTCAGCTTAATAAATGGATAGCTTTTGTCATCGCGCAGCATCACATTATATTTAGGGTTATATTTTTTAATTAAGTTCAGCTCTAAAATAAGAGCTTCGATATTAGAAGATGTGACAATATATTCAAAATCCTCAATCTCACTTACAAGTCGTTGTGTTTTTCCGTCGTGCGATCCGGTAAAATAAGAACGAACCCTATTTTTTAAAAGTTTAGCTTTTCCAACATAAATAACCGTACCCTGACGGTCTTTCATTAAGTAACAGCCTGGCTGTGCAGGCAAAAGTGATAATTTATGCTGGATTTGTAATGAAGTCATAGTCTTCACCCTTTTTCAACTTACTGCCCTTTATTTTACATCAACTCTAACGGATTTACGATACTAGAGTTTTCGCTTAATGACATGGCGCACTGTAACTTTTTGACAGGGAAATCGTCTTATAACTGAACTAGGAAAATATTAAAAAGGGGAACAGCAATGAAAAACAAGTGGACTATTCCTTATATCTGTTTTATTCTCAGCGGATGCGGAATTTCAGGACAGGAAGCATCTGAGAAAACACCAGCTGATCAGGTGATTGAACCGCCTGCTGAAAATACTGAAGTGATTGAAGAGCCCGGATTGCCTCTAGAACAGAACCAGGATGAAGAGAATCAACCTCCGGCTGAAGAAAATACAGATAAAAATTCAGCCAATCAAGATACCAATGAAGAAGGTAATCCTCAAGACGAAGAGGAAGCGAGCGATAAACCAGAAACTGTAACTCCTCCAGCTGAACCGGAAAAAAATAATCCGGAATCAGAAAATCAGGAGCCTTCAATTCCGACAGTTGCCAATCCAACTGCTATTACCGTTATGGTTAATAAGTCTTTTAAACTTCCAGATAGTTACAGACCAGCCGATTTAGCGAGACCAAGTGTTGCTTTTGTCTTTGGAAATCAACAGTTAGAAAAAGCATTGCTGCGGGAAGAAGCGGCACGTGCCCTCGAAAATATGTTTGCTCAAGCCAAAAAAGAGGAAATCACTCTTTTAGCCGCATCTGGATTTAGATCCTTTGAAACTCAAACTGTTTTATTTGAGAATGAAGTAAAACAGGTTGGATATGAAAAAGCCAGCATGGCCGTTGCCTACCCTGGCACAAGTGAACACCAAACAGGGTTAGCTATGGATATTACAGCCGCGAGCGTAAACTATATTCTTACTGAGGAATTCGGTGAAAAGCCTGAAGGAAAATGGCTAGCGAATAACGCGCACAAATTTGGGTTTATCCTTCGCTATCCGCTTGGAAAAGAAAGCATTACCGGTTATCAATATGAACCTTGGCATTTCCGTTATGTCGGAACTGAAATGGCAACAGAAATCTTCGAAAACAAGCTTACTTTAGAAGAATATGTTGGGCAGAAACAAGGGGTATAGGCTAGGTATAACCGTTTGTTTTGATAATTAATTTGACCCTCACAGGGTGAATTCGGCAAGGATACCCGCGAGCTCATATGGATTTGTCTTAATGATTTCCTTTTTTTACGGACATACGATCCTTTATTTTCACAAAAATGCTCGTTTTAGGAAATTATAGGACATACGTTCCTTTATTTGCAGTGAATCAATCAAAAATTGCATGTTTTTCCCTTAATAAAGGAACCAGTGTCCGCTAATTCTAAAAATCGCTGATTTTGTCACAGATAACGGATCCTATGTCCTTTAGCAATCTGCAAAGCATAATACTCGCTGAGAAAGTTGAGTTGATAAACCCAGATTAAGTGAATAATTATTGGCAGTCGCTCTTATCAACAAGTAAGAGCGACGTTTTTTTGATGAGTTTTGCCTGGTATTGTTACGGTTGCAGTCCGTCCAATTACCGCCTATTGTCCGTAAATGAAAAAACTGCCGGATATTCCGGCAGCTTAGAAAATAAGTGCTTTATACGTGTTTGCTTAATAGTTCTTGGAGGGCTTCTTTTGGTTGGTAACCAACAACTTTGTCAACAACTTGACCGTCTTTAAAGACGATTAAAGTCGGGATACTCATAACACCAAAAGCTCCTGCTGTTTCTTGGTTTTCATCAACATCAAGCTTAACAATTTTGACTTGGTCGCCCATTTCAGAATCTAGTTCTTCTAAGACTGGGGCAATCATTTTACACGGTCCACACCATGGTGCCCAGAAATCAGCTAATACGACACCTTCAGCTGTTTGTTGTTTAAAGTCTTGATCACTTACATGTGAAATTGCCATCTTCCATTCCTCCTATAGTAAGAAGCGTTTTGTAAAGGGAGTATATCATGTTGTAAAAGGGAAAGCGAACGATTTGCTTATCGGCATCATTCATAGATTCCCCTATAGATAGGCTGATATACAAATGATGAACAGTTTGATTAAAGCCGTTCTACCTACATGATAGTAGATGTTTCCATTTAAGTCGAGTTAATTGCTTGCATTTAATCTGAAACAAAAAAAGAAAGCTCCCAAAAAGAGCCTTCTCCAATTAGGCATTAATTTTTAGTTTCTTGAATTCCTCTGTTAGCATCGGAACGACTTCAAAGAGATCGCCGACGATTCCATAATCAGCTACTTTAAAAATATTAGCTTCAGGATCTTTATTAATGGCGACAATGACTTTTGAGTTAGACATTCCTGCTAAGTGCTGAATCGCGCCTGAAATGCCGCAGGCAATATATAAATCTGGTGTAACTACTTTACCCGTTTGCCCGATTTGCAGTGAATAATCACAGTAGTCTGCATCGCAGGCTCCCCGGGAAGCACCAACGGCTCCGCCTAAAACATTGGCTAATTCCTTTAATGGCTCAAAGCCTTCTTTACTTTTAACACCGCGTCCCCCAGCAATAATCACTTTGGCTTCTGAAAGATCGACACCTTCACTTGCTTTTCGGACTACTTCTTTAATAATTGCTCTTAAATCCTTAATATCAACAGATAACGTACTGACATCACCTGCTCTGGATTCATCTTTCGCTAGAGCATCGATATTGTTTGGACGAATTGTAATAAATACGATTCCATCTGTAATGATTTTTTTCTCAAACGCTTTACCCGAGTATATTGGGCGAGTAAATATTAGATTACCTCCAGCCTCGTCTATCGCTGTTACATCAGAAATCAAACCATTTTGCAGTTTGCTCGCGATTCGCGGAGATAAGTCTTTTCCTAAAGCTGTATGGCCAAAGACAATTCCTTCTGGTTTCTCTTGCTCATAAACAGCCATAAACGCCTGACTAAAGCCATCTGATGTATAAGAAGCAAGATTTTCATGTTCGACTGCCACTACGCGGTCGGCTCCATATTGAATGAGCTCATTTCCAAAAGCGCTTACAGAGCTTCCAAATAAAACTCCGACTACTTCTCCTCCGCCTGCAATCGTTTTGGCAGCAGCAATCGCTTCAAAAGAAACATTTCGAAGTGAACCATCTTTAACTTCCCCAAGTACCAATACCTTTTTTGCCATGATTTGACCCTCCCAGTTGTTCTTTTCCTAAATTACTTTCGCTTCTGTTCTAAGCAGCTGGACAAGCTCTTTGACTTGATCCTCAAGCTCGCCATCCAAAATTTTTCCAGCATCCTTTTTAGGAGGTAAGAATATTTCAATCGTTTTCGTTTTAGGTGCCACATCGTCTTCTTCCAAATCTAAATCATCCAGTTCGAGTTCTTCCAAAGGTTTTTTCTTCGCCTTCATGATTCCTGGTAAAGATGGATAACGAGGCTCATTTAATCCCTGTTGAGCTGTCACTAGTAGAGGGAGGCTCACTTCCAGCACCTCAGAATCCCCTTCAACATCCCGTGTAATTTTCGCAACACTTCCGTCAATTTCTAAATTTGTGATAGTTGTTACCGATGGAATACCAAGCAAATCAGCCACTCTTGGACCGACTTGTCCGCTTCCTCCATCAATTGCAACATTCCCAGCCAGAATAAGATCTGGATTTTTATCTTTCAAATAATGAGCTAGAATTTGGGCAGTTGTAAATTGATCTGATGCTTCCAAATCATCTTCTGTATTAATTAAAACCGCTTTGTCTGCCCCCATTGCCAATGCCTTACGAAGCTGCTCAGCAGCATCTTCGCCCCCAACTGTAATAACAGTTACTTCACCGCCGTGCTTATCTCTTACCTGAATTGCTTCTTCTACGGCATATTCATCATATGGATTAATGATAAATTCAGCGCCATCTTCTTGAATTTTCCCGTTGGATAAGGTGATTTTCTCTTCCGTATCAAACGTTCGCTTCAATAGTACGTATATGTTCATAGTTGAACCCTCCCAATCCAAACAATTATTCGTTAATTGAAAATTCCATTAAATATACTATTCGATACCCTCTGCTATTTTCCTTTAAACTCTGGTTTCCTTTTTTCCAAAAAGGCTTGAATTCCTTCCTTGGCATCCTCAGATTCAAAAACTGTTCCAAAATAGCCTGCTTCACGGTCAGACCCTTCAGACTGTTGGCTATTTCGGGTATAGGACATGAGTGATAATACTGCTTTTACTGTAATAGGGCTTTTTTGAGCGACTTTTTTTGCTAGTTTCATAGTTTCTTCAAAAAGCTCCTCCTCGGGAAATGCTTGGTTTGCCAGCCCCAATTTTACTGCATCACTTCCAGAGATTGGTTCACTTGAGAATAGCATTTCTAGGGCTTTTGCCTCTCCTACAAGTTTTGGCAGCCGCTGTGTCCCGCTGAACCCTGGGATTAATCCTAACTGAAGCTCAGGCAGCCCTAGTTTGGCATTGTCTGATACGAATCGAATATGACAGGCCATGGCCAGTTCAAGACCGCCCCCTAATGCTGCTCCATGAATAGCAGCAACAATTGGCTTTGGAAATGTTTCAATTCGGTTAAAAACATCTTGGCCATATTTTGCTAATTTGCTAAACTCCTTACCGGAAGGGATCGAAGTAAATTCCTTTATATCTGCGCCTGCCGAAAAAAATCTGCCTTCCCCTTTTAATACGATGACACGAACTGAGTCATCCTGCTCTAACTCATCTAATAGACAGGATATTTCGCGAATTAAATCAGAAGAGAGTGCATTGGCTGGCGGACGATCAATGGTAGCGGTTACAATATATTCGTTCCTTTCCCACTGTAACAAGCTCATGTAAGTTTCCCCTTTCTTAGCTAAAGGGAGAAAATAGAAACCTATTTTTCCCCTTTACACCCTACTAGTAATAGTTCATGTACTTTTGGTGCAAGCTCAGGCAAGTTGTATTTTTGATCCTTCATGACCCAATTTGTCACCGTTTCATCGAGTGTTCCAAATATCATTTGCCGGGCTAAACGGATATCTAAATTCTTGATAAATTCGCCCGTTTCTACACCCTGTGATAAAATACGATCAACAAGCTGTAAATATCCTTTTAACACTTCATTAATTTTTTTGCGCAGCTCTTTATTCGATTGCCTAAGCTCTAACTGGGTAACGATCGCTAAATGCGGATCTTGTGACAGCATTAAAAAGTGGTTTTCAATCAGAACCTTTAGCTTTGCAGCTGCTGTTTCTTCGTCACTTATCAATGCATCCAGTCTCTCAATAAAGGAGCCCATTTTTTCTTGAAATAGAGAGATTAAAATATCTTCCTTATTCTTAAAATAAAGATAAATAGTACCATCCGCGACTCCAGCCTGTTTAGCGATCTTTGATACCTGTGCCTGGTGATAGCCGTTTTCTGCAATTACCACCACAGCTGCATCAATAATTTGTTTAAACTTTGGTTTGTTTTTCTTCACGTAATGACCACTACCTTGTTAGATATACGAAGCATGTAAAATCATGATTTAGCTGATTGTTTCAATTATGAATGAACAATCATTCATAATTTTATAGTAAATGGAATTCTTAATTGTGTCAAGAAGATCCTCCTATTTTAGTCTTGTCCCAAATCTTGAAAAAAAGAAGGAAAAACAAAAAATCTTTACGCGTTCTTTCTCTCTTCTTCAAGCTTTCTTTTATCCTCGTCGACCAGTACCCTTCTTAAAATTTTTCCTACTGCAGTTTTTGGCAATTCTGATCTAAATTCATAGATACGAGGAACCTTATAAGCTGCAAGTGCCTTGCGCGCAAATTGATCCAATTCCTGTTCTGTTGCAAACTTTCCTTCTTTTAATACAACGTAAGCTTTTACCGTTTCACCGCGATACGGATCTGGTACTCCTGCAACTACAGCTTCTTGAATAGCCTCATGCTCATAAAGGACCTCTTCAATTTCACGAGGATATATATTGAATCCTCCAGCAATAATCATATCTTTTTTACGGTCCACGACATAGAAATAGCCGTTTTCGTCCATATAACCCATATCACCAGTCAGCAGCCATCCATCCTTAAATACTTGTTCTGTCTCTTCCGGACGGTTCCAGTACCCCTTCATGACTTGAGGACCTTTTACAGCAATTTCGCCAATTTCATTTGGCGGCAGCGGTTCTCCAGTTTCAACAGACAAAATAGCAGCATTTGTATCTGGCCACGGCACTCCAATACTTCCTTTCACCCTTTCTTTATCCCACAGAAAATTAGCATGTGTAACAGGAGATGCTTCAGTTAAGCCGTAACCCTCTACTAATTTACCGCCGGTAACTTCTTCGAATTTAGTTTGAACCTCAACAGGAAGAGGAGCTGAACCGCTGATACATGTGTCTATTGAAGACATATCATAATTCTTTATATCAGGGTGATTAAGTAAGCCAATATAAATGGTTGGTGCACCAGGGAATAGTGTAGGTCTTTCTTTTTCAATCGTTTTCAAAGTTGTGGTTGCATCAAACTTGGGCAGCAGTACCATAGTTTGCCCGTCCATGACGGATAATAGCATTACCGCCGTCAGCCCGTACACATGAAAAAGCGGAAGGATTGCGAGAACAGTTTCTTCCCCTTTTTTGCATTTATACATCCAGGCTGAACTCATGACAGTATTTGCAATTAAATTTTTATGAGTCAGCATTACCCCTTTCGGAAAGCCAGTCGTTCCGCCTGTGTACTGAAGTAATGCCAAGTCTCCATCAATATCAATATCAACATCTGTTTCGATATCAGCTGTTTTTCCATTCTCCATGACATGTGTGAGGAGATGATGATTTTGTTCGTGTTCTACTTTAACAACAATGCCATATTGTTTCTTCTGAATAAATGGGTAGATCAGGTTTTTCGGAAATGGTAAATAATCCTTGATAGCGGTTACAAAAATATGTTCAACATCGGTTTCATTTTGTACCTTTTTCACACGAGGAAACAAGATGTCCATCGTTACAATTGCTTTTGCTCCAGAATCCTTTAATTGGTACGCAAGCTCGCGCTCGGTATATAAAGGATTAGTTTGGACAACGATTCCCCCTGCCATTAAGATTCCATAGAAAGCAATAACATTCTGAGGACAATTTGGAAGCATAATAGCAACACGATCGCCTTTTGCAATTCCTAATTCACGCAGATAGTTCGCTAGCTTCAGTGAAGATAAATAAAGTTCCTGGTAGTCAAGAGATTTTCCCATAAATCGAATAGCAATGCGATCAGGCATAGATAATGCTGTATCTTTGAGGTAATTTTGTAGTGGTTTAGAACCATAATCAAGACTCTGTGGAATTTCGCTTGGGTACTCATTTAACCAAGGTCTTTGAGTCATGTAAAAGCAACCCCCCTTTATTAATTGTAAGAACATTCTAACTGTTCTTTATTCATTATAGTATACATACCTACACCATACAACGAAATTCACCCAATGCCAACTTAAAATTTCCTAATCCTCTGTTCCTATGAAGAAAGTCTTATATTTTGTAAAAGCGACAAGTTTCATCTGTGAGTATTGAACCATTTTATTCGAATTTTGTTATTTTTTGCTACCGGCCAAAAGGGTTTTTCCCTTACTCCTTGAATTGTTTAAAATGGATCCATTTTTTTGATTGATCAACAGGAAGGTGGTAAAGAAATGATTAACAAGATGTTAAAGGTTTTTTTTGCAATTGCACTTGTAAGCGTTTTATTTACGCAAGGAAGTATATTTGCAGCAGAAGCAGAAGAACCGATTATTCGTATTGGGGTTGTTCCAACTGCTGAAACGATTCAAATCGGAAGTAATGGAAGCTTCGAGATCAAAGATAAGGTTACTGGGAATGTTCTTTTTACTGGGACCAATGAACAAGTGAGAGTGGACCTCAGTTCGACATCCAATGTAAGGACAAATTATATGTTGCAGGTGGCGTTTTCAACAAGCAATGCCTACATACAGGACTGGTTAACCCGTGCAGAAACAGCGGGCTATCCAACGTATATCGAGCCTTACAATAATGGCTGGCGTCTTTTAATAGGGGAATTTCCGGCTGATGCTTCCTTTGCTGTACGAACTGCATTTAAAAATGAAGTGATAGCGAAAGGACTTGCAGCAAGTGATGCCTTCTGGAGGATTATCACAATTGTTGAAGGAGAATCTTCACTAAAGTTAACGAAAGGCGAATCAGAGGTGACAACTTCCAATCCAGTTGTCATTACATCTTCAGACAGTCTTGTTAAGATTAACGGCAAGCAATATCGAGGTATTGGTGAAATAGGCTTCAACAGTAATGGAACGTTAGCTGGCATTAACGAACTTCCAATTGAACAATACCTGTATGGAGTCGTTCCACTAGAGCTGCCTCCTGTCCCTTATGGAGAATTAGAAGCACAAAAATCACAAGCTGTTGCTGCCCGGACGTATGCTCTTTCCAATATGGGAAAACGCAGCAGTGATGGCTTTGATCTTCTCCCAACTACTTCAGATCAAGTATATGGAGGATATGACAGTGAACATCCCATCTCAACACAGGCAGTCCAAGAAACAAGAGGTGTGGTTGCAACATACGAGGGTAAGTTAATTACAGCTGTTTATAGCTCAACTACGGGAGGCTACACAGCTAACAACGAAGATGTCTGGAATACTGATCCAGTTCCATATCTGCGCGGCGTGCCTGATGCTAACCGCGGCCAAGCATTTGAACACGTTCCAACTTTAGAGGTATTTAAAAATCACAGCAATCTAACTTCACTTCGCAACGCTGGTAATGGCGCTTATGAATCTGATTGGTCACGCTATCATCGCTGGACCGTTGATTGGACTAATGAAGAAATTAGTGAAGTATTAAGCACTTCCTTTAACACAGAAGTCGGGGAAGTTTATGAAATTAATGTAACAGAACGTTCTAATTCTGGACGTGTATTAGAAATTGAATTCGTTACTGAAAATGGAACGTTTTATGAGTATAAAGACAGAATCCGTACGGCTCTAAAATATGTTTTAGACAGCGGAGCACAAACATCATTAAGAAGCACTCTCTTCTTTATTGAGCCTGTGATTGATAATAGCAAGAAGGAATTGATTGGCTTTAAGGCTTACGGCGGCGGATGGGGGCACGGTGTTGGCCTTTCGCAAACAGGTGCAGTAGGAATGGCTGAAAAAGGACATTCTTATGAAGAAATCCTTAAGCATTATTATCAAGGAATTGAACTTGAAACTAGATATTAAAAATAGAAGGGAGCCAAATGCGGCTCCCTTTCTTATCTATCCGTTTATAACTAAATAAATAATACCTACTATAAAAAATACTCCACATACAGCAAACAATATTTTTGCTAATTTCTCTAACAAAATTTAAAGCCTCCCTTAAATTCCTGCCCCAACCACATATGACAAGCCAATAGAGATTACCATCGATATAAAGCCTACTGCTTTATTATTATTTTCAATTTCTTCATCTATTTTAAATTTTGGTGTTAAAAATTCAAAGATAAAATAGGCAACTAAAAGGAGAAGAAATCCATATACTCCCCAGCCAATCATATGAAACAGTGTATCATGCTGTTGAATAGAGTGACGAAATATATTGGCAATCCCAAATATTTTCCCTCCTGTGGCAAAAGCAACGGCCATATTTCCTTTCTTAATCTGCTCCCAATTATTATATTTAGTGACCAACTCAAATATAGTCAGAAAGACAATCATACAGAGAACCACTACACTAAAGTATGCTGCGGTTTGAATCAGGCTATTTTCCCAAAAATCACTCATTTAATAATCTCCCCCGCTTAAATCTTATTTTAACTGAACCACAGTTACCCCTGAACCGCCTTCACCTGCTTCCCCATATCTATATGATTTAACAGATCGATGATTTTTTAAATAATTTTGTACTCCCTGTCTTAACGCTCCTGTTCCTTTTCCATGTATGATTGAGACTCGCGGATAACCAGCCAGCAGAGCATCGTCAATATACTTTTCGACCCGGAGCAAAGCATCTTCATATCTCTCTCCCCGTAAATCTAATTCAAGGTTAACATGATAATCTTTTCCTTTTACAGTAGCTATCGGTTTTGTTTCAACAGGTTTCGGAGTATGGAGCCATTCGAGATCACTTTCATCTACCTTCATTTTCAAGATTCCAATTTGAACCTGCCACTCATGGTCATTTAGTTTTTCAACCAGTGCCCCTTTTTGACCAAGGCTGATAACCTTTACCTCATCCCCAGGCAAGAAACTATGTTTTTTAGCTGCAGTTTTTTTCTTTGCTGTCCTTTTGACCTCAGGAGCTGCATCTTCAAGTCTCTTTCTTGCTTCAATTAATTCATGCTCCTTTACCTCTGCATTTTTCTCAAGCCGGAGCTTTCGAAGCTCTTGGATAATCGTTTCTGCCTTTTCTTTAGCTTCTTCAATAATTTGGTTTGCCTTTTCTTTTGCTTTTTCTGTTAGCTCATCTTTTTTCTGATAGTATTCAGCCATTTGCTTTTGCAAATCATTATGAATGTTCTCAGCATCCCGTAATATTTCTCTGACTTCCACCCAAGCGTTCTCAGCCTGCTTTCGGTTTGCTTCTAATGAGGCAATCATCGAATCTACCTCTTGTCGGTCTTCACTCATTAATGACCTGGCCCTCTCAATGATATTGTCCTGCAAGCCTAATCTTTTCGAGATTTCAAACGCATTGCTTCGTCCAGGAATGCCAATCAGCAGCTTATAGGTTGGCCGTAATGATTCAACATCAAATTCAACTGAAGCATTGGCAACCCCTTCGCGATTATAGCCATATGCTTTTAATTCAGGATAGTGAGTAGTAGCAACAACTCTTGACCCGCGATTATACACTTCGTCCAATATAGAAATGGCTAATGCTGCCCCTTCTTGCGGATCCGTTCCAGCCCCAAGCTCATCGAATAAAACAAGACTATGTCCATCCGCTTTTTTCAAAATATCAACGATATTCACCATATGAGAAGAAAAAGTACTTAAATTTTGCTCAATCGACTGTTCGTCGCCGATATCGGCATAAACTGCATCAAAAACGGCTACCTCTGACCCTTCCAGGGCTGGGACATAGAGTCCGGCTTGAGCCATTAAAACGGTTAAGCCAATTGTTTTGAGAGTGACCGTTTTACCGCCCGTATTAGGTCCTGTAATCACAATAGTCGTAAACTCATCCCCGAGCCAAATATCATTTTCCACGATTTCATCGGCCGATATAAGGGGATGCCTCGCACGTTTCAATGAAATTCTTCCTTGATCATTTATAGCTGGTTTAGTTCCCCGATAGGTTTTACTAAAGCGTGCCTTTGCAAAATAAAAATCTAACTCGGTTAAGGCAGCCACTGTAAGTCTTAACCCTTCTGCTTCCGCACCGACTTCATTAGATAACGCGATTAAAATTCTTTCGATTTCCTGGTGCTCTTTAACCTTAAGTCCTTGCAGATCATTGTTGAGCTCGACCACTACCTGCGGTTCAATAAACAATGTTTGCCCTGATGAAGATTGATCGTGAACAATCCCGCCATAATGACTGCGATACTCCTGCTTTACTGGAATAACATAACGGTCATTACGGATCGTTACAATCGCATCGGACAACATTTTCTGTGCATTTGATGAGCGGATAATCGAATCTAGTCTTTCCCTTATTCTCGTTTCCTTTGAACGGATTTGATTACGAATCGAACGTAATGTATCACTTGCGTGGTCTAGTACATAGCCCTGTTCATCGATGGAATTGGTAATTTCCTTTTCAAGCCAGAGTAAGTCTGAAATTCGTTCCATTTCTTCTTCTAGGATCGGCAGATTGATATTTTCTTCCTCGATGACTTCTGTAATAAACTTTTTCATTTGCCTGCTAGCTTTTATTGTGCTTGCGACCTCTACCAATTCAGAAGCTGAAACAACCGAACCGATTTCAGCCCGCTTTACAGAGCCACGAATATCAAAGACCCCATCTAATGGGACATGTCCTTTTAACCGTAATACCGTAAAAGCCTCATCTGTTTCCTCCAAACCTCTTTTTACTATTGTAAAATCTGAGGAAGGGACTAAATCATTTAATTTATTTCTGCCTAACGCCGAGGAGGCGTAAGTAATCAATTTTTCCTTTATCTTTAAAAACTCTAATGTTTTCAATACTTTAGGGTTCAAATCTTTACCTCCCTTGAATTCCGTTCCTTTATCTCTTTGTTTTTAAAAAATTTAGCAACACTTCTTTATTCATGGCGTTGAGGCAATCCTCCTGTTTGAGCCAGCCTTTTCGGGCTGCTGCAACACCAATTTCCATAAACGATAAGGATTCTTTATAATGAGCATCTGTATTAATACAAATTTTTACCCCCGCTTGCTGTGCCTTTCGAACAAACTCATAATTTAAGTCAAGCCTATTTGGATTTGCATTTAATTCAAGAGCTGTATTTGTCTCGCTTGCCAGCTCTATCAATTGCTCAATATTGATCTCATAGCCTGTTCGTTTCCCGATTTTTCGCCCTGTTGGGTGGGCTATCAGATCCACATGCAAATTGTTTAATGCAGCCTTTAATCTTTCCATGATTTTGCTCTTTGGCTGCTGAAAGCCGGAATGAATCGAAGCAATTACAAAATCAAGCTCCTCAAGCACATCATTCTCAAAATCAAGTGACCCATCAGGTAAAATGTCCATTTCAATTCCTGTTAAGATAAGTATTTCAGGATATTTCTCCCGAAGCTTATGAATCTCTTCTTTTTGTCGCAAGACCCTGTCCTTAGTCAGACCATTTGCTACTTTTAAAAATTGGGAATGGTCCGTAATTGCCATGTATTGATAGCCTTTATCTATACAGGCCTGAACCATTTCCTCCAAGGTATGGGCGCCATCGCTCCAGGTCGTATGCATATGAAGGTCACCCTTTATATCGTTTTCATTTATAAATGGATATTCCATTTGAAAAATCTCAATTTCTTGTCCATTTATACGAACTTCAGGTGGCAAGTATGGTAAGCCAAAATGTTTATAAAAGGCTTCTTCACTAGCAAATGTATGGATTTTCCCAGTCTCCAAATCCTCAACGCCGTACTCACTAATTTTTTCGTGGCGCTCTTTTGCAATTTGCCTCATCCGTACATTGTGTTCCTTTGAGCCAGTAAAATGATGAAGAGCAGTAGCAAATTCAGCTTTAGAAACGAGGCGAAAATCGATCGATAATCCAAAATCGCCATCAACTATAACCGATACCTTCGTATCTCCTTTTGCTACAATTCTTTTAATCCCTTTCATCTCTAGCAGCTTTTCCTTTACAGTAGCTGGTGAAGAGGTCGCAATCACAAAATCTAAATCTTTCACGGTCTCTTCTGCTCTACGCAAACTTCCCGCTTTAGAAAATTGATCGATTTCCGGGATGGACGCCAGATAGGATTCTATATAATCAACTATAGGCAATACAGCTGCGATTGGTAAACGTTCAGGCTGTGTCCCTAATTCTTGGATCGATTGAAGTAATTTTTCTTCTGTTTTTTTGCCAAACCCTGAAAGGTCGGCCACCTTTCCGCGTTCACAAGCGTCTTTTAGCTCGTCTGCATTTGTTATATGGAGTTCTTGATAAAGCCTTGCAATCTTTTTTCCGCCTAAGCCTTGCAGCTGGAGAAGTGGTATAAGTCCAGACGGAACCTTTTCTCTTAACTCATTCAAAAGTTTAGATTCACCGAGTTCAATGTATTCTTCTATGACACTAGCCGTCCCTTTGCCAATCCCAGGGATGGTTGTGTAATCTTCTAATTCCCCGACACTTCTTTCATCCCGCTCAAGCGCATTAGCAGCCTTCCGAAAAGCAGATACTTTAAAGGAGTTTTCTCCCATCAATTCCATATAGGTTGCCACTGTTTCTAACAAACGGACGATTTCTTTTTTGTGAACCATCTATATCAACACCTTTAATTCACACTTTTACTACATACACCAGTTTAAACTTTACCATGATTACGTCTTAGAGTTCAAAAGGTTCCTTTTCCAGTAAAGAAAACTTGGTTAGCGCCAAGCCTATAGACTCAGGCGATTGCCTAGTTGCCCTTATCCTTTCTCCTAAAAATTTTAACTGTGTCGAATTTGCCTCATTGCTAAAATTTTATAATAAAAGTGTAAAAAAACTTCTCCGCTAAAGGAGAAGTTTAGACATCCATATATTGAAACCATAGATCTTGAATTTGACTTGAAAAAATCGGAGTGTTAGTCACTATGGTTTTGGCCATAAATGAAGATCCGAGCGGGCCCTGAATAAATTCAACCGGAAGTAAAGCCCCAATGTATAACACAATAAATACCATTAAGTAAACTTCTAAAAATCCGAGGGCTCCGCCTGCCCATACATTTAATTGTTTCATAACCGGCAGATGTGCGACAAAATCAAGCATCGAACCTATGATTTGCAATAGAATTTTTGAAATAAAAAAGATAATAGCAAATGAAATGGCATTATAATAGGCCGCATCTAAATTCATAGATTCAAATAACATGGTAAAGGATTCACTGTCTCCCAGTGTCGGATAAGGAATCCAAAGCTTTAGTTTGGGAGCTAAATCATCATAGTAAACATATGCTAAAATAAAGGACAGGATAAAGCCAACCATATGAATGGCCTGTAAAATAAAACCTCTTTTAAGTCCTACGATTAACCCCACAACTAAAAGAAGTAAAATAATCAGATCGAGCATAGCTTCTCCTTTCTTATTTCCGAAATCTTTCCGGAAACAATGATTAAAGGTTCACTCTATCTTACCATGAAATAAAATTACTTGGAAAGTCCAAAAGCAGAAGTGCCCGTTTAGAAGACGTACGGACTTTACTTTCGCCGCAGTTAGATAGGAAACACGACGACGGTAGCGGAGTCGATGTTGACTTATCGACCGGAGGTGAGGGAAGTACGTTAGTCTCTGGGCTCTGGAGCTAGATGGTGACAAACTTTTATTACTTAAATGTATATGGGGAAGTCATATTTACCTTTACAATTATAAAAAGGAAGCCCGTTTAAATCAGGCTCCCTTTCATTTTCAGGCACCTCTTAAGGTTGCCCCGAATTGCTGCTGGACTGCTTCCAGTACTTTTTCGTGTGCCGCTGTTACTTCCTCATCTGTTAATGTTTTTTCTGGGTCGACATATTTAAGAGAGAAGGCAATTGATTTTTTTCCGCTTTCCATATGTTCCCCTTCATAAACATCAAAAATAGAAACTTCTTTTAAAAGCTTCCCGCCGGCTGAGGTAATGGCCTTTTTAATATCACCAGCAAGAACGTTGGAATCTACAATTAGCGCAATGTCACGCGTTATGGAAGGGAAACGCGGAATTGGCTGATACTGAAGCTCTTTCGTTTCCGCTCCGAACAATTTAGATAAATCCATTTCAAATACATACGTATCTTTTAAGTCATGCTCTTTTTGAACAGCTGGATGAAGCTGACCGACAAACCCTAAAACCGTTCCATTTAATAAAACTTGTGCTGTACGGCCAGGGTGCATTCCTTCAAGCTGAACCGGACTATACTCAATTACTTGAGTCAGATCCAGATTTTCAAATAAGGCATCCAAAACGCCTTTGGCTACATAAAAATCAACGGCTTTCTTCTCTCCTTGCCAAGGGTTGGATACCCACTCTCCTGTTAGAGCCCCTGCTAAATGTTCTTTTTCCTCAGGTAAAACATCCATTCCATTAGAAAGAAATACTGATCCAATTTCGTACACAGCTACGCTCTCATTTTGACGCGCCTGATTAAACTGAAGAATATCAATTAATCCAGGCATAAGGCTTAAGCGCAAATGGCTCCGTTCTTCACTCATCGGCATAGATAAGGCGATTGGTTCTCTTATTTCTAACGCGTATTTTTGTGCCTTTTCTTGAGCTGTTAGAGAATAAGTAAGAACTTGATAAAGACCGGCAGATTCCAAAATTTGACGGGTTACCCGGCGCTTTCTTTGGTAGGAAGTAAGTGCTCCTGGATTGAATTCTCCAACTGGAAGAGTATATGGAAGATTGTTATATCCATAAAGACGGCCTATTTCCTCGATTATATCTTCCGGAATTGTTAAATCTCCTCTTCTCGTAGGAGCTGTTACCACTAACCGATCTGCTTTTAGTTCATGAGGAATTTTTAAACGGTCTAAAAGACGGCTCATCTCTTCCTTTGAAAGGCCAGTTCCTAATACACGATTCACTTTTTCATATGGCACTTCAATGACCTTTGGTTCAGCTTTTAAAGTATTAACCTCTACTGAGCCAGCCACCACTTCTCCGCCGCCTAGCTCTGCCATAAGCTCTGCTGCCCGTTCTGCTGCCAAGCGGACTCGTTCAGGGTCGACACCCTTTTCAAACCGGCTGCTTGCTTCACTGCGGAGACCTAAATCCTTTGAACCTTTTCTAACCGTAAGGGGATTAAAGAGTGCTGCTTCAAGAATAACTGTTGTTGTATCGCTCCTGACTTCTGAATTAGCTCCGCCCATCACTCCCGCAACAGCAACAGGCTCTTTGCCATTTGTAATAACGAGGTGATCGGCAGTTAAGGTTCTTTCCGTATCATCTAATGTGACTATTTTTTCGTCCTGTTTCGCTCTTCTTACAACAATCTCCTTAGAACCGAAACGGCCATAGTCAAACGCATGTAAAGGCGTACCGTATTCTAACAAAATATAGTTCGTAATATCGACAATATTGTTATGCGGTCTGATCCCTGCTGCCATTAGGCGTGTCTGTAGCCATAATGGAGAAGCGCCAATTTTTATATTTTTTACGACCTTGGCTATATATAACGGGTTATCTTCTGGTACTTCTACGTGAACATCAATGTACTCGGATGCTGTTTTTTCTTGGCTGACAGCCTGAACATTCGGGAGTTTTACATCTTTTTCTAAAATCGCAGCTACTTCATAAGCAACCCCTAACATCGATAAACAGTCGGAACGGTTTGGCGTCAGACCAAGCTCTAAAATATGATCATTCAGATTGAGAAGAGCAATGGCATCCTGGCCTAATTCTACATCCTCAGGGAACACATAAATGCCTTCAGCATATTCTTTAGCTATAATCTTGGATTCATAACCTAATTCTTGCAAGGAACAAATCATGCCATTGGATTCTTCACCGCGCAGTTTTGCTTTTTTAATTTTAAAATTACCCGGCAATACAGCTTCAACTTTTGCAACCGCCACTTTTTGTCCTTTTGCAACGTTTTTAGCCCCGCAAATAATTTGAACAGGTTCCGCTTCTCCAATATCAACGAGACATTTATTTAATTTATCTGCATTCGGATGTTGTTCACATTCCATCACATAGCCAACAACTACCCCTTTAATCCCATCACTGACAGGTTCTACAGATTCAACTTCAATTCCGGTTCTCGTAATTTTTTCAGCTAATTCATCTGGGGTTGTACCTGATAAATCCACATATTCTTGCAACCAGTTATAAGAAACTAACATAGTATTATATCCTCCTTATTCTTCATGAACGGCAAACTGTTTCAGCAAACGGATATCATTGGTATAGAAATGACGAATGTCTTCAATTCCGTATTTCAGCATCGCAATTCTTTCTGGTCCCATACCAAAAGCAAAGCCTGTATATTCATTAGAGTCATATCCGGCCATTTCCAGCACGTTGGGATGAACCATCCCGGCTCCTAAGATTTCAATCCAGCCTGTTCCTTTACAAACGTTACAGCCTGAACCGCCGCACATTTTACAGGAAATATCCATTTCAACAGACGGCTCAGTGAATGGGAAAAAGCTGGGACGGAGACGGATTTCTCTTTCCTCACCGAAGATTTTCTTCGCAAATACATTAAGTGTTCCTTTTAAGTCACTTAAACGAATATTGCGGTCGATGACTAATCCTTCAATTTGGGTAAATTGATGAGAATGAGTCGCATCGTCAGAATCACGGCGATAAACTTTACCAGGACAAATAATTTTAACTGGTCCTTTGCCCTGATTCTTTTCCATCGTACGAGCCTGTACTGGGGATGTATGGGTACGCATGAGAATTTCCTCCGTTATGTAGAAGGAATCCTGCATATCGCGGGCAGGGTGACCTTTTGGAAGATTTAACGCCTCGAAATTATAATAGTCAGTTTCTACTTCTGGGCCTTCTGCGATTTCATATCCCATTGATATAAACAAGTCCTCAATCTCTTCCACGATTTTGGTTAAAGGATGATGGTTTCCAAGCTGAACCGGACGCCCCGGAAGGGTCACATCAATTGTTTCTTTCGCTAATTTTTCGGCAATCGCTTTTTCTTCCAGTTCCCCCTGCTTGGCTTCAATTTCCGCTGTGATCTTTTCTCGGACCACATTGACGAGTGCACCCATTTTAGGTCTTTCTTCAGCTGAAAGCTTTCCCATTCCGCGCAATACTTCGGTAATAGGTCCTTTTTTTCCTAAATAGGCAACACGGACATCATTTAATTCTTTCAGATTTTCAGCGTTTTGGATTTTTTGTAGTGCGTCTTGCTCTAATTCCCTTAATTTTTGTTCCATTTTAAATCCTCCTTTTCAAATAAAGAAAACTTGGCAAATACCAAGCCGAATGGCACAGGTGATTGCCTAGTTGCGCTTATACTTATTTCCTAAAAATTTTAACTGCGTCGAAATACATCGGTGCAAAAATTTTATCCCTATAAGTATAAAAAACGCCTCTCCCAAAAATAAGGGACGAGACGTTCGCGATACCACCCAAATTGACACTCTGTTCAAGAACACAGGTGCCCAGCTTCATTCAGATAACGGCTTTTTAACCGGGGCATCTTTACATGTTTTACATGGTCCCGATGCCAACTCAAGAGGTGAACTTCCTTTGCTAACCCACGAAAATGCTCTCAGTCTTCGACATTTTCTCCCTTTGTGGCTTTCGAACAAAGTACTTTTCTCTGTCATCGTTTTTAGAAATCATAGGATTCATTTTTATTAGCTCATTATAATAAAAAACTTCTTGATTTGCTACCACTTATAGTAAAAAATCGTGAAAATATTAATTTTGTTTTTCATTTTGTCCAAAATCTCTTATTTAAAACTCAAGAATGGGCCATATTCATGAAATGATACAACAAAATTCCGCCCGCAATCGTTACATTCAGGGATTCGCTTTTACCATATATCGGTACGTAAAGATTTTGATTGGCTAGTTCTAAAAGATTCGGATTTACCCCATTTCCTTCATTTCCTAAGATCAGAGCAAACGGATGTCTTGGTTCCACTATATGGAAGGGTTCTGCTCCTTCTAAAGCTGTACCGTAGACCGATACACCTGTTTCCTTGAGCTGTTGAACCCAGTTAAATAAGTTGCCCTTTATAAATGGAATATGAAAGTGACTCCCTTGGGCACTCCTTATGACTTTCGGATTGTAAGGATCTACTGTCCCATCCCCTAAGATAACCGCATCAACCCCTGCAGCATCAGCTGTCCGTATAATCGTTCCTAAATTTCCCGGGTCTTGAATCGCATCTAGCAGCAAAAAGGATTTTGCCTGTTTCGGAACCTCGTGGTCTTCTTTTTTACAAATAGCGAAAATGCCCTGATTCGTTTCGGTATCTGAAATCGCATTTGCCACTTCGGTTGATACCTGGTAAATCTCCATACTCGAAGGAACCCACTCAGGAACAGCTACATCTTCCCTGACAATCACGGTCGTGATGAGAGCAGGGTTTTGACTAGCCTCTTCCACCAAATGGAAACCTTCCATTATGTATTGATTAGCAGTATCTCGCCCTTTTTTTTGCAGGAGCTTCTTCCATTCCTTCACTTTTTCATTTTGAACCGACTGAATCGATTTCAACATCGATCTCTCCTTTTATTCACTTCTTTTTCGAATTATACAGGAATTGATACACATAGAAAACATTTGCTTGAGGCATTCTATTTATAGCGATATGAATTTTTAAGGAGGATTACTATGAATTTGAACCTTCGTGCAGCAATTTTGCATAATGTTTCCGACAATGATCAAAGTCAGCTAGAAGATACGATTGTAGATGCGATTCAAAGTGGAGAAGAAAAAATGCTCCCTGGTTTAGGCGTTCTTTTTGAAGTGATTTGGAAAAATTCTTCTGAGGATGAGAAAAAGGAAATGTTAGAGACATTAGAAAAAGGTGTAAAAGGCTAAAAAACCGGGCGAACTTGCCCGGTTTTTAGTTTGTGCTTAGGAAAGTGACCTTTAATGACTTTTTCTGTTTTTGCTTGGACGAATTCGTCTTTTAGAACCGTGCTTAACGACATTTTCCTCCTTTGTTGCCCCAGTTCGTCCTTTAGGGTCCCGCTTATGAACTTTTCCCGCTCTTATTTATCCGATTTTGTCCTTAATAAACCAGTTTTTTAAAATTAACCAGACAAGATCGCCATCGCAAGAATCCATTTTTATAGTCTCTCTCCCATTGAAAAAGGGTTAAACTGACAGGCAGTCTAACCCTCGAAATAAATATTTTTATTCAAATGTAATCCGGTTCACTGTTTCACGGTCTAACCGCTTGATTACCTCTGTAATTAACTTCACAGCATTTTCGTAATCATCGCGGTGAAGGATCGCGGCGTGAGAGTGAATGTATCTCGTTGCGATCGTAATCGAAAGACTTGGAACCCCATTAGCCGTTAAGTGGATCGCCCCAGAGTCCGTTCCTCCGCCTGGTACAGAGTCAAATTGATATGGAATGTTTAATTCGTCTGCAATACCAGTTACAAAGTCACGAAGACCTTTGTGAGAAACCATAGACGCATCATATAAAATAATTTGCGGACCTTCACCCAGTTTACTTAAAGCCTCTTTTTCTGTAACACCTGGAGTGTCCCCAGCAATGCCAACATCCACACCAAAGCCTATATCAGGCTCGATTTGCGCGGCAGATGTCCGTGCTCCGCGCAAGCCAACTTCCTCTTGGATCGTTCCGACACCGTATACAATGTTTGGATGGCTGACCCCTTTTAATCCTTTTAAAACATCAATGGCTATGGCACAGCCAATTCGGTTGTCCCATGCTTTGGCCAATAACATTTTTTCGTTATTCATGACAGTAAAATCGAAGTACGGCACTACCATATCGCCAGGTTTGACGCCCCACTCTAACACTTGTTCTCTGCTGGAAGCCCCGATATCAATAAACATATCCTTAATTTCAATCGGCTTTTTCCGAGCCTCTGCTGATAAAATATGAGGCGGTTTCGAGCCGATTACCCCTGTAATGTCACCTTTGCTAGTAACAATCGTCACCCGCTGTGAGAGCATGACTTGAGACCACCAGCCGCCCACTGTTTGGAACCGAATGAACCCTTTATCATCGATTTTGGTCACCATAAAACCTATTTCGTCTAAATGTCCGGCAACCATAATTTTGGGACCATTTGCGTCCCCAACCTTTTTCGCAATTAAGCTTCCTAAACCGTCTGTCGTGATTTCGTTCGCATACGGCTCTATGTATTTTTTCATAACTTCCCGAGGTTCTCTTTCATTCCCTGGGATTCCTTTTGCATCAGTTAATTCCTTTAGCATCGTAAGTGTTTCATCTAATTTAGCCATTACACAGCCTCCCATTTATTAGTCCCTTACTCATTATACAAAACGATTTCCATAATTGTAAAAATTACTTAGTAATTAGATTCTTGGCGCTGATAATTTACCTTATTCTTAGCAAAGTACGCTTCTTCAACCTCTATTAAGGAAAAGTCTAAGAAGGAGGCAAGCTGCAGATATGTATAAAACAACTTCAAATAAGCTTCTCTTGTTGGGTTATGGAAAAAAGCAAGTGCTTCCTCATTCACCTTAATAAAATGTGAAGTCAAATTTAGGTTTTTCGGCTCTTCCTTTACTTTTTCCAATTCGCTCTCAATTGAATCCAACTTTTTTTCAATACCCAGCGAAAGCAGAAAGTGAATTCCGTCCACGTATTCTTCCAGCAGTATCTCTTTTTTAGAAGGTCCTTTTTGGCTCCAGAATTTAAAGCATCTCGTTTCATTGGCAAGTTCTGCAACCTCTACTACAAAAGCAAAAACTTTTCTTTCAAACAAATCCTCATCCTGTAGATTATTTTTTGTTTCAATTGTATGATCCAGTTCACGCTGCATTTGAAATAAACGTTTTATATCCAACCTAGATTCTCCTTCCCCGTACAGATGAACTTATTATATCAAACCAAAACAAACTTTTATCAAAAAAAAAGAGACCTCCATGGGAGATCTAAATCCATCATTACTGACCTTCTGAAGCCTTAGGAAAAAATTCTTTCCATTTTAGGACAACCACTTTTTCGCGAAGAATATAGAACAGCACAGACAAAGCTGCCAATATTATAATCACGATTGTCGGTGTAAATCCGCTGATAAATTCCCCAAATACCGTGTAGAAAAAAGCGAGTGGCAGGTTAGTCCAAAAAGCTCCGATTACATATTTCCCAAAACTACGGGCTCGTTCGATCATCATGACATTTAATAGCTGATAATGAACAAAAGGAATTAAGCGGAGGATGGTAATCTGCCCCATCGTCAGTCTTGAATGAGGACCAAACCACTTTTTCTTTATATTCATCAGCTTTTCGTACGTTTTAGGAAGTTTTTCAATAACCATATAAAACAGCAAACATGAAATCATAAGGCCAACGATGGAAAACAAAGTTCCAAAGGTAGTGCCAAACAAAATACCGCCTGCCATACATACGACAGGAACGGGAATAAAGAAAAATTGCCTTAATACATGAAATAAAACAAAAGCGATAGGAGCCAGCATGCCTCCTGTTTCAATAATCGTAAACAACAAAGACATGGCATTTTCCAAGTCATCACCCGCTTTCGCTGTATATTCTTGATGATTAGTACATGGGGTTATTACATCTTATACAGCGAGACTTGTCTCTATGACAAGGATTCTATTCATTTAAATATTGTCCTAAGATATAGAGAATCGAAATCTGTGTAAGAATCATTGCCGGAATCCCCCAGATAAAAGCGGAATGCTTTGTTTTATGGCGATAAAATTTCATCCCTATGTATATTCCAACTGACCCGCCGATTAAGGCGATCTGCAATAAGAATTTTTCAGAAACGCGAGATTTTTGTTTTATCGCTCTTTTTTTATCAAACCCCATTACGAAAAAACCCCAAAGGTTTATAAGCAGCAGGTAAATAAAAATAATTTTATAGATCATCATCGGTTTAGCTCCTTCCAATGAGTGTCATTCAATATTACCAAATTTTTCGGACATGAGTTCCGTTATTTGTGACAAATGAGGCGTTTTTCAAAAATATAGGACATAGGATCCGTTATCCGAGCAAAATCATACGAGTTTCGGGTGATTTCCGTTAAATAACGGATCGTATGTCCGATTGCATCTTCAACCAGGCATTTTTTTAGAAATAACGGATCGTATGTCCTCATTGGCAGCCACCTTGATTATTTTCGGACAAGCGTTCCGCTGTTTGGGTCATTTTTGATAGATTACGAACGAGCGCCTTGACCATTCCCGAACTGACTTTAGAACGAACAAAAGCCATCCTTTACAGTAAGGATGGCTTTATAATCATTATTTTTGAAGCTGAGCTTTCGCTGCATTTGCTAATTCTGTGAATGCTTTTTCATCAGTCACAGCAAGGTCAGCTAGCATTTTACGGTTTACTTCGATACCTGATAATTTTAGACCGTGCATTAAACGGCTGTAAGAAAGTCCGTTTAAGCGCGCAGCCGCATTAATACGGGCAATCCAAAGCTTACGGAAGTCGCGTTTCTTTTGACGACGATCACGATAAGCATAGTTATATGACTTCATAACCTGTTGGTTTGCTACTTTATATAAAGTGTGTTTAGATCCGAAATAACCTTTAGCTAATTTTATTACTTTTTTACGACGTTTACGTGTAACTGTTCCGCCTTTTACGCGTGGCATATTAGTCCCTCCTAATCAAGCATTTTCTTATAGGTTGTCAAGCATTTGACGAATACGTTTGAAATCACCTTTAGATACTAAAGTACCTTTACGAAGTTTACGCTTTTGCTTTTGTGTTTTATTCGCGAACATATGGCTTCTGTATGCATGAGAACGTTTCAACTTTCCAGAACCGGTTTTTTTGAAACGCTTAGCTGAGCCACGGTGAGTTTTCATTTTAGGCATAGAAAAATCCTCCTTAGTCCATTACTTCTCGTTTTTCGGTGCAAGTACTAAAAACATTTGGCGTCCGTCCATTTTTGGTGCGGATTCAACGGTTGCCACCTCGGAGCAGCTTTGCGCAAAACGATCTAGTACTTTATGTCCGATTTCTTTATGAGTAATTGCTCTTCCCTTAAAGCGAATAGAGGCTTTTACCTTATCGCCTTTTTCCAGGAATTTAATCGCATTGCGGAGCTTCGTATTAAAGTCATGCTCGTCAATCGTAGGACTTAACCGAACCTCTTTTACATTAATAATCTTTTGCTTTTTGCGGGCTTCCTTTTCTTTCTTCTGCTGCTCAAAACGGTATTTACCAAAATCCATAATCCGAGCAACAGGCGGTTTGGCATTAGGTGCAACTAATACCAAATCTAAATTACGACGGGCCGCAATTTCTAAAGCCTCTACACGGGATTTAATCCCAAGCTGATCGCCATTGGCATCAATTAATCGAACCTCACGAGCGCGAATACCCTCGTTTACGATCATGTCTCCTTTGCTAATAAGAGCCACCTCCAAAAAAATTCGAATACAACGTTTGAATTTGTTTTAACGTAAGTGTCAGCAGCTAGGTCATATTAGAAATTTAAACAAACAAAAATGGCCGAGCGCATAATACGCCCCGCCATCTATCATTCTCATAATGAAAACTAATTCCTTTAACCTGCCAACAGCACTAGCGTCAATCAGGTGAGAAGCGGGGATGCTTCTGCTTCACATAAACAAACTGTATTCAATTAACCTAATCAAGGTTATCATACATCTGACATCTTGTCAAATATATACCCGTTGTGGCACGAAGAATACTATACCAATTCTGCTCACTAATTGCAACATTTTTTTACCTTATTGCAGAAAAATGCTTCATCGCACTTCTTTCAATCATTTCCGAGAAAATCGGCTGAAAGGTATGATCCACATTTACATAAACCACATAAATCCCTTTATTCCCTAAATTACTTGCCCATGCAACTACCTGAACAAAGCCATTGTCTCCAGAGTTAATCACTAGCTGGTTCAGTTCAAAGTTTCGTTTGTTTAAGAACTTCATTAATTTTTTATCCTCTGTAATCGTCTTATTTAGGTCCTTTACAGATTTTATGAATAGTTCTTTTGAAATCATGGTCTCAGTTTCAAAGGACTTTTCGTATTCTGCATGGCTATTGTGCAGGCTTAAACTAGCTAATTTTCTCCACATATTTCATAGGACCCCTTTCCGACAGATTACTGAATTTTCCGAATTAAAATTTTATACTCATTTATTTTTATTCTTTAAAGCGTTGTCACTGCGCTATCCTAAAATTAATAGATGGAAGAAAGAGGCAACCTTAACCCTGCAGCTGCCTCCATTTTTCCTAGCGATTTACCTCTTCCTGCAGTTTCCCGATAAATTCTTTAAAAGCTACAGTTTCCGACTTTTGCTCACCGTATTTTCTAACGTTAACAGCTTCCTCTTGGACTTCTTGATCACCAACAACAAGCATATATGGGATTTTTTGAATCTGTGCTTCTCTGATTTTATACCCCATCTTTTCGTCGCGATTATCAAGCTCAACCCGGAAGCCTTCTGCTTTAAGCGCGTCTTTTACCTGGCGGGCATATTCGAAATGAACATCTGGAGAAACTGGGATAACAACCGCCTGAACGGGTGCTAACCAAGTAGGGAAGGCCCCTTTATACTCTTCAATTAAGAAAGCAACAAACCGTTCCATTGTGGACACAACGCCGCGGTGAATAACAACCGGACGGTGTGGCTTGCCATCTTCCCCTACATAAGTAAGGTCAAATCTCTCTGGTAGCAAGAAATCAAGCTGAACTGTTGATAATGTTTCATCCTTGCCAAGAGCTGTACGAACCTGAACGTCTAGCTTAGGTCCATAGAATGCAGCTTCACCTTCTGCTTCAAAATACTCTAAACCAAGATCATCCATTGCTTCTTTTAACATAGACTGTGCTTTATTCCACATTGCATCATCATCAAAATACTTCTCTTTGTCCTGTGGATCACGATAGGATAAGCGGAATGAATAGTCTTCAATGCCAAAGTCCTTGTATACTTCTAAGATCAAGTTTACAACGCGTTTGAACTCATCTTTTATCTGATCAGGACGGACAAATACGTGTGCATCGTTTAATGTCATTCCCCGAACACGCTGAAGTCCAGTTAAGGCGCCAGACATTTCATACCGGTGCATCATTCCAAGTTCAGCAATCCGGATCGGCAGCTCACGATAGCTATGAATACTGTTTTTGTAGACCATCATATGGTGCGGACAGTTCATTGGACGAAGAACCAGGTCTTCATTATCCATTTCCATAATTGGATACATATCTTCTTGATAGTGATCCCAGTGTCCGCTTGTTTTATAAAGCTCAACGCTTGCTAATACAGGAGTATATACATGGTCATAGCCGAGCTTAATTTCCTTATCGACAATGTAGCGCTCAATTGTACGGCGGATCGTTGCACCTTTAGGCAGCCATAATGGCAGTCCCTGACCGACCTTTTGCGAGATTGTAAACAGTTCTAACTCTTTTCCAATCTTTCTGTGATCGCGTTCTTTCGCTTCTTCTAGTAAGCGGAGGTGCTCAGCCAAATCTTCTTTAGTAAAGAAGGCTGTTCCATAAATCCGCTGCAGCATTTTATTTTTACTGTCTCCGCGCCAGTAAGCTCCAGAGATGCTTAATAGCTTAAATTCTTTAATTTTTCCTGTTGATGGAACGTGAACGCCACGGCAAAGGTCAAAAAATTCACCCTGCTCATATATCGATACTGTTTCATTTTCTGGAATAGCATTCAGCAGCTCTAATTTATAAGGATCGTTAATCGCAGCAAATCTTTCTTTTGCTTCTTCTCTTGATACTTCAAGCCTTACAATCTCAAGATTTTCACCAATAATTTTACTCATTTCCTTTTCAATCGCCGGCAGATCTTCTGGTGTTAAGGAAACATCAAGATCTATATCGTAATAGAAGCCATTTTCAATAACAGGACCTACGCCCAATTTAACATCCGGAAACAGACGTTTAATAGCTTGAGCCATTAAATGAGCTGTAGAGTGTCTCATTATTTCTAAGGCCTCTTGACTGCCTTGTGTTACGATTTCTATACTCGCATCTTTATGAATTGGCGTGCGCAAATCAATTGGCGCGCCATTTACAATACCCGCGATGGCTTTCTTTTTTAATCCTGGACTGATAGATGCTGCGATATCTTCTGTCGTCGTTCCTTTTGGAAACTCCTTTACCGCACCATCCGGAAACGTAATTTTTACTACATCAGCCATCTGATTCAACTCCTTCTGCATTTTTAAGGGCTCTGTTAATCGCCCGGTTGATTTCCGCTGCAGGCGCTTAAGCTTTAAGCGGGCGGTCCGGAAGCCTCCTCGGCGCTTTAGCGCCTGCTTAGGTCTCTCTTGACTCGCTTTTCTAAGCAGGAGTCAAGCACCTTCCTTTCCAATCAACTTAGTGCCAAATCAACCACAGTCTTTAAACATAGCCTTTTTTTTAAAATAAAAAAAGCCCGCCCCTAAAAAGGGACGAGCTGTATACCCGTGTTTCCACCCTAGTTGCTTATTGAAATTCATTCAACAAGCCACTCTTCTACAGATATCGGTGTAAAAACCGTTAGCTATTACTGCAATATGGTTCACAGCTAATGCTCAGAGGCGGTAAGTCAAGCTTACTTGATAGGAAGGTTTCACCAAATCCTTCCCTCTCTGGGAACAAATACAACTTGCTCATGTCCTCGTCATAGCGTTTTAAAATGTTAAGTTCAAGTATATGAATGTATTATATGAATTCCCGCTTTAAAAAGTCAAGGACTCTTTTTAAAAAGTTTGTAAATTTATTTAATACTTCACCTGTTCTTGAAAAGGATAAGACTCGAGCGGGAATACAGTTAACTTTTCCTCAAAAATATTTTTTAATGTCACCACCATTCCCTGGTCCATATTGTCAGTAAAGACATACACCTCTTCTGGTGCAATCGATATAAGCGGTGCGATTGTGACTGAATCCACATAGATAGGATGATTGGTTACCAATTTACGGTCAATAATTTTAGCTAATTCGGATCTCTTTAACGGTATTCCGCCTTCAATAAAAAATTGAAATCCATCTTGATCGACTAAAAAGATTTTTTTATATTTTGATTCTCTCCCCTTTAGAAAATCACGGAGCATATGGACAAAAGCTTGGTATTCCTGTTCCATTTTGTATTCATCGATGGCTGCATCCAAATAATTCATTAAATGCTCGAAGTAAGGCTTTAGCCGAAACGTTTCAAACGATTCAAAGTAGAATGAGGGCTGTTCACTTAAAAACTCTTGTAAGATTCTTTCTAACATTTCATTTTCGTCTATGTAGGGCAGAAGCTCGATATCTTCACGTTCACCTTCTAAAATCGAATGAAGGATCTCAAGGATTTGATGCCTTTCCTCAGCTTCATTGTAATAATATTGCTGTTCTAACAGCTTTTCAAACCACTTCTCTTTCTTGAAAGCGATAATAAAACCTTTTAAACTATTCCGCAACAGTTGCAAACATTCCTGATGCACTTCATTAGGATATCGTATAGATATTGTCCTATCATTATGTAAAATTTCTATTCCTTCAATAAAAAGAGAGGAGGACATTGTTTTCGTTAAAAAGCTAAGAAGTTCTTTAGCCTCCTCTGTTTCTTCAAAATGAACCTGGAACATGTTATCCCCCCTGAAAAGCGAAATCCCTGCTTCCATATATATGGGGAGCTTGGCTATTTTAGAAGTAGGGGGCGGGAAGAAAAAAATTTGGCGAAAAAAGAAAAGCACCCAAACGGGTACTTATCCTCTTCTGTTATGGCCGCCAACTGGGATTGGATCAGCAAGGGCTCGAATCCGGTCAATTAAACGGCCAGCTTTTACATCCTCCTGGTCGCCTTTTTGGTTAAACGTAAAATGGTGCTCAAGCTGGATTAGGTCAAAATTAGAGGTAAATAAGGTAGGTAGCTTCTCAAGCATGCGATATTGAAGAATAGTTCCGAATATCTCATCTCTCACCCAGTTTGTTAACGATTCTGCCCCGATATCATCGAGCATTAAAATTTTGGCTGTTTTCACCGAATTTAATTTTTCTTCTAAAGTTGATTCTCCGATTGAATTTTTGAGTTCTCTAATTAATTCAGGCACGTGAACAATATAAGAGGATACTCCTTTTTCGGCTAATTCATTGGCGATTGCTCCGAGCAGATAGGTTTTGCCAACTCCGAACTTCCCATATAAATATAAACCTTTGCAAGATTGATTCTCGAGAAAGGATTGGGTAAAGTTTTTAGCGCTCCTAATTGCTGGCAATCGATCATTTTGATTTAAATCGATGCTTTCAAATTTTGCAGATAATATTTCCTTAGGAACGGAAAAACTTTGCACCAGTTTTTCGCGATTCAATCTGTCCTGTTCGAGTTTCATACGCGGACATTGATCATATAAAATTTCAATATGATCCCCGATAAGCGCAAGTCTCGGATGAAAACCGCCCATCACATTTTTACATTCACGAAGAGATGGACAACCGCTGCAGTTTTTGCTTTGTGTAGAGAATTCATAAAGTGTATTCAAGTTTCGCTCAACCATTTCCATCGTGATCTGACTGGAATGTTCGTTTAGAAAATAACGCACATCAGGATGATTTAGCACATTCTGTTTCATTTGTTCATATCGCTGTTCAAAGGAAGAACCTTTTCCCCATTGTGACAAAGCATTTGTAATCTTTTCCAAAAATTTCACCCCCCGTTATTTTTTGCGAAGCTCTTCTTCTAATCTTTTTCTCTCCAATTCAAAATCGAAGTCTTCAAATATGCTGGCAGAGGTGGCCACTTCATTTCTTCGATTACGTTCTTCCTCAAACCATTCGGGTACAACTTCTTTTCTCCCTGATTTTTTCTGACTCTGATTACGGTAAGGAGATTTGCTCTTCACTTGAACCTTCTGATGTTCTTGCTTCGCAAAAGCAAACGCTTCTTCAACCGTTTTTATATTTTTTCTTGCCCAATGGCCCGCTATCGTTTGTACATAGCTCTTAGTTAAACGCATATCCTGCTTAAGCATAACATTATAAAGCAGGACATTAATAACCCCTGGCTCAAGACCTTGATCAACTATAAGAGACTCTACCAAAGCCAGGTCGGTTTTGGATGGCTCATGCCCATGAGCTAAGTCAGTTAGTAATTGTTTAGGAGATACGCTGGATAGATACCGAATCAGCTTTTCCTCTTTTGTTTCTTTTTTCTCAGGTTTTTGAGGCGGCTTTGGCTGATTAACCCGTTCCACTAGTTCAGGCAAATGCTTGCCCTTTTTCAGCTCATACCAGCTTTTTGCTGCATTTCTTAATTCATCTAAATTAATTTCCTGGTCGTCATCGACTGCCTCTAAAATAATTTTTTGCATATCCAGCGGGCTCAGGCTGTAGACGTAGGCCAGTTTTAACACCGTTTCTTCCACTTTCGGAGTTATACTGTCGATTTTTATAAACGTGTCAGACAGCCCTCCGTAAAAAAGATCGAGCGAAAAGTTTTCCAGCTTAACAATTGGAGCTGTTCCATCAACAATATCCACCCATTGTTCCTGATCATCAAGAGTTTGGACAGGAAATGCTCTTGCCGGAGAGGATGCGAAAACCTCATGAAAGGATCGGGTCATTTCATCAAATGAAGAAGAGTCCACAAATGAATCAATGCGAAAATAGTTTTTTAATCTATTAAAATGATGCTCGCCTAACTTTCTGAATAAAAAATAGCTCAGCATGCTATCCTGGAAAAATGCATGCGGACTAAGTGGAGACTGGAGCTCATATACATAGGACGAACCTTCTGTATGTTTGGAGCGAAAAGTACGCAACAGGCCAATTCCCTCCAATTTTAGCCTAGCCTGGTAAATCTCGCGTAATGGAATGTTTAAAACAGCCATTAAGAAATGGTGATGATTTTGTTTGGAATAAGTACGGTTTTCCTCCAGTTCGCTCCATAAAGTGGTGTAAAGGCTGATAGCTGCGGATCCTATTAGAGGCTGATAGAGAAGAGCTGTTACTTTTTGAAAGTATGGCTGAATGAGTCCAGCTGATTGAATTTGATAAGTGTCACCGGGAACTAATTCGGTCCAATGTCTTGCTTCCATAGATCTCATCCATCCTTTACATAGTGGAGTATATACTCCCTAATTAAAGAGAAAATAGAGCCAATAGCGAGCTGGCTCTATTTGGCTTTCTCCTTGTTGATTAAATCTTTAAGTTCATCTAAAAATACATTTATATCCTTAAACTGACGATACACAGATGCAAAGCGAACATACGAAACTTCGTCCACCTTTGCAAGCTTGTCCATTACCATTTCGCCAATATCCACACTTTGGACTTCAGAAGCGCTCTGATTCCTTAATTCAATCTCGACTTCGTTAGCAATCGTTTCGAGCTGCTGCAAAGAAACAGGTCTTTTTTCACATGCTTTAATAAGACCGCGAAGCACCTTTTCCCGGCTAAACTCTTCACGTGTCCCCTCTTTTTTTACAACAATTAACGGGGATTCTTCAACCCGCTCAAACGTTGTAAAGCGATGCCCACAATTTTCACATTCTCTTCTTCTTCTCGTAGCACGTCCTTCATCAACAGGACGCGAATCTAATACTCTCGTTCCTAGCATCTGACAAGATGGGCATTTCATAACGTTCAACTCCATCCATAAATCTCTTATTATTGTATAAAATTCACAATACTTCTTTCAAGAACTCTAAAGCGAATGGATGAATATTCTAGCTCTTTTTACCTATATAAGGGAGGAGACGATCAAGTTCCTGGTAATAACCGTTAATTAATTGTTTTAATGTTGGATACATTCCTGCAATCGAAGATTTGTCGGTAGATATCATAAAATCAACGGCAGTTTGAAATGGTCTTGGCGACACAACCGTAATGACTAAGAGCGAATCAGGCTTACTTAGCTTAATTCCGATTTCCCCATGCTCCTTTGAAACCGATTCAACCGTAAAATCTCTCCTGCCTTTTGCCCATTCCTCAACTGTTTGGAACACTTTATCAAATCCAGCTTTATAGTAATGACTTTGTAATTGTTCATCCGGATGATCATCTCTCGTTTCACATTGTTTTTGATAACGAATGATGAGTGATCTCATTACCCCCATAGGACGCCTCCACATTGTTTTCTTTTATTGTAAACGACCTAGAAAAAATAGCCAAGTGGTAAGAAAGCGCTTTTCTTGGTTGAGTAGCACAGTAGGGAGGCAATGGGAATCAAAATAATAGTGTTCAATTTTTTATTTCTTGTAGCAAACGTGGCGGGTTGGTCCTAAGCGGACACTGGTTCCGTTATTTGTCGCAAAAACGATGATTTCTGAAATTAAAGGACACTGGTTCCGTTATGCTGGTGAATTTCGGCATTTTTTTGACGATTTTGGTTCAATAACGGATCCTATGTCTGTTTGCTTCACTGGAATAGCTTATTTTATTGATATAACGGATCCTATGTCCGTTTCGAAACAGTATTTGTTTGAAGATGCGAATTGTACACCCTTGTTCAATAAGATTCAACATGATTGCTTAAAGAAGAGCTAAAACGAAAAAAGAGGAGACCATATTGTCCCCTCTCCGGTTTCCATTTTTTAAAGAGCTTTCACTTTAGATTGTTTCACTTGAACTGGGCCCATGCCACGAGGAAGCTCAATTGTTTCTCTCGTTTGAGCGCCTAGACTCTCTGCGATATAATCAGCGGCAATGTTTGGATCTAAATCGCCACAAGTATAAACGTCAATGCTTGCATAACCATGTTCTGGGAAGCTGTGGATTGTTAGATGAGATTCAGAAATGATTACTACCCCACTAACACCTTGAGGTGCAAATTTATGAAAAGCAACTTCACGAACCTCTGCACCAGATTTAAGTGCAGCATCAACAAATGTTTTTTCAATTTGTACTAAGTCATTTAATTTGTCAAAATCGCAACCCCAAAGTTCTGAGATTACATGTCGACCCATTGTTTCCATTACCGTTCCCCCTTTACAAAAATTACATCCACTGACGTTCGATAACTACCACGGGGGAAAGTTAGTCCTGAGAGGTCCTAACCCTTTAAGTAATCATGTCCACGTCAATTTCAAGTTCACGATGACTAGTATACTTTGTTTGTTTTTTTTTTGCAATAAAAGATTTAAAATTTCTGTCTCGAAAATTACTATTCTCATGACTTACGTTGTTTATTTTCCGCAAAAAAAAAATGATCCGCTGACTAGGAGCGGATCGTTCTTTTATACTCTTATTTCAGTTTTCACTTTCATTAGCTCTAACACCTTATTGGTTAAATCTACAACCCGGCACGAATAACCCCATTCATTGTCATACCAGGCTAAAACCTTTACTTTCCTGCCGTCCATCACAATCGTAGATAAACTATCTATAATAGCGGAGTTTGGATTCGTATTAAAATCAATCGATACTAGCGGTTCGTCCGTTATATCCAGGATTCCCTCAAGTTCAGAATTAGCTGCTCTTTGAAAAGCAAGGTGAATATCGCGGGCAGTTACTTCCTTCTTTAAATCAGCCACTAAGTCGACTAAGGAAACGTTTGGAGTAGGGACTCGTAATGCCATCCCGTGCAATTTTCCTTTTAAATGGGGCAGTACAAGTGATAACGCTTTAGCTGCTCCGGTTGAAGTCGGAATAATGGACTGTGCACAGGCCCTGGCTCTTCTTAGGTCCTTATGCGGATTATCTATATTTTTCTGATCATTGGTGTAGGCGTGAACCGTTGTCATCAGTCCATTCTCAATCCCAAATGCATCGTCTAATACCTTTACTACTGGAGCGAGGCAATTTGTTGTACAGGAAGCATTTGAAATAATCTCATGGTCAGGGTGCAGCATATTTTCATTTACACCCATTACAATCGTTACATCTTCATTTTTTCCCGGAGCCGTTAGAATTACCTTCTTTGCTCCCGCTTCTAAATGTAAAGCTGCTTTTTCACGGCTATTAAATTTTCCGGTAGCTTCAATCACTACATCAATTCCAAGCTCTTTCCAAGGTAAATCTTGAGGGTTTCTTTCGGAAACCAGCTTAATTTCTTTCCCATTCACAATAATAGATTGGTCTGTATATGTGAGTAACGCATCCCATTTTCCATGGTTTGTATCATATTTTAAAAGATGAACGAGTGTTTCAGGTGGATAGCTGGCATTAACTGCCACAATATCAAAACTTCCTAAGTTGATTGCTCTTCTGAATACCATTCTCCCAATTCTTCCGAAACCGTTGATTGCCACCTTCATTCTCTATTCCCCTCCAAAAATGTCATACTTTTATTGTCCTTTTATAAAATTAGTATAACACATTTATCCTAAAATGGTGATAGGTTTTTTGAATGAATTTTAGAATGTGCTCACTAATGGGTGAGGGGATTTCGGATTTTGGGGATACAAGATTAAAGGTGCGGAGATAACCGTTTGTTAATAAATAATCAGGCGGAGCTTGTAAAATAAATGAGCGGGAATCCAGTTAATTGGGCGCTTAACTAGTCAAATTGGGCTGAATCCCCATTTATTGAGCTCTTACTAAGTTATTGGGCGCTATCCCTAATTTTTCGGGTGCAAATTCCATTATTTGGTCGGATTTCTCATATGATTGGGCTGGTACTTCTATTAATTTGGCGGTAATCACCTTTAATTTTAATTGGGCGCATATTCAGTTAATCGAGCGCTAAACGCACTTATTGGGCGCTGGTATGATTGGGTGGCCACTAAAAAGACAGGGCATCAAGCACCCTGTCTCTCTCACAAAATATTCCATTCTTCTAAAATCTTTTTTAATTGCTGCTTAGTCTCATCGATTGTTCCGTTGTTATCAATCACAGCATCTGCCCATTTTTTCTTGTCCTCCAAAGGGAGCTGAGCCTTAATTCGGGAGAGGGCATCTTCTTCGGTAAGCTGGTTTCTCTCCATCAGTCTTTTAAGCTGGACGGAAGGGTCGACATAAACAACAATAACCTTTTCAACATAATGAGTTAATTTGCTTTCATACAGAAGAGGGATGTCCATAAAAACAGTATCCTCTCCTCTTTTATATGCCTTTTCTTTTTCAGACAGCATATTTTTTCGGACTGCCGGATGAACGATCGAATTAAGCAAGTCT
Organism: Bacillus oleivorans; assembly: GCF_900207585.1. Taxonomy (GTDB): domain Bacteria; phylum Bacillota; class Bacilli; order Bacillales; family JC228; genus Bacillus_BF; species Bacillus_BF oleivorans. The sequence continues at coordinate 202,976 of NZ_OAOP01000005.1, read as the reverse complement.
CTTTTTTCCTTGTTATTAAAAATAATTTCTCCAAGCATGCTCCGGTTTATATGTCCATCCGGCAGCAGGATTTCGGAACCAAACGACTTAACGATTTCCTGATAGGCTTCTTGATTTGGCTGGGCGACAACTCTTGCTTGAACATCTGCATCAATAACAGTAAATCCCCACTCTTTTAGGGTATTCGAAATTGTACTTTTACCGCTGCTGATGCCGCCTGTAATTCCGATTGTATTCATAGCCGTTACCTCACTTTTAAAAGAGGTGCTTTTTTCAAACTGTTGAAAATTATAATTTCCAAACACCTAGTAGGATTAACACAATTCCCGGGATAAAGCTTAAGGGCTGGACCCAGGAAAACTGAGATGCCCGTTTTCCGATTGACATGCCAGCAAATAAAAAGAAGGAGCTCATAAAAACGACCAAGCACGAAACGATGAGCGGTGGAAAGTTTAGCATCGCTGCTCCTACTCCCGCTCCAAAAGCATCTAGCGAAAGGGCAAATCCCAAAAGAATAGCCTCAATCCCTGTAATGGAACCGGAGAGATCCATATCTGCTTTCATTGGCCTTCTTAATATTTGAATGACTAATCCCAACGATTTAATTTCCCATAAAATAATCGTTTTCTCCTGAATTTGAATCGGTTCTTTTGCTTTTGGGTGGGGACGAAGGACCTGAAATAAAGCCCATCCTCCCAGGCAAACTAAAATGATTCCGCCAATGGTCTCTGTCAGCTTAGGAGACAAAACCCACTCAAAAAACTGCCCGAAAACACTAGCGACCAATAAACTCATTGCAGAGCATATAGAAATAATGAAGATAGATTGAATTGGAATTTTTACCTTCTTAAGACCATAGGTTAATCCCGCACTGAAGCTGTCTAGACTAACAGCTAAGGCCAAAAGAATAAAGGAAAGCACCGAACTCATCCATATCCTCCTCCCATAACAACACTAGGATAGTATATGGAAGGAGCTTTTCTAATGTTAAGATTGACAGTTCGGGCAAATATGAGTGCCTCTGCCGGATACCACTAATCTCTCAATAGGTTGGCCGCAGCTCAAACAATTTTCCCCCGTTCGGCCATAGACATATAATTGCTGCTGAAACATCCCGATTTGTCCTTGGGAATTGACATAAGAACGGATCGTTGTCCCGCCCTGATCGATAGCCTCCTGCAGAGTTTTCTTAATTTCGTGATACAATTTTTTTATTTCTTTGTCTTTTAAATCTTTTGCTTTTCTTTCAGGGTGGATTCCAGCCCGAAAGAGGGCTTCGTCCACATAAATGTTACCTAGGCCCACGACACGGGTCTGGTCTAAAAGCAGCGCCTTAATCGGCCGGTCAGCTTTTTTTACTACATTTTTAAGGTATGAGGAGCTAAACTCTTCCGAAAAGGGTTCTGGCCCGAGCTGTGAAAGAGGTAACCCTGAGAATTCTTCTCCAACATTAAATAAATGCATCGTGCCAAACTTTCTCACATCTCGGTACCTTAATTCAGATCCGTCCGTAAATCTAAAAATCACATGCGTATGTTTATCTGTCGGCTCCTCATTCGGATAAAGGCCGTAACGACCTTCCATTCTAAGATGGGAAACGATGGCATAATGATCTAGATAAAAGATGAGAAACTTTCCTCTTCTACCGATGCTGTGAATGGTTTGCCCGATTATGTTCATAATAAAAAGCTGGACGTCATCTGGCTCTTTAATAATTTTAGCCCATCTTACATCTACTGCCTGAATTGTTTTACCGATGACTAACTGTTCCAGTGTTCTTCTGACTGTTTCAACTTCTGGTAGTTCTGGCATTTTTTATTTCACATCCCCTTAAAATCCACAATCCCCATTACTTTGATTATTTTGCGTCAAACCAAGTATTCCCATAATCCATATCCACTTTGAGAGGAACATCTAACTTCACTGCATTTTCCATCACATCAGGAACAATTTTCTTTAATATTTCGATTTCATCTTTTGGTGCTTCAAAAATCAGTTCGTCATGAACTTGCAGCAAGAGTCTGGACCTTAATTTTTCAGCTTTAAGTCTTTTTGCCATATCAATCATAGCCTTTTTGATTATATCGGCTGCTGACCCTTGAATTGGTGTATTCATAGCCGTCCGTTCTGCAAAACTGCGGAGGTTAAAATTCCGGCTCGTTATCTCTGGGATATATCTTCTTCGATGCAATAACGTGGTGACATATCCTTTTTCCTTAGCACTTTGTACGATTGTCTTCATATATTCTTTGACGCCAGGGAAGCTGGCAAAGTACTTCTCGATAAAGGTTGCCGCCTCTTTCCTTGTAATCCCCAGGTTTTGAGAGAGACCGTAGTCACTGATGCCATAGACGATCCCAAAGTTAACAGCTTTTGCCTGTCTTCTCATATTGCTTGTTACTTCTTCTTCACTTACATGAAAAACATCCATTGCTGTCTTCGTATGAATATCCAAATCTTCTCTGAATGCATCAATTAGCTTTTGGTCCTGAGAAATATGGGCCAGAACGCGCAGCTCGATTTGTGAATAGTCCGCCGCAAAAATCACCCAATCTTTTTCAGATGGGATAAAGGCCTGTCTGATTTTTCTTCCTTCCTCCAAACGAATCGGGATATTTTGCAGGTTTGGATCTATGGAACTTAAGCGGCCCGTTTGCGCAATTACTTGGCTAAAACGGGTATGAACTTTACCGTTATCCCATATGACTTTAAGTAAGCCTTCAATATAAGTGGATTGGAGCTTCCCAAGCTGGCGATAGTGCAAAATTTCTTTTACAACTTCATGGCTATCCTCAAGCTTCTCTAATACATCAGCCGAAGTGGAATAACCGGTTTTAGTTTTTTTCACCGTAGGTAATCCTAGTTTTTCAAAAAGGATGACACCCAGCTGCTTTGGAGAATTGATATTAAAGGTTTCACCCGCCAGTTCATAAATCCTCTTCTCAATCGCATCAATTTTCTTCGCTAATTCTTCTTGCATCTCCAGCAAACGTTCTTTATCGACTTGAACTCCCGTATGCTCCATTTCAGCCAAAACTTGAGCTAACGGAAATTCCAGATCGTAGTAAAGAGAAATCTGATCATTTTCCTCTAACTTTTCAAGAACCTTGTCTCTTAATTCAAAAACAGCCGTTGCTTTTCTAGTGATGTGATCCTTTAACTGCTCAAAATCTGGGATATGGCGTTTGGAACCCTTCCCATAGACCAGATCATTAGATAAAACCCCTTTAAAATCGAATAATTTAGCTACATCAGCAACTTCATTAAAAGTTTCAGATGGATTTACAAGATAGGCGGCTAATAACAGATCAAAATCTATTCCTTTTACAGCTATTCCTTCACGTTGTAACGATACAATAGTTTGTTTCGAGTCATATACCCATTTTTTCTTTGTCGGGTCTTCCAGCCAAGCTTTTAACTTTTTATCAGACGATTTCAAAAGCTCAGCCGGAATAAAATAACGACCTTTACTGGAAATAAGAGCACAACCAATAATATCTGCCTTATGATAGTTCTCATCAAATACTTCCATAATTAAGGCAGCTTCATCAGCTAATATCGACTCATCAATTGTCTCTGCTGTTTCAAACGGCAAGGTCTCAAGCTCTGCTTCTTCTCCTGTAGCCTCTGTACCGATTTTATCTAAAAGAGATTGGAAGCTTAGTTCTTTGAATAGGGCCTGAATTTTTTCTTGATGTGGCCCTTTATATTCGATCTGCGGAAGCTCAATTTCAACCGGAGCTTCCCGGTTAATCGTAGCTAACTGCTTGCTCATAAAAGCAAGGTCCTTATTCTCTTCTAAATTCTCCTTTAATTTTTTCCCGCTTACTTGGTCGATTTTCTCATACAATTCTTCAATTGTGTGATGCTCTATTAATAATTTAATTGCTGTTTTCTCCCCAACACCTGGGACTCCCGGAATATTATCCGATGTATCACCCATTAACCCTTTCATATCGATGATTTGGGCTGGTGTCAAACCGTATTTTTCTTTAATATGTTCCGGCGTATAAGGTTCAATTTCGGTTATCCCCTTTTTCGTGATACAGACTGTTGTATGTTCTGACGCAAGTTGAGTTAAATCTTTATCGCCTGAAATAATTTTTACTTCTGCATTCTCATTTTCTGCTAAAAGCGAGAGAGTACCGATTATGTCATCAGCTTCAAACTCCTCAAGTTCATATTGCTTTCCCCCAAATGCGTTTACAATTTCTCGTATGTACGAAAATTGTTCGGATAGCTCTGGAGGAGTTTTTTGTCTGCCACCTTTATATTCTTGGAATGTCTTATGTCTAAAAGTTGTTTTTCCTGCGTCCCATGCTACGAGAAGATGAGTAGGTTTCTCTTCTTCTAATATTTTCATGAGCATCATCGTAAACCCATAAATTGCGTTTGTATGGATTCCCTTATCATTGTTTAACAAAGGAAGCGCAAAAAACGCCCGATATGCCAAGCTATTCCCATCCATTAAAATAATTTTTTTACTCAACAAGCATCGTCCTTTCATATCCCCAAAATAAAAAATACGTTCTCTTTCATCTATTTTAGCATGTTCGCTAATAGATGGAAAAAGAACGTACAATCAGTAAACAAAATAGTTTTAAATGAGATAGGTTCTATCTTATATGATTGATTTTACTTACTTTGAAAAGGGGAAGACGGAAAAGGGGATTCCGTCTTCTAAAAGCTCCTTGGATGAAGGGGTTTTCACTAATTATATTACCGATTCATTATTAAGGAAAAATAAATCGCCTGTTAATTAAATGTAAAGTTGTCCTTTTATTTACGATTTCGGCAAATAAATAGTAAAAGCAGTCCCTTCTCCAACTTTGCTTTCTACCTCTATTTTCCCTTTGTGGGCCTCAACTAAATGTTTTACGATCGCCAGTCCCAAACCCGTACCGCCGGAGTTCCTCGATCTCGCCTTATCAACCCGATAAAACCTTTCAAAAATTCTTGTTATTTCATTCTTTTCAATTCCGATCCCTGTGTCCTTTACTTGAAGGATGATCCACTTATCTTTCTCATAAACTTCTACTTTTACCAACCCCTTAGCTTGTGTATAGGTCAGCGCATTATTAACTAAGTTAATGATGATTTGTTTAATTCGAAATGGATCGGCCATAATTCTATTTTGCTCCACCTTTATATCCGATTGGAGCTGAATATCTCTGCTTTCGGCTTTAGGCTGAAGAATCGCAATTGCATCATCAACAAGCTCCCTTATATGAACTGTTTGCATATTTAACGTAAAATCAGCTTGTTCGATCCTTGACAGCTCTAACAAATCCTGCACTAATGACTGGAGCCTGTCACTTTCCTTTTGAATAATTTTCAAGAAATTCTCTAACGTTGCCTTGTCATTCATCGCACCATCAAGTAATGTTTCGGAAAATCCTTTGATCGACGTAATCGGTGTCTTTAATTCATGAGACACATTGGCAACAAAGTCTTTTCGCATTTGTTCCAGTTTCTTTAATTCGGTAATATCATGAAATACGAGGACAATTCCCTTCCATTCATGATCACTTCCGACTATTGGTGCTCCCAGTACTTCATAATGTTTTCTCTCAAGTGAGTGATGAATTTGAATCTGTCGGCTAATCGGGTTTTCCAGCATAAAAATGTCTTCAATTTGCCGGTGCAGTTCATCCGACGACATGACCTCATAATAATGTTTATATAGGAATTGGGAGGGATCAACATGAAACCATTTCCGATATACTTTGTTGACCAAGCTGATTTTCCCTTTTTCATCAATAAGCACTAATCCGCTTCCCATATTTTCAATCAGAGTTGAGAGACGTTCCTGCTGCATCTGATTGGTTTCAATCGTTTCCTGAAGATTTCGGGCCAATATATTAATCGACGTATTTAAACTGCCAATCTCATCGAATCCATCCTCATACGTTCGTACCCGGTAGTTCCCCTTTGCCAGCTCAATAGCAGTGGAAGTAGCAGCTTCAATAGGCTTTGTAAAACGGTTTGTGATTTTAGTAAACAATAAAATGATTAAGGTAAGAGACAATCCGAAGCTTATGATTAAAACCCACCACATTTGATTGTTAACCTGGTTTAAATTATCAATTTGGGTACTCAATACAATGATCTGATCTTGCCCATTGCTTAAATTCGTTTTTTCCCAATAATAAAAAACATTATATCCCCCAGCAACCTCAACCGTCCCATTATTGTCTGTACGGCTTTCAAGGATGATTTCCTCCAATATTTCTGAATGTCTTACTAAGGGGGCGGTTTCTTCATCACTGTCATACAAGATTTTTCCGTTTCCATTTAAAACGGTAATTCTGGACTCTGTTTCCTCGCCAATCCGCTCTATCACTGTGTAAGGTTCACCAAGTTTGTTTTGCTCGAACAGAAGCTCGGCAATAAATTTAGTTTCCATTTCAATCTTGTTATAAAAACTATCTAAATAATATCGGTTAAAAAGCTGACCTAATATGAGTCCCAAGGCTAAAAACACAAATGTGATTAACGATATAAAGGCAAAAAGGAGCCTGGAACGAAACCTAGTCATTCGCTCTTTGGCTCCTCTAACTTATAGCCCAAGCCCCGTATTGTTTTAATGTACGTCGGCTTCTTCGTGTTTTGTTCAATTTTTTCCCGCAAATGACTGATATGGACATCGACAATTCTAGTATCCCCAGCAAAATCATAATTCCAAACTGCGCTGAGAAGCTGATCTCTAGTTAAAACCCTTCCTTTATGCCGGCACAGATATAAAAGCAATTCAAATTCTTTTGGCGTTAATTCCAATAAAGTCCCGTTAAAATAGGCTTCGTAAAGTTCAGGATAAACTACCAGTTCCCCAATTTTATAATTTTCTTCCTCATCCTCTTGCTGTTTTGACTGCAAATCACTGTATTGCGTACGCCTAAAAATCGCTTTTACACGAGCCACCACTTCTCTCGGGCTAAATGGTTTAGTCATGTAGTCATCTGCACCGAGTTCAAGACCTAATACTTTATCAAACTCTTCGTCTTTTGCTGTTAACATGAGAATAGGGATCATTAATTTTGATTGCCGTAAAATCTTACATACTTCTATTCCATCCAATTTTGGAAGCATCAAATCCAAAATAATAAAATCCGGTTTTTCACTAATGGCTAAGTCTTTCCCTTCTTCTCCATCCATAGCCGTAATGACCTCAAAACCAGCCTGCTCTAGATTGTACTGTAATAATGTAACAATGGATTGTTCATCATCTACTACCAAAATTTTTTTGCTCATTTGGCCCTCCTACTGATTTTAATCCCCTATCCAAGAGCCTTTTTCTCTTTATGTAATCTATTATACTGGATATAAGAAAATAGAACCAATGTTAAAATAAATCTGGTGCATCTTCCTCTATCTTAATTACTGAAGATGGCGGTATTACTACTAATATACCCGATAAAACTGGTTGATTCTCTTCATCTGTTCCCTCAACTGCGATTGTAACCGTTTGTTCTTTTGTCTCCACCTTTTTCACTTCAAAAGAGAAGTGAACGGTTTCATAATGATAAACGGGCTTGTGAAACTCCATTTCATGCTTCAGAATATGGCTGCCGGGACCAGGAATATGTTTGGTCACTGCTGCCATCACGATGCCTGAAAGCATAATCGCAGGTACGATCGGCTTTTTAAAAGGAGTTTGTGCTGCATAGTCGTGTTGAATGTATAAGGGGTTAGCATCATTGGTTAATCCTAAGTAAAGTAATAAATCTTTATCCTCGATTTTTTCTGTTAGCGATAATCTTTCCCCTACCGAAATTTCTTCAACCGTTCTTCCTATTTTTCTCTTCTTCCCCAGCAGCATTTACGATTCCTCCCATGGGAAAATTAGGGTTTAAGTGTGTTTACGCGTTCATTATGGTAATCCTACTTATCCTTATCATTATATTATCACGAACCGAGAACATTATAAAAATATGTCTAAGATTCAGTGTTAAGGGACTTTTCCGGTGGAATCGATATAAAAAAAAGGAGCTAACCTATAGCTCCCATTTTTAAAATTACGCTAATATACTCATTACATTTTTGACAGATTCAACAGATTTATCAAGTGCTGCTTTTTCTTCGTTCGTTAAATCTAGCTCAATTATTTTCTCAATTCCATTTCCGCCTAAAACGGTTGGAACCCCTAGGTAAATACCTTCATAACCATATTCACCTTCAAGGTAGGCAATCGCTGGAAGCACTCTTCTTTGATCTTTTACAATGGCTTCTACCATTTCTACGAGAGAAGCTGCAGGAGCGTAATACGCACTGCCGTTACCTAGTAAGTTGACGATTTCTCCGCCGCCTGTACGTGTGCGTTGTACAATTGCTTCTAGGCGATCTTGAGGAATTAATTTTTCTAATGGAATACCGCCTGCATAGGAATAACGGACAAGAGGAACCATGTCATCACCGTGTCCGCCAAGTACGAATCCTGTTACGTCTTTAACAGATAAGTTAAGCTCTTGTGCAACAAATGTACGGAATCTTGCTGTGTCAAGAACACCAGATTGCCCGATTACGCGGTGTTTAGGGAAACCAGACTCTTTGAACACAGTGTATGTCATTGCATCAACTGGGTTTGTTAAAACAACGATGAAACAATTTGGAGAATGTTTAACAACCTCTTGTGTTACAGCTTTCATAACCTTTTGGTTTGTCTGAACTAAGTCATCACGGCTCATTCCAGGCTTTCTAGCAATGCCTGCAGTAATTACTACAACATCGGAATCTTTTGTATCTTCATAGTTAGAAGTACCGATAATATTTGCGTCAAATCCCTGAACCGGACCAGCTTCTAACATGTCTAAAGCTTTTCCTTTTGTAGGGTTTTCCGCTTGAGGGATATCAACTAATACAATATCTCCCAATTCCTTTTGGGCTAAAATAAATGCTGTGGTAGCACCTGTAAAACCTGCACCAATAACGGAAATTTTTTTACGCTTAATTGCCATGATTTTTCCTCCTTCTTGTGTGATATCGTATGTAAACCGTCCGCAAAAAACGGACGGCTTGTTTTATTTCTTATTTACCCATATTTTCGATTAATGCAGTCCCAAATTCTGAACATTTAACTTCTGTTGCACCCTCCATTAGACGGGCAAAGTCGTACGTTACAACTTTAGAAGCAATTGTCTTTTCAATAGATTTAGTAATAAGATTAGCTGCTTCATTCCAGCCAAGGTGTTCAAGCATTAGGACACCAGACAGAATAACAGACGATGGGTTTACTTTATCAAGACCAGCATATTTAGGAGCTGTTCCATGAGTAGCTTCAAAAATTGCATGACCAGTTTCATAGTTGATGTTGGCACCTGGTGCAATACCAATTCCGCCCACTTGTGCAGCTAATGCATCGGAAATGTAGTCACCATTAAGGTTCATTGTAGCTACAACATCAAACTCTTTTGGACGAGTTAAGATTTGTTGCAAGAAGATATCAGCAATTGCATCTTTTACTATGATTTTTCCTGCAGCTTCGGCTTCTGCCTGCGCTTTATTAGCCGCTTCAGCGCCTTCAGCTTCTTTAATTTGATCGTATTGGTTCCAAGTAAAAACTTTGTCGCCAAATTCTTTTTCTGCTACTTCATAACCCCAGTTTTTGAAAGCACCTTCTGTAAACTTCATAATGTTCCCTTTATGTACAAGCGTTACAGATTTACGGCCTTCTTTAATCGCGTAGTTAATCGCAGCACGTACTAACCGTGTTGTTCCTTCTTCTGACACTGGTTTAATACCAATACCAGATGTTTCAGGGAAACGAATCTTTTTAACGCCCATTTCGTTTTGAAGGAAGTCAATTACTTTTTTCACTTCTGCAGAACCTTTGGCGTATTCAATACCAGCATAGATATCCTCTGTGTTTTCACGGAAAATAACCATATCTGTATCTTGCGGACGTTTCACTGGTGAAGGAACTCCTTCAAACCAACGTACTGGTCGTAAACATACAAATAAATCTAATTCCTGGCGAAGCGCAACGTTTAAAGAACGAATTCCACCGCCGATTGGAGTCGTTAGCGGACCTTTAATAGCAATCAGGTACTCACTGATCTCATCAAGTGTTTCAGAAGGCAGCCATTCTCCTGTTTGATTAAACGCCTTTTCACCTGCAAGAACTTCTTTCCAAACAATTTTTCTTTCGCCGTTATAAGCTTTTTCTACGGCAGCATCAATAACACGAGAAGCAGCTGCCCAGATATCTGGACCCGTTCCATCTCCCTCAATAAATGGAACAATCGGGTTGTTCGGAACATTTAAAACACCATTTTGAACCGAGATTTTTTCACCTTGAGTCATCTTCTTTTCCCTCCGTTTTCGAAAATCAAAGAGACTGTCCATGCAAGACGTCCATTCTCCCTTTAACAGGGAAAGAGGAGCAATAACTTCTTGGACGGTCTCATTAGATTATACGTTCATTTATCTTTACGTTCAATGCAGCACAAACTATTTTAAAAGACTTAATGAATTTATCTGTAATTACGCTCTTTCATTAATCGGAATATATTTTTGCATTCCTGGGCCTGTATACTCAGCACGCGGACGGATTAAGCGGTTGTTAGCGTATTGTTCAAGAATATGTGCTAACCAGCCAGATACACGGCTCACTGCAAAAATTGGAGTGAACAAATCGTGATCGATTCCTAAGCTGTGATAAACAGAAGCAGAATAGAAATCAACATTTGGCGGAAGTGCTTTTTCGGATGTAACGATTTCCTCAATTTTAGTAGACATTTCATACCAGTGCGGTTCACCAGTTAATTCAGTTAAGCGGCGGGACATTTCTCGCAAATGCTTAGCACGAGGGTCTCCTTTTCTGTAAACACGGTGTCCAAAGCCCATAATTTTTTCTTTATTCGCAAGCTTTTCACGAATATAGCTTTCAACACGGTCAAGTGAACCAATTTCAGTTAACATTTTCATTACCTGTTCATTAGCTCCGCCGTGTAGAGGTCCTTTTAAGGCACCGATCGCTGCTGTTACACCAGAATAAATATCAGATAGCGTCGCAACACAAACACGAGCAGTAAATGTTGACGCATTCAATTCGTGGTCCGCATGGAGGATTAACGCTTTATCAATCGCTTCTACTGCAACAGCTTCTGGTTCTGCCCCATTTAGCATGTATAAGAAATTAGCAGCAAAGCTTAAGTCACTTCTTGGTTCAACTGGTTCTAAGCCTTTACGCACTCTGGCAAATGCAGCTACAATAGCAGGCATTTTTGCCTGAAGACGAATTGCTTTGCGATAATTGGCTTCATCAGTCATCACATCTGCTTCTTCGTCATATAGTCCAAGTAAGGAAACAGCACTTCTAAGTGCAGCCATTGGATGGACATCCTTAATCGGATACATTTTAAAATGATCTAAAACTTCTTTTGGAAGTGAAGAATTTTCAGAAAGTTGTTTCTTTAACTCGTTTAACTCAGTTTGTGTTGGAAGTTTTCCATGCCATAATAAATAAATAATTTCCTCGAAGCTGGCATTTTCTGCGAGGTCATCGATATTATAGCCAGCGTATGTAAGAGTATCATCAATAATCGAGCTGATTGCTGATGAAGTGGCTACTACACCCTCTAGACCCTTTGCAACTGTCATATGAACATCTCCTTTTTAAATAATAAGAAAAGTAAATTTGGCAGAGTTCTGCGATTCTACATCTCTCTAAATAAAACATGCTGGTTAAAAACAGAATAAAAACCTTCCCATGTTTATTCTAATAGAAAGGTTGATAAAATGGAAAAAAATTAAGCTCATTTTTCCCTTGTCCAAAATTCATTCGAAATTTGGAAAGTGTGAAAAAGTAAACATTCTTATTTGGGATACGCTTACAAAAATTATTATAAACATTTTTTTCGGATTTGGAAATGATTATGACTTAAAAATCATAAACAAAATTATTTTATTGAAAAAACAATCTCGTGAAAACGATTACACTCCGCCTATTCCCTTCATCCACTGGTATATAGCTAAAATCATGTAAGCAATTCCGGCTCCTATAAGTGGACCAACTGCAACCCCCTTTAGGAAAGCAACAGCTATGATTGTTCCCATAACAAGTGCAGTCGTAATTTCTGGTTCTGCTGCGAGTAATGTTAAGCCGCTTTTGGCGATGACTGCCACTAATAGCCCGGATATGAGCGCAATCCATGCGCTTGCTGATTGAGTAATTTGGTACAAGTCCTTAAATCCAATCTGACCAGATGCAATGGGAGCTAACACAGCTATTGTTATTACCGTCACCCCCCAATTAATCCCTTTATTTTGAATGATGGATAAAAGTTTGGAATCACTTGCAAAGATTGCAAATACATATAGTACAAGGACAGCTGCTATGAGAGAAGTGTTTTTAGAGATAAAGCCTAATATTAACAATAATGTTAAAAAAATAAGCGATTGAACCATTGTCATTCATCTCCGCTTTTCAAAATAGTTTCATGCTTTGGATTCTATATTGGTCTATGTCAAAAATAGATTAGGTGTGAATTACCATATAAAGGGGGAAAATCAGTTTGAATCCCATCTTTTTATTCCGTACCATTCGTTTTTTTTTCGTAGCAGGAGCTGTTATTTTAGGGACCATCCTTTTCTTTTATATTTCACAGTATACGTACCCTTTTATTATTGGAATGATCATCGCTTTTTGTATAAATCCATTTGTAAATTTTTTGCACCGGAAAGCTAAACTGCCGAGGGGCTTAGCCGTCTTTCTGACATTACTGCTTTTCTTTAGTATGTTTATCGGGCTCCTCATGCTTCTGATCACTGAAATTATTTCTGGCACCACATATTTGGCAGACGTAGTTCCGCGTCATCTTCAAATTACGATTGATTATTTGGAACATTTATTAGCTTCACAAATTATACCCTTAATAAACCTGCTAACCGATTATTTTAATAGTCTCGATGCTAATCAGCAGCAAACGATCATAACCAACATTGAGAATGTCGGAACTAAAATTGCTGATTCCGTCAGTTCTTTTATCACGAATGTATTAGAATCTATTCCTTCCATTCTGACATGGTTTCCTAATGCAGCAACGGTTCTTGTGTTTTCCTTGCTTTCCACTTTTTTTATCAGTAAAGATTGGGACAAGTTCAAAGCATTGTTTGCTAAGCTTTTGCCAAGAAAAGCGAAAGAAAGCGGCAAAAATATTTTTTCAGACCTGCAAAAAGCGTTAGGTGGCTTTATTCGGGCACAGGCCACCCTTATTTCAATTACTACAGTTATTGTTCTTATTGGTCTATTAATTTTACGGGTCGATTATGCCATCACGATTGCATTAATCATTGGAATGGTCGACATCCTGCCATATCTCGGTACTGGCTTAATCTTTGTTCCCTGGATTATTTTTGAATTGGTTGGCGGGAATCCAAACCTTGGAGTAGGCTTAATTGTTTTATATGTCGTAGTCGTAGTCCAAAGACAGCTAATGGAGCCAAAAATTCTATCATCAAGCATTGGTCTCGATCCGCTTGCCACGCTAATCGCCTTGTTTATGGGATTTCAAATAATCGGTTTTTTAGGACTAATTCTCGGTCCGATCATTCTAGTTATGGTTAATACACTTCAAAGAACAGGCATCTTTAAAGAATTGTGGGACTATATAAAAGGTAAAGACGAATCTATAAAAATATAAAAACGGAGCACTCTCATATGAGAATAAGCTCCGTTTTGTTTGTTTGTAAAATTTTGAGTGTAAAAATACTATCGCATAATAATAATATCACTATCATCGATCCATTTTCGAAACCATTGCTTGGCTTTCCTCTTCCAGAATACTCGTGTGACAGGCAAAAGTAAGGATAGCCCCAGTGAATCAGTAATAAATCCAGGAGTTAAAATCAGCACACCACCAATCAATATACAGAAACTATCCATTATCGGCCCCTGAGGAATTTGACCTGACCGAAGTTCTAGTTTTAACTTTTCAACGGTTTTTAAGCCTTGTTTTTTAGCAATAAATGCTCCCGCCACTCCAGTAAAGAAGATGAAAAACAAGGTCCACCATATTCCAATCAGTTGACCGGACAACAAAAATAAAGCAATTTCTAAAGCAGGTACAATAATAAGAAAAGGTACTAAGAAGCGCACGTTCATCCACTACCTTTACAAATTAATTTATTCTAGTATATGAGGCTTATCCAAATTATAAAGCAAAAAAGAGGAGTTTCCTCCTCTTTTACAATACACTGGCATGGCCGTTGTAAATAACGCCTCTTGTGCCGTCCACCGTTATATCTTGTCCATCCCTTAAAAGAGATGTAGCATTTTCAACACCCACGATGACTGGAATGCCTATATTCAGACATACAACTGCTGCATGACTTGTTAAGCCGCCTTCCTCCGCTACGACAGCAGCACACTTTTCCATCGCTGGAACCATGTCTTTGTCTGTGTTAAAGGTGACTAAAATGGAACCCTCTGTCACCTTTGCCAATGCTTCTTGGCTGTTTTTGGCGACTACGGCTTTACCAAATGCTGTTTTTCTGCCAAGTCCTTGTCCCTTGCCAAGGATATCACCAACTACATGGATTTTCATTAGATTTGTAGTTCCTGCTTCTCCAACTGGAACTCCTGCTGTAATCACCACTAAGTCTCCATGCTTTACAATACCGCTATTTAAACTTTCCTGAACCGAAATAGATAGCATTTCATCTGTTGTTTTCGCTCTTTGGCCAAGCTCAGGGTAAACACCCCAAACTAAAGATAATTGTCTAACAACTTGCTCAGAACTGGATACAGCCACAATCGGTGATTTAGGACGGTACTTCGAAATCATCCGGGCTGTATGGCCGCTTTCAGTAGGCGTAATAATTGCATTGACATCCAGGTTTAACGCCGTATGGGCGACAGACTGACCGATCGCATCTGTAATGTTATGCCCTGTATCTTTACTGCGGTTTTGTAAGATTTCTTTATGAGATAATGCTTGCTCAGTCCGGGAAGCAATATTATGCATGGTCAGAACGGCTTCTACCGGATATTGTCCGGCTGCTGTTTCACCTGAAAGCATAATAGCGTCTGTCCCGTCAAAAATCGCATTAGCGACATCGCTCGCTTCAGCTCTTGTTGGTCTCGGATTTCGCTGCATCGAATCTAACATTTGCGTCGCCGTAATAACTGGTTTTCCTTGTGCATTACATTTTCGGATTAGTTCTTTTTGAACAAGAGGTACTTCTTCAGCTGGGATTTCTACGCCGAGATCCCCCCTGGCTACCATCAGACCATCTGAAACCTCAAGAATTTCATCAATATTATCGACGCCCTCTTGGTTTTCTATCTTAGGAATGATATGGATGTGACCTGCGTGTTTCTCTTCTAATAACCGTCGGATCTCAATCACGTCGGATGCTCTGCGCACAAAAGAAGCGGCAATAAAGTCAATCCCCTGCTCAATTCCAAAAATAATGTCGTTTGCATCTTTTTCTGTAATACCGGGCAGATTAACCGAAACACCTGGAACATTCACACCTTTTTTATTCTTTAAGGTCCCATTATTTAATACCTTTGTAAGTATTTCACCATTCGCACGGTCAATCTCGATAACCTCAAGACCTATTAATCCATCGTCCAGCAGTATTTTCGACCCCGCGTGAACATCATCAATAAGTCCTGCGTAGGTAACTGAAAATTTTTCTGGAGTGCCTTCTACTTCTGTCATAGCAACAATCGTTTTTTCTCCAGTTTTTAACTCGATGGCACCATCTTTCATATTATGTGTCCGGATTTCTGGCCCTTTTGTATCTAAAAGAATCGCAACTTTCTTTCCTGTCGCTTTAGCCGCTTCTCGGATATTTTGAATTCTTTGTCCATGCTCTTCGAAATCACCATGGGAAAAATTTAATCTTGCTACATTCATTCCAGCTTCTATCAATTGTGTTAGCTTTTCAATACTTTCACTGGCTGGCCCAATTGTACATACTATTTTTGTTTTTCGCATCTTACTTCCTCCTAAAATCAAAGGACACTAAATTGAAAGTTCCGTTGACAATTTGTACATGTCCATATTTACTTTATGCGGCTTGGAAAGAATCTCGATAATATCATAATCGACTAGCTGGTTCCGCTCAATTCCGACAGCCCTGCCGCCTTTTCCCTCCATTAATAGCTCAACGGCTCTAGAACCAAGTCTGCTAGCTAATACCCGATCAAACGCAGTAGGTGAGCCTCCTCTTTGAATGTGACCCAAAACAGACACGCGTGTTTCTAAATTCGCCATTTCTTTTAACTGACTTGCAAACTCTACAGCACTGCACACGCCTTCGGCAATGATGATAATACTGTGTTTCTTTCCTCTTTCCTGTCCTCTTTCCAGTCTTTTAATGATTTCTTTCATTTCAAACTTTTCTTCGGGGATCAAGATGGTTTCAGCACCCCCGGCAAGACCCGTCCATAGTGCAATATCCCCGGCATCTCTTCCCATTACTTCCACAATAAAAGTACGCTCATGAGACGTTGCTGTATCACGAATTCGGTCTATAGCATTAATGACTGTATTAATGGCTGTATCAAATCCAATTGTATATTCAGTTCCCGGAATGTCATTATCGATTGTACCTGGAACTCCAACACAAGGAAAACCTTGCTCGGTTAAAGCTTTAGCACCACGGTAGGAACCGTCTCCGCCAATGACAACCAAACCTTCAATCCCATGTTTTTTTAGCTGCTCAATGCCTTTGGCCTGACCCTCTTTAGTCTTAAATTCTTCACACCGTGCAGAGTAAAGCATGGTACCGCCACGCTGAATAATATCACCAACTGAACCAAGCTCTAATTTTTTTATATTCCCATTGATTAGTCCGGAGTACCCTTGATAAATCCCATAGACCTCCATCTCATGGTAAATAGCTTTACGAACAACCGCACGAATCGCAGCATTCATTCCTGGAGCATCTCCTCCGCTTGTCAAAACACCGATACGTTTCATGTCTGTTTTCACCCCATTTTTTATATAAAAAGATAATACATATTTTTGCTGATCCAATAGTTCTTGCCTTTTGTTCTATACCCTCTATTCCTAAAAATGCCAACTGATTTCTTTAGTTTTTTTAATCAGTTTTACTTTTTCCTATTAAATTCATGTTTTAAAACAAAAGGTTTACAAACTAAACACTTATGTAGTATAGACTAATAATATTTTAAACATAACACGAAGTCGTTTTGTTCTCAATAAATTAAAGCGATCGAAAAAATTCACATAATAATTTGTGAATTGAAAGCGCATAAAATTCTTCTCCAAGCAAAAAGAGAGGTCTGGTTGCCCAGACCTTGCCTCAAAATATAAAGTTATGCTTTTACAGGGGTTTCACTTAGGATTGGATTTGCAGAATGAAATGCACCCATTTTTTTATATTTTTCATAACGCTGAGATACTAATTCCGCAGCAGATAATTTATATAATTCACGAATAGATTGCATTAGAACTTTATCAATTGCTTCGGCTTGCTGCTTTATATCATGGTGTGCACCGCCGCGAACCTCTGGAATAATTTGATCAATAATGTCTAGTTCTTTTACATCAGGTGCGGTAATTTTCATAGATTCTGCTGCTTTCTGAGCAAGCCCCGCATCTTTCCAAAGAATAGAGGCAGCTCCTTCAGGGGAAATTACGGAATACCACGAATTCTCGAGCATGTGAATATGGTTTCCTACACCAATAGCAAGGGCTCCGCCACTTGCACCTTCGCCTATAACAACGCAAATAATAGGTGTTTTGAGGCCAGCCATTTCAAATAAATTTCTGGCAATTGCTTCACTTTGACCCCTTTCCTCGGCTGCCTTTCCTGGATAAGCTCCTTTAGTATCAATAAAACTAATTACAGGTCGATTGAATTTTTCAGCCTGTTTCATCAAACGCAGAGCTTTACGGTAGCCTTCCGGATGGGGCATACCAAAATTTCGGCGGATATTCTCTTTCGTATCTCTTCCTCTTTGTTCCCCAATAATGGTGACAGGAAGACCATGAAACGTGGCAATTCCACCAACAATCGCAGCATCATCACCATAAAGCCTGTCACCATGGCACTCAAAGAAGTCTTGAAATAATAAAGAAATATAATCCAATGTAGTTGGACGTTCTGGATGTCTGGCAATCTGGACACGGTTCCAGGGACTTAAACGGCTGTAAATATCGTCTTCAAGCTTCAGCAACCTTGTTTCAAGCTTGGCTATTTCATCTGACAAGTCAACATCCGATTTTTCTGTAAAAGATTTAAGCTCTTTAATTTTGTTTTTAAGTTCTTTAATCGGACGCTCAAATTCTAGTTCTCCAACCATTCAAGCTCCCTCCTTCCACAATGTATATCTAGAACTTGGGTTAGCTTTTCTTTTAATTCAAGTCTGGAAATAACAGCATCCAGCTGTCCATGCTTTAACAGGAACTCGGCTGTTTGAAAGTCATCAGGGAGCTCCTCGCGGATGGTTTGTTCGATAATTCTTCGGCCGGCAAAGCCTATTAATGCACCCGGTTCAGCAAAATTATAGTCTCCTAATGAAGCAAAACTAGCTGATACTCCTCCTGTTGTAGGATGAGTCATAACCGAGATAAAAAGTCCGCCATCCTCGCTAAATGCTTTTAACGCTGCACTTGTTTTCGCCATCTGCATTAAACTTAAGATGCCCTCTTGCATTCTTGCTCCGCCGGAAGCAGTAAATATGATGAAAGGAATCTTTTCTGCTCTCGCTCTTTCGATGGCTCGGGTAATCTTTTCACCCACTACCGAACCCATGCTTCCCATTCGAAAACCAGAGTCCATAATAGCTAAGGAAATTGGAAAACTTGAAATAGTTCCTGTTCCCGTTAAGACCGCTTCATTTAATTTTGTCTTTTGCTGATCCTTTTCTAGTTTTTCAATATAGCCAGGAAAACCTAGCGGATTTTCAGAAACTAAATCTTGATCATATTCGGTAAAGCTATTTTCATCAAGCAGACTTTCAACCCTTTCGAATGCAGACATAGGAAAATGATAGCCACATTCCATACAGACTTTTTCATTTTTAGCCAATTCTTTTGAAAACATGATTTTTTTACAAGAGGGGCATTTAGTCATAATCCCTTCCGGAACGTCATGCTTTGCTGCTTCCGAAGGGATTGTTGCATATTTCCTCTTTTTTTGTTTTGAAAAAATATCTTTTAGCAAGGTGTAACCTCCTTGTTTTAAAGCCGACAATACCTTTGGTCTATTTAGAACTTGTCCAAATCTCCTATACTTGACTGTACTAAATGATGTCCAAAAATGTTGGTTTATTTTGTCACCTTTACTTCGACAAATTACGCATTTGATCAAATGCTGCTAAAGCCGCTTTCTGATCAGAATGGATAAGTGCTTGAACAAAGGACTTCACATGATCCTGATTAATGTCTTCCTGGTGGAAAGATGAGATGTACTCAGATAATATTTTCCAAATCTTTTTTAACAGACGATTATCAGCACCTTCTACAATTTTTACCATTATTTCATTGAAACTTACATTTTCATTTTCTAGTAAATTGGAAAGCAGCTTTTCCCGCCCTTTTAAAAAAAGAAGTTCAATACAGTTCTTTTCAATCATTGCTTTCGATTCCAAAGCGTCGCTTCTGACTTTTTGACCCTGTAAGATAAATGTTCCTAAAAGCTCTACAAGCTGATGTTCTTGAAAATCTTTAATAAACGTCCCTTCACCCCGGCGAGTTTCAATTAATCCTAAAAGTTCTAATGCTCGGAGTGCTTCTCTTACACTAGAGCGACCATACCCTAACGTTTCAGAAAGCTCTCTTTCTGAAGGAATGCGGTCGCCCGAGCCCAACCCATCTTTAGCGATCATGTCTCGGAGACGTTCTACAATTTCAATATATACCTTTGTAGCCGCATTATTTATCACAGGTCCCCTCACTCACTTTTCCCAATTAACGAAAGTTGCTCTGTACGAAGACGAACTTCTTCCGGGTCAACCTTAAGCCGGGCCACTCCTGTTTCCATTGCAGCTTTTGCAACTGCCCCGGCAACAGCTGGAGCCACTCTTTTATCAAAAGGAGCAGGAATAACATAATCAGCACTTAGCTCATCCTCTGAAATTAAATCAGCAATCGCGTGAACGGCAGCTACCTTCATCTCTTCATTGATATGGGTTGCTCTTACATCAAGAGCACCTCTGAATATGCCTGGAAAGGCCAATACATTGTTAACTTGATTTGGAAAATCAGAACGGCCTGTTCCGATAACAGTTGCTCCTGCCAGCTTTGCTTCTTCTGGCATAATCTCTGGAACCGGGTTAGCCATTGCGAATATAATCGAGTTGTTATTCATGGTCTCGACCATTTCTCTTGTTAATGATCCGGCAACCGATACTCCGATAAATACATCAGCACCTTTTATCACATCTTGTAATTTTCCTTCTTCTCTATTTCGATTCGTGAATTTCGCTACTTCAGCTTTAATATCATTCATTCCATATGAACGATTTTCATAAATCGCACCTTTTGAATCACACATAATAATGTCGCGTACTCCAAATTGATAAAGAAGTTTTATAATCGCGATTCCGGCGGCACCCGCTCCGTTTGCGACCACTTTAATTTCTGACATTTTTTTATTTACTAGCTTTAGAGCATTCACAAGTCCTGCTGCCGTTACAATCGCTGTCCCATGCTGGTCATCATGGAAGACAGGAATATTTGTTTCCTTTTTTAATCTTTCTTCAATTTCAAAACAATTGGGAGCAGCAATATCTTCTAGATTCACTCCGCCAAAGGTTGGCTCGAGTAATTTGACAGTTTCCACAATCTTATCTACATCTGTTGTATTCAAACAGATTGGAAAGGCATCAACACCAGCAAAACTTTTAAATAGAACCGCCTTTCCTTCCATAACAGGCAGTGCTGCCTCAGGACCAATATTGCCCAGACCCAATACAGCTGTCCCATCGGAAACAACCGCAACCATGTTGCCTTTCATTGTATAATCGTAAACCGTTTCAGGCTTGTCATATATAACTTTACATGGTTCTGCAACACCAGGGGAATATGCAAGGCTTAAATCCTTTGCATTACGAACGGGAACTTTTGACTTTGATTCTAACTTTCCCTTATGAATCCGATGCATATGTAAAGCTTCTTCTCTTAACGTCAACGATTTCCACTCCTTCAATAATAGAAGCTGCCTGTCAATAAAGATCGTAAAAGTGCGGTGGTCTGACCACGTGATATTTAAAACAATAAACGATTCTATACTTCTTGTAAAGATTCAACTTTTTAAAATCACCTGTTCTTGTCCAACGAGATCCTTGATTTCCTGCAAGGCTTTGGAACTTGGTGAAATCCAATAATCCCGTTTTAACCGAATTGTTTTCTTAGGGTTTGAATAAATCAAAATGACAGGTATGCTTCCTTTGTGTTTTAGTAAAATAGTCTTTAGTTCCCATAGTTGTTCTTTGTTTAATACATGAATAAAGAGCGTAGGAAGTTTATTTTGAATAGTGTCCCATTCTTCTTTCTTATATAATTCATTCACTATCAATTGCTGCTTTCCTGCTCTTTCGTCAACATTTCCGATTGCTAATAAGATATTTCCTTCTTTCACATGACCAGAATACCTTTTATACGCACTAGGAAATAACACTGCATCCATTTCCCCGGACTCATCACTAATCGTTAGAAATGCCATGACTTCTCCTTTTTTTGTGCGAATCACACGTACACCTGAAACAAATACTCCAACTCTCACATGGTGGTCTCCATTTTTTAATGCAGCTAATGGTTTAATCCCTAATTGGACAAGCTCAGTCTGTAAAGGAGAGACAGGGTGATGAGAAAGAAATAAACCAAGGACTCTTTTTTCGTTATCTAAAATTGCTTCGACCGGCATTTCTTCCATCACTTGATAATTTGGTTTTAATAGTTCTGCTTCTTCATGAAATAAATCCATTTCATCTTCATTTGGCTTTACAAGACTGACATACTCATAGGCAGAATCAATGGATGCCAAAAGAGTCGCCCGTGTTTGCTTAAATTCATCCAATGCTCCGGCATAAATCAGACACTCAATCGTTTTACGGTTAACAGCTTTCGGAGATACATGCAGAATGAGATCAAAGAAATCTTGGATTTTCTTGCTTTTTCGAACTTGAAAAATTTCTCTAACAGCTGCTGCTCCGACCCCTTTAATCGCCGAAATCGGAAAGCGAAGACCCTCTTTTTCCACAAGATAGGTATACCCGCTCTTATGAATAGAAGGCGGGTAAATGGTATAGCCCATCTCCTTTAACTCTGTTATATATTGCTTTGTTTTATCTTCATTTCCGATTACCGATGTCAATAAAGCGGCAATGAAAGCTAATGGATAATGTGTTTTTAAAAAGCTAAGCTGATACGCAATTAAACTATAGGCGACGGCATGACTTTTATTAAATCCATAATTGGCAAATCTTACAATCAAATCGTAAACTTGGTTAGCTGTGTCTGTATCATATCCCTTTCGGATCGCTCCGTTTACAAAGTGTTCTCTTTCTTGGTCAAGCACTTCTTTCTTTTTCTTACCGACAGCCCGTCTTAATAAATCAGCCTCTCCAAGTGAAAATCCCGCCATTTCCGAGGCGACCTGCATAATCTGTTC
The DNA here is from genome assembly GCF_900207585.1 of Bacillus oleivorans. Lineage (GTDB taxonomy): Bacteria > Bacillota > Bacilli > Bacillales > JC228 > Bacillus_BF > Bacillus_BF oleivorans. The sequence goes on along the minus strand of NZ_OAOP01000005.1, from coordinate 180,383 downwards.
CTGATACACTAAAACACCATAGGTTGGCTTTAAAATATCTTCTACATCCTCATGCCAAAATTCAATCGGTTCTTTTCCATGTTTTCGGGCAATAAAAGTCGGGATGTTTTCCATTGGACCTGGCCGGTACAATGCATTGACGGCAACAATATCTTCAAAACTAGTAGGTTTTAAACGCTGGAGAACACTTCTCATCCCATCGCTCTCCAATTGGAAAATGCCTGAAGTTTTCCCATCTGCTAACAGCTGAAACGTTTTGGGATCGTTAGGTGGAATCTCTTTTAAACTTAAGTTTTTCCCAGACGACTGCTTAATCGACTCTAAGATCATTTCTAAAATCGTCAAGTTTCTAAGTCCTAAAAAGTCCATTTTCAAAAGGCCCAGCTCTTCTAAAATCTCCATTGGGTACTGAGTTAGATAGGCTTCTTCAAGACTCCCTTGCAAAGGAACTAATTCGGTCAGCGGAAATTCAGACATCACCACTCCTGCTGCATGTGTAGATGTATGTCTTGGCAACCCTTCAATTTTCTGAGCTGTTCGAAATAACTTTTTATGAAGCGGTTTCGCTTCGACCCATTTTCGTAACGCTTCTGATCGTTCGAAAGCCTCTTGCAGAGAGGAAGAACTGGAAATCCATCTCGACAATTGCTCTAGCTCTCCGCCGGATAATCCAAAAATTCTTGCTACATCCCGCAGTGCAGCTTTGGCGGCAAACGTACCAAATGTAATAATTTGCGCTACGCGGGTTCTTCCATATTTTTTTACTACATAGTCGATTACTTGCTCACGTTTATGGTCAGGGAAATCAATATCAATATCAGGCATTGTAATCCTTTCTGGATTAAGAAACCGTTCAAACAATAAGCCATGTTCAAGCGGATCTACATCTGTAATAAAAAGCACATATGACACAAGCGAACCTGCCGCCGATCCTCTTCCCGGTCCCGTTAAAATGTTGTTCTCATGAGAATATTTTATAAAGTCCCAGACAATTAAAAAATAGTCGCTAAAGCCTAGCTCTTGAATAATGTTCAATTCATATTTCAGGCGTTCATGGTAAGTTCCGTTCTGATGCATGCCCCTCTTTTCAAGTCCTTCTAAACATAAATCGCGGAGAAAATCTTCTGAAGTCTGCCCGGCTGGAACTGGGTATTTTGGCAGACGAGTAGTCGGTTCTTTAAATTCGATCTGACAATGGGACGCAATTCGCACCGAGTTCTCCAGCAAATTCGGATAGGCTTCGAACAATTCAACCATCTCAGCTTTAGACTTTAAATCGCGCCCTTCTGTCCATGCTAAGTTATCACCTTGTTCTGAAAGCTTAACTCCATCCCTGATCGCAGACAAACAGCGATATACAAAAGCATCTTCCTCGTTTCCATAGTGGACAGGCTGTATCGCCACACATTCGATTTGGTTAGAAAAACATTCTTTAACAGCATTTGCGTGAATTAATAAATCTTCGTTCCTAATACCAACGAAAAACGAAGATGGTTCAAAACAGTTTTTGACAGTCGTAATTGCTTTATAATCCAATTTCTTCTGATTTTCATTAGATGTCTGTACTGGCAATTCTGCCAAAATTCCGATTACCTCCTGATTATAGGCTCTTAACCATTTAAGGGGTAATCGATGGGACGATTGGGTTTGAATCGCTGATGAAATTTTTACTAAAGATTGATAGCCTGTAAAACTTTTGGCCAATAATACGACTGTTCTAGTTTGCTGATGATCCTGTTCAACTTCAACGGTAAGTCCAATTATCGGTTTGATGCCTTGTTTCAGACATTCTTTATAAAATGGAAAAACTCCATACATAACATGATGGTCTGTTAATGCTATCGCAGAATAGCCTTTAGCTTTAGCTTCTTTTACTAAGCTCTCTATGGATAATGAGCTTTGCAGCAGGCTATACGCACTTTTTACATAGAGATGGACAAATGACATATTTCCACTCCTCTTGTTATTTACCGTTCGATTGTACTTATTTTCCATTATATCCTTCCTTTCGGACAATTGAAAACATGCCAATTCATATTAAGCGGGCTTGCCCCATAAGATGTATAGAATAGGAATTTACTCTTACCTAGTGAGACAGGAGTGGTTAAATGCTGCAGGAAACTTTTTTCTTTTCTATATTTAAAGCGTTTTTCATTGCCTTTGGGGTTATTGTTGGAGGTTCAATTTTGGGCGGATTTGCAGCATTTATGACCAATAAACCAATGCTTACTGAAACCTATGAACTCTCGGCTAATTTGCGGATATGGGCGATTATCGCTGCCATCGGCGGAACATTTGATACCGTGTATAGTTTGGAAAAAGGATTGATGGACGGGGATACAAAGGTTTTATTCAAACAGTTTCTTTTTATCCTGTCAGCCCTATGGGGGGCTCAGGTTGGCTTTTCTTTAATCACATGGCTCACACAAGGGGAAATCAAAGGATGAGGATCCCTCCCTTTTATCGGATTCCTTCGTGGCAGCGGTTTCTCGGCGGAATGGCATTAGGCGGAGTCATCAGCTGGATGGTTTTTCTCTATATGTTCGGTACGATCCAAGAAAGGCAATCAATCATTATTGAAGAACAGACCGCTAAAATTGAAAAACTAAATGATAATTTAGAATACTGGCAAGGAGAATACCAAAAAGCGAATGAAGAACTAGAGAAAGAATTAACCGTAGAAGAGATTGAAATTAAACTGATCAGTAATAAAAAGCTAGATTTATCCCCGCTCCAGGAAAAGAAAATCATCAGTTTGCTTGAGGAACATTTAAATGTGTTAAAGGCTAAAAAACTGGGGACGGTATACGAAAGCAAAGACCTCTTAAAAAAAGCAATCGAAACCAAGGTATTCCAAGTCGATAATAAAAAATACAAGCTTCATTTAAATCAACTGTTTTTATACACAACGCTTTATATTGAAGTAACCATTGACCTTGCATAATAATTAAAGGGTCTGTCTCACAAAATTTTGTGGGGGCAGACCCCTTCATTTTTAATCAGTGATTTGTTCTGTTTTCGCATAAATTTTGCAGGCCAAAAGCAAATCATGCAGGACTAATTCAGCGGCTTCCCAGCTATAAATCGATGCACCTGCTGCTAATGGATGACCGCCGCCGTTGTATTTTTTGGCAATGCTATTGATAACTGGTCCCTTTGACCGGAAACGGACTCTAATTTGGTCCTCTTCTTCAATAAAAAATACCCAGGCAACGATTCCAGCAATATTTCCTAAAGAGCTTACCAGGCTTGATGCTTCTGCTGGAGTTAAATCGAATTTTTTCAGTGTCTCTTTTGAGATTTGAATCGATGCTGCCCCGTAATCTAATAGCTCAAATTCTTGGAGAATAAACCCCTGAAGCTTCACAACTTTTAACGGGGTTTCATAGAGCTGATTATAAAGATTGGTTCGTGAGAAAGAATAATGAATTAGCTCACTTGCATAAGCAAATGTCTTTTCGGTTGTGCTGGGATAAAGAAATCTACCTGTATCGCCAACAATCCCTGCATAAAGTAATCTTGCTGCTTCATCTGTCATCTTCAATCCATGTTCTTGTGCTGTTATATAAAATTCATAGATCATTTCACTGACCGAACTGGCAGTGGTATCGACCCACATGATATCTCCGTATGGATCCTCATTCGGATGGTGATCAATTTTTATAAGCATGTCACCTGTTGAATATCGCTGGTCACTTACTCTTTCGGTATTAGCCGTATCACAAACGATCACTAGTGAGTTTTTGTAAATGTCATCATTTATGATGTCCATCTGCCTCAGAAAATGAAGAGTTGGCTCATCATCCCCAACCGTATACACCTTTTTATCTGGATAGCTTGCTTTCAAAATCTCAGCTAATCCACCTTGTGATCCGTATGCATCCGGGTCTGGCCGTACATGGCGATGTATAACAATGGTTTCATATTTTTCGATGGCATCCAAGATTTTGTCAATCACGAATAAGTCCCCCTTTATTTTCACAGCTTGTTCAAAAATTTGTCGATAAAAACCTTCTATTCATTGCATTCTTATTTCCGGCACATGTAAAATAAAAGTGCAGCTTTAGGTTAGGAGGTTTATACAAAATGCCTGTATTGGTCATTTTAATTATTTTTGCATTAGCTTTTTATGTTTATTTTAAGGTGAAACAAGTCCGGAGCCAGCGTCCGATTGAGAAAAAATGGATCTCTGGGAAAAGCAGCATTTGCCTTGGTTCGTTTGTACTTCTATTTGGGATCAATCAGGTATTCCTCTATCCCAAAGAGACAGTTACTTATGTGATTGCCGCAATCTTTTTAATCGTCGGTTTGTTATCAATTATTGGCGGTTATAAAATGTATAAATATTATCTGCCGCTTGCTATTAAAGAAGCAGAGCAGCTTCAAAAGTAAAAAATGTTTCCCTAAAAGAAGCTTCAGAAACAGAAGCTTCTTTTTTAATGGCTGTTTTCGAAAAGATTTTTGCTACCTGAATATATTATTTAAAGAATGTAGCTGAAGACACTTGAGTCCTCATAAAATGCATTCGCATTTTCTTCGTGCGATGTTTATGCTGCCGAAGCCTTCCTTGTCCTGCGGGAAGAAGAGTGAGGCCTCTAGACCCTGCAGGCAAAGCCGAGGAGGCTCAGGCCACCTCCCCGGGGAATCTTGTGTCTGGAGCGAAATGGAACGGACATGTTTGGCTCCATTAAAAAACCAATTTATGCGAAAACAGCCTTTTTAATTATTATATTACCGATCAATCAGCTGACACATGAGCAGGGCCTTTCCAACTAAAACTCCTTCATTAAATACTTCGATATCCACTTTCCCAAATTTTCTTCCCGATTCCAATACTTTAGGAGTAATAGTTAATACACTATCAAGCTGAATCGGCTTTAAGAAATAGAGAGTCATATTTTCGACGACGAGGTCGCTTTTTTTGCTATTTTTTAAAACCCTATTGGCACTTTCCGTCACAATCGATGTAAAAACACCATAAGAGACGGTCCCAAGTGAATTGGTCATTTGCGGTGTTACTTCAAATTGATATAATTCTTGATCTTTCACCACATGAAAGCGGCTCCCAATTAAATCTTCGATCGTTTCTCCGACCTGAGGCTGTCTCTGTGTGACTTGGAGGGCTTTTAATACATCCTGACGGCTAATTATCCCGACGAGCTTGTGATAATCATCGACGATGGGAAGCATTTCAATCCCTTCCCAGATCATTGTATGGGCGACAGATGCCACACTCGTTTTTATATTTGTTGTCATCGGGTGCTTGGTCATAATCTTTTCGATTAAGATTATTGGATCCTTTCCGATGACATCCTTGGCTGTCACCACCCCAACTACTCTTCTTTGATCGTCTACAACAGGAAATCGGCTGTGGAGGGAGGTTTGATTATTTGCATGCCATTCCGACACCCGGTCTTCCACATGCAGATAATACGTTTCATCTAATGGCGTCAGTATATCTTCAACTGTTAAAATTTCCTTTTTGATTAATTGATCGTAGATGGCACGATTAATCATAGAGGCAACAGTAAAAGTATCATAACTAGTAGAAATGACAGGAAGTTCTAGTTCATCTGCTAATTTTTTTACACTTTCTTCCGTATCAAATCCGCCTGTAACGAGAACCGCAGCTCCTGCTTTTAAAGCAAGTTCATGTGCTTTTACCCTATTTCCGACAATCAGTAAATTACCAGCACCCGTATAGCGCATCATCGCTTCAAGCTTCATAGCGCCAATAACAAACTTTGTTAATGTTTTATGTAATCCCGCTTTCCCGCCTAAGACTTGTCCATCAACGATATTGACGACTTCCGCAAAGGTCAGCCTTTCAATATTCTCTTTTTTCTTTTTTTCAATCCGAATTGTACCAACCCGTTCAATTGTGCTGACAATTCCCTGATTTTCAGCATCCTTAATCGCCCGATAAGCTGTACCCTCACTTACCTTTAAATCTTTTGCTATTTTACGTACCGAAATTTTCTCTCCTACGGGAAGATCTTGTATATATTGTAAAATTTGCTCGTGCTTCGTTAACAACCGCTTCACCTACTATCGTTTCCTTATGCTTATTATAGAATTTACCAGCAGCTGATTCAATTTAGTTTTTAAACTTAGGAACGAAACTTTCCAGTAGTTCGGCAGTAATTAGGTTTTTACCAAAAAAGTAAAACTCCTCATTTTACGAGGAGTACTAAGAATACGACCGGACTGATTTCTTTTTTGTGATTTTATTTGAATGCTGATCAGCCTTTTTTTGCCTTAAATCCGTTTTTGGCGAATACAGTAACCCAAGTAAACTGCCTGACAGAACCAAAAGGGCAAAGACCACCCAGCTGATGGCAAAAATCCCTTCGGCTCCGCTTGCATACACATCTAAGCGCGGGATCGCATAATACAGCATCACGCCACATAATAAAAGCTGCAGTAAATAGCGGTTTTTCATGATCCCCCTCCTCCTTTTTCTTTATATTCTATGCGGACAAGGAGCAGGGTAGAAGTTTATAATTCTATCGAATCACCAGGGTTCATAACCAACCCATTTTTATCTTTTAATAATTTAACAAATGCATAAGGATCTTGCTTAATAGGCGGGAACGTATTGTAGTGAATCGGTACTGCCATTTTTGCCTTTAATAACTCTGCCGCATAAGCTGCATCCTCAGGTCCCATTGTAAAGTTGTCACCAATCGGAAGAAAGGCAAGATCAATTGGATGACGTTCCCCGATTAACTTCATATCAGAGAAAAGACCCGTGTCCCCTGCATGATATATGGTCTTTCCTTTTATGGTTAAAAGAATTCCTGCAGGCATACCCAAATAAATAATCTGCTGATCTTCAGTTATCATCGCCGATCCATGGAAAGCCTGGGTAAGCATAACTGTTCCGAAATCAAACTGATACTTGCCGCCGATATGCATGGCATGCACATTCAAACCTTGCCAGCTTAAGTAATTGGCGATTTCATTATTCGCGATAACAAGAGCATTTTTCTTTTTAGCCAGTTCCACGGTATCGCCAATGTGGTCTCCGTGACCATGTGTTAGCAATATGACATCAGGTGCTTCGTTTTCTACATTTAGATCTGTTAGACCATTCCCGTTAATAAATGGGTCGATTAAAATCACTTTTTCATCTGCATCAACTTTAACAACCGCGTGTCCATGATACGAAACCTTCATGATTTTTTCTCCCTTCTTTTATATCTCCATAATTTCTTTCACCAAATGATTCTTGTTTTCCTGCTTTTCTCCAGTTTTTCCTAATCGAATCCAGAGAATAACAGCTGATTTACTTTATCGAAAACTATTGATAATCTTTATAATAGGAGGGAAAAGAGATGAATGCAAAAAATGAAGCTTTACAAGCGTGGATGAATGAGTCAAATGTCGACGTATCCATTGCAACTTCAAAGTATAATGTTTTTTACTTGTCTGGTTATTATAGTGAACCGCATGAACGTTTATTAGCCTATGTTAGCTTTAAAAACCAACAGCCAATCCTTCTATGCCCTGCTATGGAAGTCCATGATGCAAAAAATGCTGCCCCCCATGCTGAAGTGATCGGCTATTTGGATACAGATGACTCCATGGAACTGTTAAGCAATGAAATTAAAAAGAGAAGCAGTCAGTTTGCTGTAGTTGCACTTGAGAAAGAACATCTCCATGTATTACGGTTTGAAAGTCTTCTAAAGGCATTTCCAGAAACAAAATGGGTTTCTCTCGAAGATAAACTTCAAATGCTGCGCATGGTAAAAGATGAAGAGGAAATTAAAAAAATCCAAAAAGCTTGTGAATTAGCTGATTTTGCAGTAGAAGTTGGTGTAAAAACACTTCGTGAGGGGATCACAGAAATGGAAGTGATTGCCGAAATAGAGTATGAGGTTAAGAAAAAAGGTGTTCGTGAAATGTCCTTCTCTACAATGGTCTTAGCTGGTCCTAATGCGGCTTCTCCACATGGCACACCTGGAGCTGCCAAGGTTAAAAAAGGAGATCTGGTTTTGTTTGACCTAGGAGTTATTTTTGAAGGATACTGCTCAGATATAACTAGAACCGTAGCATTCGGTGACATTAGTGAGGAACAGGCCAAAATTTATGAAACTGTAAAAAACGCTGAGATGAAAGCAATCGAAGCTTGCCGAATTGGAAAAACCTGTGCTGATATCGATAACATCGCCCGCAATTACATAAAGGATGCAGGTTATAGCGCCTATTTTCCGCATAGATTGGGCCATGGCCTGGGATTAAGTGTTCATGAATTTCCATCCTTAACAGGCCATAATCAAGTACCCCTGGAAAAAGGTATGTGCTTTACGATTGAACCTGGAATTTATGTGCCTAATGTGGCAGGTGTTCGGATTGAAGATGATATTGTCGTCACTGCTAACGAACCATTAGTTCTTACTAAATATCCGAAGGAATTACAAATAATAATCTAATGAAAAAGGGTCGAGTGCTTTTCACTCAACCCTTTCATTATTTACAACAATTCTTTCGCATCTTTATATTCTAAGCCTAGAGAGTCCGCAACAGCCTTGTATGTTACATAGCCATTTAAAGTATTAATCCCCTTAAATAGTGCTTCATTATCCAGACATGCGCGCTGGTACCCTTTGTTTGCAATTTGAATCGCATAAGGCACTGTCACATTCGTAAGGGCAATCGTTGAAGTTCTTGGGACTGCTCCTGGAATATTAGCTACTGCATAGTGGACGACACCATGTTTCGTATAGGTTGGGTCATCGTGCGTGGTAATGCGGTCAGTTGTTTCAAAGATACCACCTTGATCAATGGCTACATCCACAATAACGCTTCCCTCTTTCATCGATTTCACCATTTCCTCACTGACCAATCTTGGTGCTTTTGCACCAGGAATTAAAACAGCTCCTATCACTAAGTCTGCTTCTTGAACTGCCTCTGCAATATTGAAAGGATTAGACATAAGGGTTGTAATACTGTTTCCGAAAATATCATCCAATTCTCTTAATCGATCTGGGCTAATATCTAAAATCGTAACCTGGGCTCCGAGTCCCACTGCCATTTTTGCAGCATTTGTACCTGCAACCCCACCACCTACAATCGTAACTTTACCGCGTGAAACCCCAGGTACACCAGATAGTAAAATACCTCTTCCGCCATTTACTTTTTCTAAAAATTGAGCACCGATTTGCGTAGCCATTCTTCCAGCAACTTCACTCATTGGTGTTAATAATGGAAGAGAACGGTTTGGAAGCTGGACCGTTTCATAAGCAATTCCGATTACTTTCTGTTCAGTTAGTGCCTTAGTTAGCTCCGGTTCAGCAGCTAAATGTAAGTACGTAAATAAAATCAGGCCTTCCCTAAAATACACATATTCACTAGGAAGCGGTTCTTTTACTTTCATCACCATATCATATGACCATGCCTCTTCGGCAGTGTTCACAATTCTTGCACCGGCTTGTACATATTCATCATCTAAAAAGCCTGAGCCTGCACCGGCATTCGTTTCAACGAAAACCTCATGTCCATTTTCTACTAAGTGGAAAGCACCAGCTGGTGTAAGAGCCACTCGATTTTCATTATTTTTTATTTCTCTAGGAACACCAATACGCATGATTCCTTTACCTCCTGCATTCTGTGGGAATATTTGAGTTATTTTGATTTCATCATACCACTTTATAATAGAAAGGAAAATAATGTTTGTCCACATTTTCATGAAAACCCTTACAAATTTAAAAAAGAACAAGCGCCAGTTCGACTGTATTATAAAATTAAAATAGAGGCGATCTAATTCGATCGTCCTCCTAATATTCGAAGTCTTCTGCCTCATCGTGAGGCTGATCATTATACATGTTAGCTTGTGCTTTCGGATTGTCAATTACACCTGACGCGTAGGCTCCCATAATTTGATCACTTACTTCATTTACAGCCTCTTCATCATAGTAAAACTTTTCGTTAGGATCCTTTTTCAATTTCAATGCTCCTTTCGAAGGACTATAGTTGTAATTTGTCCGAACGAAAAGGAATAATGAATTGTAAAAAACAGTATCATTGGTATCGCTTTCCATTGATCTATGAGTGGTCTAATCTGTTTTTGTGCTCGAGCAAATATCGATATACATAATATTTATGGGCAAAAACAGCTACTCGTTTCGAAAGGCTGTATTGAAATTGCACACCAAATATTACACTGAGGAGCGGAAACTTCCCTTCCTCTTTCGGCTGAAAAAGTTGAATCGAAACTAATTTAATTAATTCATCTAACCCAAATTCAATCCACTCCTTTGAGATGATTTGTTCTTCTCCATCGTAAAAATAAGCGGAATTCTGCTGCTCTAGTAATTCTCTTTTTAAGGATAACCACGCTTCACCCTGATACCGCTTCGGGAGAGTGGCTGCATGGAATACTTTTATAGAGGTCATTAATTCATACGGGGAAGATAAATCATAGCCATATATATAGGACATCAGCTGGACAACCCGAATATTATTAATAAGAGTCACGGGTATACTCATCGAAGAAAAAACTGATTTTCCTGTTCCTGCTAACCCGCCATGGATAATCGAATATAACCTATGTTTGGATTGTTCTCTATCAGCAATATAATTTAATTGAGAAAGAGGCAGGTTCTTGAGGCCTTCAAAGTCTTGAATTTGCTCATTAAATGCTTTTGCGGTTGCCAATATACGTTCTTTTGCATCATTCTGGATGGATGTTTCATGGAAGAGAGCATAGATGTGGAAGATCCACTGGTCGATTGAATGGATAATGGGGTCTTTCCAGTGGTCAGGAAGGGCTTCAAAAGCCTGATATAACCATCGTTCATAGGTTTTTTCAAAATCGTTACCCTCATATCCGAGCAGTTTCTTTTCCCATTGCAATACATTTTCCCATGCCGCTTGATTAAATCTTGAGTGCTCCAAAACAATCCCTCCACTCCGATTCCTTAAACAAAAGTATAACACAGTTTAAGAAGGGGAGAGGCTTATGCTCTGATCAAAATAAATAGGTCAGCCCCGAGAGGACTGACCTTTCGCTTCCTTCACTTATTGATTAAACGTACGACATCTCTTGCAATCATAACTTCTTCGTTAGTAGGAATAACAAGAACCTTCACAGGTGAATGCGGATAGCTAATAAAAGCTTCCTCACCCCGAACTTTATTAAGAGCAGGATCCCAGTAGACACCCATAAATTCTAACCCTTTTAAAACTCTAGCCCGAATTACGTCACTATTTTCACCGATTCCCGCAGTAAAAATAATCGCATCCACACCATTCATACGTGCGGCATAGGAGCCTATATATTTATGAATTCTGTTGGCAAACACTTCTAGTGCTAATTCAGCGCGTTCATTTCCTTGTTTCGTAGCGTCTTCAATATCGCGAAGATCGCTGGAAAACCCAGAAATACCGAGCATTCCGCTTTTCTTATTTAAAATTTCGATAACTTCATCCGCGGTTTTATTTGTTTTTTCCATAATATAAGGAATTAGGGCAGGATCAATATTTCCAGAACGGGTTCCCATCGCCACCCCGGCTAAAGGTGTGAATCCCATTGATGTATCAACAGATTTTCCGCCTTCAATCGCTGCAATGCTTGCGCCATTGCCTAAATGGCAGGAAATTAGTCTCAAATGTTCAATCGGACGTCCTAATAGTTCAGATGCTCTTTCAGATACATATTTATGAGACGTACCATGAAAGCCATATTTACGGATTCCGTATTTTTTATAGAATTCGTATGGCAAGCTGTATAAATAGGAGCTTTCAGGCATAGTCTGATGGAATGCAGTATCAAACACAGCAACTGCAGGAACATTCGGCAGCACATTTCTGAATGCTAAGATTCCGGTAAGATTTGCAGGGTTATGCAAAGGAGCCAGTTCAGATAGCTGATTAATTTGGTCAATTACCTTATCCGTAATAGTAGCTGAATCATGAAAGATTTCCCCGCCGTGAACAACTCGATGCCCGACCCCATTAATTTCATCTAAACTTTTAATAATGCCCTGACCGGTCAGCTGCTCTAACAGAAGAGCAACCGCTTGGGCATGGTCTTTTATATCAAGTATCTTTTTAACCTTTTCCCCGTTTACGGTAATAGTAAAGATAGAATCTTTAAGTCCGATTCGCTCGATTAATCCTTTTGTTATTACAATTTCTTCCGGCATTTGGAAAAGCTGAAACTTCAATGATGAACTCCCAGCATTAACAGCCAGTATATTTGACATAATTTGTACTCTCCTACTCATTATTTTGCTTTTCTTATGGTGTCCAAACGAACCTGAAAACTTTCCTTACTCATTTAAACAGGGGAAAAGGGGATTTTCAAGCAGAAAGTTTTGTTAAGTGGCCCTTATTTATTTCTGTTCTCTTGGCGAAACCAGGCCCGAATTTGTGTTAGAATATCTTGAACTGAATTTTTATTTGTCAGTTTCGGCATTTGTGCCATAAATACCTTTTTAGGAGGAGTCTCCCCCTCTATTTTCTTTTTAAGGATAAAAAGGTTCTTAGCGTTTCTCTCGTTTTTAAACATAGATAAAGGCAATTGAATCAGGCCTTGAATAAAAGCATGCTCCTTCAGAAAGGCATGAAGTTTGGGTGCATCCTCTCCTTCAAACAAATGATTCGGGATTACAAAAAATAAAAGTCCTCCAGGCTTTGTATGTTTTAGACTTTGCTCAATAAACAAATAATGACTAAAGGCATGCCCTTCTTCACGATTAAGTTCATACTGGCTCGCAAACTCTTTCCGCGGATAATACCCAACCGGCAAATCGCTGACAACAATATCGACTGGGTCAATAAATAAAGGCTCTAGTGCATCTTGATTATACAATTGAATCGACTGTGCCTGAAGATTGGCTTGTACATAAGCTAATTTAAGCAATACATCATCGACTTCAACTCCATACGCCTCTATCGCATAGTCAGATAATTGATTTTGAATGGTTGCTACTAAATTCCCTGTCCCAATTGCAGGATCCAGCAAAGTAAATGTTTTTAATTTTCCATTGATCAGAAACTCCCTCAGTAAGCCGCTAATCAAGATCCCGATTGAATCAGGTGTCATTTGGTGATGGGGCTGAACGTAATCTCTCATCCCTTTTAGGGTAACAAGCTGAAAGGCTCTCCGGATTTCCTCTGAAGATAGCATATCAAGCTTGATTGACTGATAAAGCTTTTCGATTTTCTTTTTTGCAACATCATCTACCTGTTGTAAAATTTCTCCTTGAAATAGATTTTCAGCCGTTTCAACTAAAGCTTCTAAGTAGGTTAAATGACAGGTTTGCATTAAGATCTCCGTTGTCTCGTCTAATACATGAAACAGATTTTCTACTTTCGAACCGAGCATGTTTTTCCTCCTATACAATGAAAGGCTTCTTCCGCTTCAATAAAAGAACCCCGTTTCGGAAGAACGAGGTCTTATAGTCTTTCCTCAGTTATTTTGCTTGTTTAACTGCCTCAATCGCTGCTTCATAGTTAGGATGGTTTGTTCCTTCACTTACGTATTCCACATATGTAACCTTGTCGTTAGAGTCTACTACAAAAATAGAACGCGCCAACAGTCTGAGCTCCTCCATTAATACACCATACGCTTTTCCGAAAGATGCATCCCGATGATCTGATAAGGTTTGAACATTTTCAATCCCGTTAGCACCGCACCATCTTTTTTGTGCAAACGGAAGATCCATACTGATTGTTAAAACTTTTACATTTCCTAAATTGGCAGCCTCTTCATTAAATCTTCTCGTTTGTGCATCACAAACACCGGTGTCAAGAGAAGGGACCACACTGATTAATCTGATTTGCCCTTTACTTGAGTCTAGCGTTACTTCAGAGAGGTCATTTGCTAAAACAGTAAAATTAGGTGCTGAATCACCCACTTTTACTTCCTGTCCTACAAGTGTAACTGGATTACCTTTAAATGTTACATCAGCCATCTTCCAAAGCCCTCCTATGTATTTGATAGTAACATCATAACCTCGCTCATACCTGTTTGTAAAGAAAAGCGGTTATCATCATGTCCATATCTCCAGGCGATTTCAAGTCTTTTATTTCCTTAGAACTAACAGAAAAAAACTCATTTCATTAAACTGAAATGAGCTTTCTAGAAATGAATGTTATTGCAATCCGCTTTGGTTATTTTTTATTTCTATATCAGGTCATCACTATTAGATTTATTCTTATCATTTCCGCTTTGATTATTATTTTTAGAAAGCATTTGTTGGACTTTTTCTACTGCTCCAGGAGCTAGATCTAGTATTTTTTCAAGCAGATGAGTGTTTTCATCTAAGTGAAGCATTTTAACACCGTGCTGATTTACAATCAAAAATGCAATAGGTGTTATTGATACTCCACCCCCGCTGCCTCCACCAAATGGATGTTTCGCCGATTGATCCCCGCTTTGATTATTGGATTGCCCATCTAATACAAACTCACTGCCTCCTGCCGCAAACCCGAAACCAACCTTTGAAACCGTTAAAATAACACCGCCATCTGGAGTTTCAACAGGGTCCCCAATAATCGTATTTACGTCGATCATTTCTTTTAAGTTTTCCATAGCCGTCGTCATTAAACCTTGTATTGGATGCTCAGACACAGTGGTAGCCTCCTATAATAGTGATTTTTCTTTTGAATGATTCGTTGCTTTTGCTGAAGGATCGGTTTGAAATTTTGGCATTCCTCCACGCCATAAAGCCAACATTTTTATTCCTACTATTAAAGCATGCCCGATCCAAAACTGTATCATACATTGAAATGACATACCCGAAATCACTTGTTGAAATTGTGGGGTAACCATGATATTGGGCTTAACTTTAAGTTTCATATTTTTACTGATCACCCCGAGAATAGATCCTTTTAAGGTCCAAATAATCCCTGTTAAAACACCGGTATAGCTTGCATCACCGATTCCTACTGTAGTGTGCCAATCCAATTTTTTTATCTGAATCTTTTTAAGAAAATTCTTTATAATCTTGTGAAAATGAATAATATGGGTCATTAATTCTTTTACATTTTTTAAGCTTTGAATGATAGTAGCGGGGGTTACACGCCGCTTCTTCTCCTTCTTCGTTTCTTCTTTTTTTCCTGGTTTTATTTCCTCTTTTAAAACTAATGCTGGAGAATCCTTATCTATTTTCACCATCGGCACATCGATTGTATAGCGAATCAGTCTAAACCAGGCAAAAAATTTAATCTTTAAATGATCATTGTCATTGCCATGATAAAAATCAATTTCGACCGTTATTCTTGTGAAAATAAGAATTATTAGGAATAAAATAAGGACTCCAACAATTAAGCCTACCCATATCACCGTTTTCACTACCTTTCAGCTTAACAGTATCGTCCATTTCTCTGGTTTTTAAACAAAAAAGCCCTGTCTGGAGACAGAGCCTTCATTCCTATACATGAAGCTGTTGTTCTTTTTCCTTAAAACGATTTCTGACATCAGGTTTTTTCATTTTTGAAAATGTAAATAAGATAAGCGCACTCCAAATAAAGGCAAATCCAAGCTGGTCCGTTACTGTAAATGGCTCATTATACATAAAGATTCCAATTAATAACATGAGAGAAGGGGCGATGTATTGTAAAAATCCTACTAGGTTAAGAGGGATTCTCTGCGCCCCAATCGCAAACCAAAGCAGCGGGATTGCCGTGACTGCCCCTGAACCAATCATTAGAATCGTTGTGAACAGATCTACCTGTAAAAAAGAAGATTGCTGCCCGGAAGAAAGCCAGATAACAAAAATTAAGGCAAACGGTAACGTAATGAAAGTTTCAAGCATGAGACCTACGGAAGCTTCTAGTTTCACCACTTTCTTTAATAAACCGTATATGGCAAAACTAAATGCTAACCCTAACGCTAGCCACGGAATATGTCCATAGGAAACCGTCATAATTAAAACTCCAGTAAGGGCCAACAATAAAGAAAAAATCTCTAATTTTTTTAGTGTTTCTTTTAGAAAAACAATTCCAAGCAAGACGCTGACGAGCGGATTAATATAATAGCCCAGACTCGACTGGACAATGTGATCGCTGTTTATCGCATAAATAAATAAGAGCCAATTAAACGTAATGAGCGCTGATACTGAAACTAAAGCTGCAATTCTTTTTTTATCCTCCCATAGATAAGAGAACGTTTGCCTGATTTTATAAAAACCATTTGTCACGGCTAAAAATGCAACCATAAAGAAAAAGGACCAGATGATCCGATGTGCTAGGATTTCATAGGATCCTACATGGTCCAGCCATTTCCAATAAAGGGGGAGAAATCCCCACAACACATAGGAACTCGCAGCATAAATAATCCCTTTCTTTTCTTCTTGATTCACCTTAGTCCCCTCAATTCCTTCTATTCTCGAAATAATATAATTATAGGGGAGGCACTATTTTAATTTCAACTATATTTTTCAGCCAAACCTGATAGGGCCTTCCTCATTGATGTAGACAGGGTTTTCATTGATAACAGTAGCTGCTACTTTTGTATCTAAAATATGCTCATGATTAATTTGAAATAAATCATGACTAAATATAGTGAAGTCTGCTCTTTTCCCTGATTCGATTGTCCCATACTCTAATTCTTTATTTTCTGCAAATGCTGATCCCCTGGTGAATAAAGATAGAGCCTCATACATCGATAAACACTGTTCTGGGTTAAACACCTGCTGATTTGCATCATCAGGCTTCGTACGTGTAACAGCCGCATGGATGCCTAATAATGGATCAATCGGTTCGATCGGTGCATCGGAACCTCCTGCCAAAGCAATCCCATCCTGCAGCAAAGACTTCCAAGCGTAAAGATAATCATAGTTCTTATCCCCTACTCTTTCAAGCACCCAAGGAAAATCGGACGCAACGAAGCGCGGCTGAATATCAAAGATAACGGTTAATTTTTTGCTTCTTTCAACTAATTCCTTTCTTAAAATCTGCGCATGAATCAAACGATCTCTTCTTCCCGCTGGTGTTGGACTTTTTTCAATCGCCTCAATGACATATTCAAAAGCCAAGTCCCCGATTGCATGGACCGCTACTGGCAGCTGATACGACCTCGCCTTTTGAACCAATTGAAGCAGCTCTTCCTTAGAGTGAATCGCAACCCCATTTGTTGTTGATTCATCTGCATAAGGCTGACTGAGTAATGCCGTTCTGCCGCCAAGAGCACCATCAGCAAAAATTTTCATCGCCCCGAATTGAATAAAAGGATTCTCTCTTGGCTGATCAAATCTATTTTGCTTCCACTCGTCGATTACAGTATGATGGATCAAAAGATGAGCTCGGAAAGGCATGTGATTTTTTAGGATGACATTTTCAAAGGAAGCGTAAGTAGTCAAGAAATCACCATAATAACTTAAATCTTCTGTATGTCCGCCTGTTAATCCTAGCCTCCAGGCACTTTGAATCGCAGTTGTCAGAGCGTTCTCTAAATAAGTTCCATCGACTTTCGGCTGCACTTTATATACTAATTCTTGGGCTTGATCCTTTAGGTAGCCTGTTATTTCGCCATTTTCGTTCCTTTCAATAATGCCCCCGGGAGGATTAGGTGTTTGGTTATCAATATTAGCCAGTTTAAGTGCTTCATGATTAACAATAATCGCATGTCTGCAAGTTCTTTTTAAAAGAACTGGGTTGGAGGGAGCTACTTCACTTAGCTCTTGGGCAGTTGGAATCTCGATACGTTCCCAATTGTTTTCATCCCAGCCTTCTCCAACAATCCATTCCCCTTTTCTTGCTGTTTCCGCCCTCATTCTAACCTGATCTAACAATTCCTGTTTCGAACGCAAGGTCGTCAAATCCAAGCGAAGCAGGGATTCCCCATAACCAATCAGATGCATATGGCTATCTACGAGACCTGGCACCATCATGGACCCCTGTAAATCAAATTCTTTTTCAATCTCAGCTCTATAGTTATTCTTCAAATCAGCTAATCGTCCGATGTCTGCAATCTTTCCGTTCTTTGTAAAAACAGCCTCAACTGTTTCCCCCTCATTACGAAGTGTATAAATAGACCCACCGTACCAAAGTGTCCCCATCTTTCATTCTCCTTCAATCTATCGAAATCCAATTATTAACATTATCATAAAGAAAACTTGGCTAGCGCCAAGCCTTTAGGCGCCGGCAATCTCCTAGTTGCACTTATACTTTATTCCTAAAAATTTTAGCTGCGTCGAATTTGCTACTTTGCTAAAATTTTATACTTTCTTAAAGTATAAAAAAATAGGCAGCGAAAAGGCTGCCACATCTTTATTTTACAGAACCGGATGAGTTTTGCAAAGCTACCAGTTCTTTTTGTCTTAACTCGACTCTTCTGATCTTACCGGATGTTGTCTTTGGCAAATCAGAAACATATTCGATTTTCCTTGGATATTTATAAGGGGCAGTATGGGCTTTCACATATTCCTGTAATTCCTTCGATAACTCAGCCGGATTTTCGGGAATATCTCCCTTCAACACCACAAAAGCCTTAACTACGCTGCCGCGGATTTCATCTGGACTTGCAACCACTGCACATTCTTTCACTTTTGGATGTTTGACAAGAGCATCTTCCACTTCAAAAGGACCAATGGTATAACCTGAACTAATAATCATATCATCACCGCGGCCTTCGAACCAAAAATAGCCTTCGTCATCCATGCGCGCTTTATCTCCCGTTACATAATAATCACCTCTAAATTGCTTCGCTGTTCGTTCAGGATCTTTGTAATAATTTTTAAATAGAGCTGGAGATTCAATGTGGACAGCGATATCGCCGACTTCACCCGGCGGGCATAGAATCCCCTCATCATTAATAATCGCGACACGATTCCCAGGAGTAGGTTTTCCCATTGAACCTGGTTTTAGCTTCATTCCCTTCATGACTCCCAGCAGCAGGGTATTTTCAGTTTGGCCGTATCCGTCTCGGACCTCGATATTAAAATACTGTTGGAATGTATCAATAACTTCTCTGTTTAACGGTTCGCCAGCAGAAACTGCACTATGGAGACTGGATAGCTTATATTTTTCTAAATGATTGACCTTTGCCATTAAGCGATACTCAGTCGGGGTACAGCATAATACACTGATTTTATACTGGTCTAACAATTGCAAATACTTCTCAGGTTCAAATTTACCTTGATAAACAAAGCCAGTGGCTCCCATTCCCAGTACCGATAAAAATGGGCTCCAAATCCACTTTTGCCAGCCAGGACCAGCTGTTGCCCAAACCGTATCGCCTTCTTTGACAGCTAGCCAATTTTCTGCAGCTGTTCGTAAATGTGCGTATCCCCATCCATGGGTATGAATCACACCTTTTGGATTACCAGTTGTTCCGGAAGTATAGGATAAAAATGAAACATCGTCCCGGCTAGTGTCAGCAGTTTTAAAATGGGCAGGCTCCTGTTTAGCTTCTTCTGCGATATTAACCCAATTTTTTACAGACTCACCGACAACAAATTTATGTAAGTTAGACAAACTTGTGACTTTTTCAACTTCAGATACTAAAAAAGAAGAAGCGATAATCGCTTTCGCATCACCATGAGTTAAACGGTATTCGATATCCTTCGCACGGAGCATTTCCGATGAAGGGATGACAACTAGTCCAGCTTTTAAGGCCGCCACATACCCGATATAAGCTTCAATCGACTTTGGCAGGATGATTAATACGGCATCCCCTTTTTCAAGACCGGCATTTTTCATCACGTATGCCCATTGACTTGCAGATACCATGAGCTCTTTATAGGTTAGTTGCCCCTTTTGTCCATTTTCTGTTTCCAAAAGTAAAGCAAGACGATTTCCACTTTGCGCAAAACGCTCAATTTCACTGACAATATTATACTGATCTGGCGCAATCAATTTCTCTCTGTCCATTCCTCAATCTCCTCTCCTTTTTTGTCAGTACTATTATACAAAATATTATTATTTTTATTAATAGTAGGAAATATCAAAAAAAAAAAAGAGCAAGAGGGGCCTTTTGTGGTCATTCCTAAAATGTTGGGGTCACCAGTTTACGGATACTGTTTCGGTTATATGTGACAAAAAGGGGTAGAAGCTGTTGCACTTGATTCTGGTTACTTGACAGCTCCAATTTGTAAAGGATTAGATGACAGAAATATCTTTGGCGTTATTTCACACAGAAGATATCAACCCACTAAAGGACTATTTCCAAAATGGAAATTTAAATATGATAAAGAAAGAAACCTTTATATATGTCCTAATAGACAAGAACTACTTTACAGCACAACAACAAGAGAGGGATACCGCGAATATAAATCAGACCCCAAAAAGTGCTCCACTTGCCCACTCCTAAAGGAGTGTACAAAATCACGAAATAAACAAAAAGTGATTACCAGGCATGTTTAGGAAGAATCTAAAGAGAAGGTTCTGCAAAATGCTTTCTAAATCAGGGAAAATGCTTTATAAATTTAGAAAAGAAAAAGTAGAGCGAAGCTATGCAGATTCGAAAGAACTGCTTGGGCTTCGCTACTGCCGGTTACGGGGATTGAAGAATGCAAGTGAACAGGTTCTCCATACTGCAGCCTGCCAAAATATAAAAAGATTGCAACACACCTAGCAAGATTAGAAAAAGTTTGCTGCAATACTTTTGGTTGATTTTCATCCCTGTTGATTAGAGCGGAGGGCACTCGACTCATTTCCACTGCCTTATTAAAATCTATATTGTAGCAGTGGAAAGTGGGATAGAGAGGTCACGGGAGACCCCGCAGGCGCCAAAGCGCCGAGGAGGCTCCAGGACCTCCCCGCGGAAAGCGAGTGCCCGGAGCGGAAATCAACAGGCCGGTTAGCAGAGACAATCAATGAATAAAAAATTGGTCATTTAGGTTTAGACAAAAAATAAAAAATTGCCGAGAAAAATACCCTTTCTCGACAATCTGAAGAACGGGCTAATTGCCCGTTCTTCGTAGCCATTTAAATCTATTTGTTTATTATCTTGAGAATCCGCCTAATTGGCTTTCAGCCATAGATACTAAGCGCTTTGTAATTTCACCACCAACAGAACCGTTAGCACGTGAAGTTGTATCAGCGCCAAGTTGTACACCAAATTCTTGAGCAATTTCAATTTTCATTTGATCAAGAGCTTGTTGTACTCCAGGTACAAGAAGTTGATTATTATTATTGTTTCTCGCCATGTGTGTTCACCTCCTTGTACCTATAGAATGCTACAAATCAAGGAGTTTCATTCGAATGGACTAATGGTAATTGTTCACAAATCAGAATAGCGAATTAACCTCTTCATCTGCTAATTTTTCTTCTGGTGTAATCAATAAAGTTTCGGTGTTTTGAACTGCTTCTTCTATTAAATCTGTGAAATCAACATAACTCTCATAATGCTCAACTTTTTCTTTTTTAGGTTTCGTTTTTGGCATACTGGGAGTAAAGATTGTACAGCAATCTTCATAAGGCCGGTTAGAAATATCGAATGTTCCAATTTCTCTGGCAATATTCATAATCTCGGTTTTATCCATAGCAAGCAGAGGCCTCAGAACTGGTGTTGTTGTCACACTGTTGATTGCATACATGCTTTCAAGCGTTTGACTTGCTACCTGCCCTAGACTCTCACCTGTAATAATCGCCAAACCCTTTGATTTTTCCCGAATCTGATCCGTGATTTTAAGCATAAATCTGCGCGTAGACGTCATCGTAACATTTTCAGGAACCTGGGCTTGGATTTTTTCTTGAATTTTTGTAAAAGGGACAATATGAACTTTTATTTTACCAGAAACAGAGCTGAGTACTTTAGCTAAATCGATTACTTTTTGTTTCGCTCTCTCGCTTGTGTAAGGGGGACTATGGAAATGAACAGCTTCAACCTCAACGCCTCGTTTCATGGATAAAAAACCTGCAACTGGGCTGTCAATTCCACCAGAGAGCATCAACATTGCTTTACCGCTCGATCCAACCGGCAAACCGCCCGCGCCCTGAATAACTTCAACAGTTAGATATACGGCTTCCTTACGTATCTCGACAACTACATTATGATCAGGGTGATGGACATCTACTCTAAGCCCTAATTCACTCTTTAAAATATGCCCGCCCAACATATGGTTTATCTCATTTGTGTCCAGCGGAAATTCCTTATCTGCTCGTTTTGTTGTGATTTTAAAGGTTTCATTTTGGCTTGAATGCTTTTGTAAAAGCTCAAGCACTCCATTCTTAATCGCCTCTACATCTTTCATTACCTTTAAAACAGGGCTAAAGGATTGAATCCCGAAAATCCCTTTTAAGCGATTAATAACGGCAGTTTCATTGGCACCATTTAGTAAAATATGAGCCCGATCACGATGGGCCTCAATTTTAAGATCTTGAAAATCTTGAAATGCCCAGCGGATATTTTGTTTTAACTGACTAATAAAAGCTTTTCGGTTTCTTCCTTTGGTTGATAATTCACCATATCGAATTAAAATTCTATCGTAATTCATGTTGATCTCCTCATTGTTTTGTTTAACATTTCTATACTTTGTTTAATCGCTTGAATAAACACTTTTCCCTCTTCTAATGTATTATGCCAAGAAAGTGAAATTCGCAGTGCACCGTTAGCCACATGTTCTGGCACTCCCATTGCTTCAAGGGTTTCACTGTGTGCTTGTTTCTTAGATGAACAAGCACTAGTGGTCGAAACAAATATGTCATGTTTCTCTAGTGCGTGTACCAGTACTTCGCCTTTTAACCCTGCAAAAGAGATATTTAAAATATGTGGGGCCGATTGTTCTTTAGGAGTATGAAGCACAACCTGATCTAACTTCTCTAGTTCATCCATCAGGTATTCTTTCAGTTGGATAAGCGGTGTCGTATCTTTTTGGAGCGTTAGTCTTAAAGCCTTAGCCATCGCTACAAAACCGGCAACATTCTCTGTTCCGCTTCTAAGTGTACCTTCCTGACTTCCTCCTGATAACAACGGCCATAAAACCTTGCCTTCCCGAACAAATAAAAATCCTGTCCCTTTTAACCCATTAAATTTATGAGCAGAAAAGGTACATAGATCTACATTCCACTTGTCTAATGGCAGCGGAACTTTTCCAACAGCCTGTACATGATCAACATGGAATTGAATTTTAGGATATTGCTTTAATAGCCTTCCTGCTTCTTCAATCGGCTGAATCGTTCCAACTTCGTTCTGTACATGGATAAGAGAAACTAAAATCGTATCCTTCTTGAGTGCCTTTTTCAGATCATCTATTTGAACCCGTCCATCCTTGGTAACGGGTAGATAAGTTACCTCAAATCCCAGCTCTTCTAGCTGCATATATGCCTGTTTAACGGAGGCATGTTCGACACTAGACGTAATAATATGTTTCCCCCTTGATTGAAGGGCTAATGCTGTGCCTTTTATCGCCAGATTATTACTTTCTGTCCCACCCGAAGTAAACACAATTTCCTTCGGTTTTACCCGTAAAAGCTGTGCAATTTGTTCTCTGGCATGAGTCATTAATTTTTCCGCTTCTGCGCCAAGTCCGTGCAGGGAGGATGGATTTCCGTAATACTTTGTGGCAACGGTCGTAAACGATTGAATAACCTCGTCAAACGGTTTCGTTGTCGCACTATTATCTAAGTAAATCATATTCCTCACCTTTCTCTGTCGATTCAACTGTTTATATTATCATACTCTCTAATAGCCGTCATCAAACGCTTACTTTCAATAAGGTCAACTGTTGATTGGCGAGAAGTATGACGAAGACAAAGGAGTTGTTTTTATATGTTAATCCTTTAGACATTTTTCTATTTCGATTTTACATCGTTGTGAAAATTTTATGCTTACTTGGAGTGCAAAAAAAATTGACCTTAATAAGGTCAATTTCATTATTTTTCATTCATCCAAGCTTCCAGCTTTGTTAGTGCGCCTGGCTCTGCCTTTTCAATGGCTGATGCAGCTTCCTCAAGAGCCAGTGAGTATTCATAGTTTCGAAAAGCTTTTTCAGCATTGGATAATTGCTCATAGATCACTTCATCTTGTCTTTTATAGCGATTGCCATATTGGATAATAAATTCAGCCAGCCTTACATTTTCAATCATTTCTTCGGTTTGCTCATATAACTTATCCATCGTGGCTTCAGCTTTTGCTAAATTTGCCTGAACTACTGCAATATTTAATGGTTTTTGATCGAGGCTTTGATAAACATCTGCTATCGCTTGATGAGCATCCTCGAGGAAATATTTAAATTCTTCAGGCAGACCAGGCAAATTACTTTTAGAAATGATACGTCTTACTTCCGTGTTTTTCTTGCGGAGTTCCTGGAGCTTCTCTTTCGCTTCCATTTCATCCTTCCGCAGCATATGCAGCTTCTCAGCAAACATGCTTTGTTCACGCATAATATCGTCTAATTCCTCTGAAATTCTTTCAAGCTCATCTTTTAACAGTGAATAAGCCATACTATGTTCATTGACTTTTTCAATTAGGCTCTTTAATTGCTTATCAAGACCTGCCAGTTTCTTTTCCACCTGTTTAAAGGATTCTAACTCCGACTGGTGAATGTGATACGATTGTTTAACGAAATTCGTTTCTCTTTCTATCCTTTTTCCTTCTGAGATCAGAAGGCTGAGGCGTTCTGCTGCTTGATCCTTTTGTTTCAAAACAAAACCTCGGGCAAGAACCTCTTTTTCTAATACATCATATAGGACTTCTAGATTTTCTCTTAGTTCTGCTTCACCCTCCAGAACTTCGTCAATTTCTGCCTTATAAATATATTCCGTATAGGCTTCTGTTTGCTTTTTAATTCGGTCTACCTCTTTCTCAATTTGCAGATGCTCTAATTCGTAGCCTTGTTCTGCCATTTCCTTATGACCACTCAAAAGTTCAGCAGTCTTTTCAGGTACTTCTTGCGTACAAAAAGTGAGCAATCTAGGAATATGTTCGAGTTTCGTTTCAAAATTCGCAAGCTGATCGATTAAATATAAAATAATTTCTCTTGCTTCTAAAACATTGCCATTTTCGTTAGCAGTCTCAAATGCTTCAAATTGACTTAAAATCTCCTCTAATAATACTTCAAGCCTTACCTCAGCTTTTCCGTATGATAAACGGTTCGTGAGGAGAGTACGTTTTAATTCCCGGTATTTCTCTTTTGCTTCATTTAAATCCTGCTTGTTTTTTTCCTCACTGCCAAGGAGGTCATTTAGTCCTTCAATAATTTTTTCAATCTGTTTCTCAACAAAAGTAAGTTTCTTTTCAATTTCTGCCTGAAGCCCTTTTAATGCTTTGAATTTATATTTTTCCGTATATTCTTCAGCATCAAATAATATTTCTTCCACTTCAGGAAGGTGGTATGTAACGATTTCATCCCATGACTTACGCCACTTTTCAAACATTTCTTCCGTTTGGCCAGTCATGTTTAATTGTTTCACCTTGGAGAGTTCGGTCGGTACTGGCTTATTCATTAACTCCATTTTCCAGGCTTCTAATTTGTCAAGCTCTTTAAATTTTTTCTTCTTAAGTATGTATCCAAACAACGTTATGGCAATTATGAAGACGATGATGCCAATTACGTACTGCATCGTAAGCCCCCTGTTCCAAATGCAAATATATCAGAATTTCTCATTAAAATATCGTGAAGAATCTAATGTTTTTATGATACCATGTAAACGACGATTTTTGTGTATATTTTACAAGGTTTTTCAAAGTTTTTTACAGCAGAGTCGAATTTTGACAATACGGAGGCTTAATCAGTGGAAAAACGAGATGCTCATATCCATACTCCCTATTGCCCACACGGGGCAAAGGATAAATTTGAAGAATATATTGAACAAGCTCTAATAAAAGGTTTTTCCTCAATTACCTTTACTGAACATGCCCCGCTTCCTCACAGCTTTGCCGACCCCACTCCGCTTAAAGACAGCGCGATGAAGGAGGAGGATGTGGAGCCATATATAATAGAAATAAATCGGTTAAAAGAGCAATATAAAAACGAAATCACAATCAAAACTGGCTTTGAAGTGGATTATATCGCAGGCTTTGAAGAAGAGACTCAAGATTTTTTAAACCGATATGGACCCCAATTGGATGACAGCATCCTTTCTGTCCATTTTATAAAATGTCATGATCAATGGCTTTGTATAGATTACAGTCCTGACACCTTTTCAGAAGCGATCAGGTTAACCGGTGGAGCCGATCATGTTTACCAGCTTTATTTTAACCAGGTCCTCAAGTCAATCCGGGCTGATTTGGGTCCTTTCAAGCCGAGAAGAATTGGGCATATTACATTAGCTGCGAAATTCCAAAAAAAATATCCCCCATCACACTCTTTTTCATCTTCCATTACGGAGATTTTAAAAGAAATTAAAGAGAAGAGATATGAATTAGATATGAATACGGCTGGATTACGTAAACCCCTATGCCGTGAAATTTATCCTAGACCAGACATTTTAACAGCAGCTAAACAAATGGGAATCCCCTTAGTTTTTGGTTCAGATGCGCATCACGCCAAAGAACTGGGTGCTGATTATTCGTTGATTCAAGAGTATCTCTAATTCTGTTTTAATTAACAAGCAGCACTTGTTCTTCGCTTATAAATAAATATTGATTAAACCATTCGATAATTTCTTTGGCATATTTGTTTGCAAAATACGTTTCATGAGGATAGATTTGCCAGATTTCAGCCATATACTGTGCATTTAAAAAAGGCATAGTTACCATTGCTTTTATTTGGACCACCAAATAATCAATCGGACGTTTTACGAAAACTCTTTTGCGGTTTCCTGCATCAAATATCTTCATAAATAAAAAGCGCTCTTTCATCAGATAGGTTGATAAGATTTCGCGAACGACTTGAGAATCAATCGAAAGCTCCCGCCATACAAATCTTGTGAGAGATAGATTTTTGCATTGAAATTTTAAAAGTCGTTTAACCAGTTCGTTTAAAACCGTTCTCGGGTCCCTATGCTCAAGCTCTCTTACAGCTTTTTCAATCTCGTTAAGATATGGTTCAAAGAACATAGAAAAGCAATGTTCAAGTAAACCTTGCTTACTGTGAAAATAATAAGATATATGTGCTACATTCACATTTGCCTTTGCCGCTATATCGCGCAGAGAAGTACCTGCATATCCTTTTGTATGAAACAAATAAAGCGCAGAGTCTAAAATTTCTGTTTTCTTATGTGTGGTATAGGACATTTTGATCACTCACATTTCTTTAGAATAGTAAAAAAGACAAATGGACTTTTGCGAAGTTTACACTTTAGACTGGAAGCGGCCAGAAATTCTTTTTAAAGCAAAGGCATCTTGATACCTTTATTACATGGTTTCTTTTTTATAAAACAATTTCCTTTAAAAATTTCTCGACAGTTTCTCTTAAAAATATGGATATTCTGATACAATAGTCTAATATTGAACTAATTTAGAGGTGATTATTGTTGTTTAAAGTCGAAAGTTATTCTAAATCAAAAGAAGAAAACTATTTCTTGCTGATAAAACAATTACGCTCATTACTAGAAGGCGAAACCAATCAGGTGGCGAACTTAAGTAATGCCAGTGCCTTATTAAATCAATTTTTAGACCGCATTAATTGGGTCGGATTTTACATTTTAGATGACAATGGCGAGCTTGTATTAGGTCCATTCCAAGGACTCCCTGCCTGTGTGAGAATTCCGCTTGGTAAAGGAGTCTGCGGAACAGCTGCGGAATCGATGGCGACGATCCGGGTCCCTGATGTCCACCAATTCCCTGGTCACATTGCCTGTGATGCCGCTTCTCGTTCTGAAATTGTCGTCCCAATTTTAAAAGATGGGGAAGTACTGGGTGTGTTAGATATTGATAGCCCTGAATTGAACCGCTTCGATGACACCGATGAAAAAATGCTCGAGGAATTTGTGAAAGTTTTATCTCAATATCTATAACAACAATCATTTGGTATTCAATTTTTGGTTTCCTTATTCCCATCTACTTTCGTCCTTTGGTTCACCTGTTACCAACAAAAAAAGCTGACGGGGGTCAGCTTTTTTTATCGCCTATTCATATCCATGTACAATAATTTTGTTCTTTCCAAGGCTTTTCGCTTTATACAGGGCTTGATCCGCCCATGCAAACAAATTCTTATAAGAAGAACGGTGATCATCGTTTTTCCAATAAGAAACTCCGCAAGAAACCGTAATCGAAGGATTAGTAACAATTGATACCGTCTCAACTAAGCGGCTAGCGACTGATAACCCGGCATCAAGCTCAGTACGAGGCAGATAAATGGCAAGCTCTTCTCCGCCCCATCTGGCTCCAATATCATTTTTTCTAATATTTTGAAGAATATGCTGCCCGACTTGGACAAGTACATTATCTCCTACTTGGTGGCCGTACTGGTCATTAACCTCTTTAAAATTATCTATATCAAGAATAATAAAGGTACCCTCACTATCTTCCCGCATTGATTTTTCAATTTTTTTATTTAAATATCTCCTCGAATAAAGATGGGTAAGAGGGTCTGTCATCGCCATTTTTTCAAGTTCTTCCTTGAGCAGCGCATTGGTGATCACAAGGGAGGAATGAATGATTAAGGTCTCGATATTTTTGAATATTTCCCATTTATACGCGTATTTTTGCGGATGCAGCAAAATGGTATAACCAATTAATTCTTCACCATCAAGAAATGGAAACAGCAAAATGGTACGATATAACGGCTGTTCGATCCCTATTTTTGCTTGTGCATCCCCAATAAAAATAGAAGCTGTCACATTCTTAAAATGCTCCGCCGCATATTGACTATAAAAAGAGGCGTCAGCTGATAAAAAGAAAGGCGTACTTTCTTTAGATAGTTCAAAGGAAAGCTCCTTATTTTTAAAGAAAAATCCAACTTCGGCTGCCTCATATGTATCGTTAAAATGCTCTTTTAAAAGCTTTAAACTCTCTGAAAAGCGCAAACTGGTATTAAGCCTTAAAACAAAATCATTTAGCATCTTTAATTCTTTAATTTTCCGCTTTGATTGCGTGTACAATTTAATTTTTTCAATGCCTTTCCCAGCTTCGTCACATAAAAATTGGAAAATGGCTTTTAATTTGTCGGGCATATAGGCTGTCCGAATTAGCAATACACCATATATCCCCTGTTCGCCTTTAATAGGAATCGCAATTTCTTTTAGGTTATCATCCATCGACGTTTGACTAATCTCTCCTGATGAAAATACCTCTGAAATTCTTTGGGGCGATTGCTGAAAATTAATTTTATGAACAAGCGGATGATCCGCTGCACTTTCTTCTGAAGTCCACACTTCCACAATGGTATTTTGCAAATGGAAACGATTAGAAACATCTAATAGAAAGATGTATAAATCTTGTTCGTTTGCAAAATGGTGGATCAATTTAGTAGACTCAAATAATGGCTTATACCAATTGGCATCTATATTCAATTCAGCGATATCGATATTGTGTTCCATTAAGTCTTTCACATTTCTCACCTATCAATCTATTATCACGTCACCAAAATAACGTTTTATCATTCTTAATACGTTTTCATAGATATTATCGATTAATTTTTTGCTTTTTTTACTTTTCCCTCGTTTTTCTATCTATTTTTATCCAGTTAAAAAAGGCTAAGCTCACTTATTAAATTTTACCATAAACGTACGGTGTTGACTTTGTTAATTGTAGAACATATAATGAAATTTGTGTAAAATATTGCAGCCTATGTGGAATACTTTTATGCTTTATTTTATCGCTTAAGATTCTTAAGTCGTATCATGTAACCCTCTGCTGCTGGGGCGAAGATATGTAGAAGATAAAATGATCGTAAAGTTAAACACATCTGTCCTTATTTTACCTCAAAATAATAATAAGGAGGAGTTTCCATGGCAAGATATACTGGTCCAAGCTGGAAACTATCACGCCGTCTTGGCATTTCACTAAGCGGTACTGGTAAAGAACTTGAAAGACGCCCATATGCACCTGGACAACACGGTCCAAATCAACGTAAGAAATTATCAGAATACGGTCTTCAATTACAAGAAAAGCAAAAGCTTCGTCATATGTACGGTATTAACGAACGTCAATTCCGTAACCTATTTGACAAAGCTGGCAAGCTAGCAGGTAAACACGGTGAGAACTTCATGATTCTTTTAGAATCTCGCCTTGATAACCTCGTTTACCGTCTTGGCCTTGCTCGTACTCGCCGCCAAGCTCGCCAACTTGTAAACCATGGCCACATTGTAGTAGATGGAAGCCGTGTAGATATTCCATCTTACCGTGTACAACCAGGTCAAACCATCTCTGTTCGTGAAAAATCACGTAACCTTGACATCGTCAAAGAAGCAATCGAAGTGAACAACTTTGTTCCTGATTTCTTGACTTTTGATGCTGACAAATTAGAGGGTACTTTCACTCGTTTACCAGAACGTTCTGAACTGCCTGCTGAAATTAACGAGGCTCTAATCGTTGAGTTCTATTCTCGTTAATGATAAAAAACCTGCCTCTTTTGGCAGGTTTTTTTGTTTCTTTTTTGAAAACGAAATACCCTAGGATTGAAGAATTATTTCAAAGCAACATATACATCAATCTCATTTTCATGTTCTTCCGGCTTATACCGTTCATCCCACACCTCAAAATCATACCCAGCCGGACTATAGGAATTTTCTGCCAGCCATTTCCCATATAAATAGTCGTACGTTTTATATAACTCAGCTTCCAATCCTTTATGAGTACAAGTAACATAGTTGTTTTCCGGGACTTGATGAACAATCATCCCATCTGGAACATTGCTTCCATCCTTTACTTTATACCCTATGATCTGAGTAAAGGGATCTACATAAGGATTAAAGTTAAGTTTCATGTCATAAATCTGAATTAATAGGACTTCATCCGCAAGTTTATTGGATATAAGCATTTGATTATCTTTTAAACGATGTAAAGTCTTTTTTCCTAACTCCTGTTCTTCAATTTCTTTTAAATTTGCTTTAAAACTATATCCAACAATAGTGAATGACTGTTGTTTTACTATACTAGCAATCATATGTATACAATCCTCCTTAAAATTTTGATTAAATATCCTGCTTTCTCCTCTCGGCAGATATATTTCTCATAGCCCCTTTTCCTCCTCTTTAATGAATCCATTTTTCAGCGTAATAATTCTTCATAAATTCGTGTAAAATTTCTAGCTGCTTAACCCCTTTTTCTTCTGCTTCTTTTGCTTTTCTCAACAGCTCGATTGCTCGTTCTGCGTACCCCTTATTTAAAGGGTCCCCGCCATGTGGGAAGGGGAAGAGTTCCCGTAATTCAGTAAAAGCTAGGGCGACTTCTTGATAATGCTTTGCAGCCTCACCAGCAAATTTTCGTACTCCTCTTTCGACAATATTGGTTCCATTCCACTTAATAGTCAGGTCATGTAAAAATTTTGCTGCAAATTCCCTAGCATCCGAAACTACCTGGATATTAAAAGCATTGCCGTTTGCATCCGCACATCGTTTTGCCATAACATCTGTCCAAGCATCATACGCTTTTAATCCAATCACAAATTTCCCTTCAAAAATATGCTGCCACTCACGGCCATGAGCATGATCTAAAATAGTATCTAAAGCCATGCGCAACATTTCATATTTTGAGTGTGGAAGACTTTCACCAACCGTAGTCGTATAAAGTACCCCTCTTGCATCCGCAAACTCTTCATAGCTAACTACTCCATCTTTTGATGAATCCTTTGCATGAAACACTTTTTCTTCGTCATCATACCCATAGATGAGTCCGAATTCAGGTATAAATAAATCAAAGACAATGGCTGGAATTCCACGGTCGATCGATTCCTGAATGAGGGCGATTGTGTGTTGGAGCTTATCAGGCGGAACAGGTACTTCTGCATCTCCCAGATTACTTGTAAAACCTAGATTACATAGATTTTTTCGCATTATATAGCCACCCGGTAAGGCGGTTGGACCTGCAGCATTAATTTCTATAGGGTCAATATTGATACGAAATGCGTGCCCGGTTAGTCCCATCACGTCTATTAAGTCTAAATATCTCTTATCGGTATATTTAATTGCGCCATGTATGGCAGCGGCTGCAGATGTCCAGGTTTTAGTCCAATCATCTTTTTTAATTTTTTTTTGTTCAATCATGAATAAATCTCCTTTTTAGATATCCGGCTTAGCTAGTATTTTCCGTTTAGGCTGACCTAAGCTCGATCGCTTTTCTACATATTCACGAATACAAAGACGAATCCTTTCTTTTTGAACTTTTGCTCTCGACCGTGAAATCGTGTTATAAACATTAGCTTTGGATGTTTCAAAAAGCTTTGCGATTTCAATAGGATTTAAATCCTCAAAAAAATAGGCTTCAAAAATTCTCCTTTCGCGCAAGCTTAAACAGTGCAGGAGCGAACGAATGCCCTCGATTACGCTGTAACGCAACATGTATTCTTCTGGGTTTTCTTTTTTGGTTTTCTCTGAGGCTGAATAGGAAAGATAAAAAAGAATGTGGTCAATATCTCCCCAATCTATGTCAGAAGGTGAAGGGTGTTTTGAAGGCTCAATGGATGTAAATGGCTGTTCTTTTTTATAAGGTTGTGAGTTTCTGATTTTCATATAGGCCTGATTACGTACAATTTGCCGTAACCAAGGAGTGAATTTATTTGTGTCTAATAAGGTTCCTAACTTTAAAAAGGCACGAAATAATGCTTCTTGGACGATATCCTCTGCTAAAAAAGAATCTTGTGTGACGGAATATGCCCACCCATGAGCTTTAGCACGATGTCTGCGTACTAGTTCACTAAATGCTTCCTGATCCCCCCTCCTTGCTTTTTCAACAAGTACTTTATTATCTTGTTTTTCTTGAAAAAGAACTGACTCCTCTTTAATTGGAGTGTGGCTGACTAACCCTGATTTCATATATAAAGATACCCCTTTTCTACCCTTCTACAGATAAAGACGCAGCTGGAGTAATATATCTATCATAAATCCTAAATATTTTTAATTTTTTTCCATTATACATAATCCCTTGCAAAAAATGGTTGATTTTGGACAAAAAAACAAGCAGGGAGTCACATTGGGAAAAGTAAAACCCCATCTTCCCTGTATAAAGAGAAATGGGGTAATGCTTTTATCCATTATGTCTGATTAAGAAATACTTCTTCTTCCCTCTTCTGATGATCGTAAATTTGCCTTCAATTTTATCTTCTGCAGTAAGTACATAATCTAACTCTGTCACACGTTCACCATTAATATAAATTGCTCCCGTTTGCACATCCTCTCTCGCCTGCCGCTTAGATGGAGAAATACCCGCTGCAACCAGTAAATCAACAATCCCAGCCTCTTCTCCTGCTTCAAAAGAAGGCACATCTTTAAAGCCCTGCTCAATTTCAGAAGCAGAAAGTCCTTTAATATCTCCGCTGAATAGTGCTTCAGTAATCTTTACTGCCTGTTGGAAAGCTTCTTCCCCATGGACAAGCTTTGTCATTTCTTCAGCTAATGCTTTTTGGGCAGCACGAAGGTGCGGTGCTTCTTCCATTTCTTTTTCAAGCGCTTCGATTTCTTCTTTAGATAGGAAGGTAAAGTATTTTAAGTATTTCACGACATCGCGGTCATCTGTATTGATCCAGAATTGGTAAAACTCATAAGGTGTTGTTTTTTCCGGATCGAGCCAAACCGCACCGCCTTCAGTTTTACCAAATTTCGTACCATCTGCTTTTGTAACTAACGGAACCGTTAGCCCGAATGCTTTTGCGTTTTCATGTGATTTACGGATCAATTCAAGTCCAGAAGTAATATTTCCCCACTGGTCACTTCCTCCGACCTGAAGCCGGCATCCTTCATTTTCATATAGCTTTAAGAAGTCTAATGATTGAAGGATCATGTAACTAAATTCAGTGAAAGAAATTCCTGTTTCAATTCTTGATTGAACCGTTTCCTTGGCCAGCATATAATTGAGTCCAAAATTCTTTCCCACATCTCGAAGAAACGTGATGACATCCATTTGACCGATCCAGTCAAAGTTATTGGCTACCTTTGCCGGGTTAGTTTCTCCTTCAAAATCAAGGAAGCGGGATAGCTGATCTTTAATCTTGTTGCTCCACTCCTGAACAATTTCGGTGGAATTTAATGTTCTTTCCGCTTTTTTTCCGCTTGGGTCGCCAATTAAACCTGTTGCTCCCCCAACCAATGCAATCGGACGATGTCCAGCCTGCTGAAAACGTCTTAAAATCAGGACTGGCAGCAGATGGCCAATATGGAGACTGTCAGCGGTCGGATCAAATCCGCAATATAAACGAATAGATTCCTCATCTAATACCTTTTCTAACCCTTCTTCATCTGTCATTTGATTAATGAGGCCTCTAAATCGTAAATCTTCTAATAAATGGCTCATGCTAATTCTCCTTTTTTATGAAAATAAAAAACCGCCCCTACACATGTAGGGACGGATTATCCGCGGTACCACCCAACTTGAAAGCTTTTGCTTTCCGCTCGTTGTCGTAACGTGACAAACGCCTAGATCACCATGTTGTGATCATCAGTGCTCATGGCCTGTAATTCGTCCTTTTATATGTGCTGATTTGCACCAACCATCAGCTCTCTTTAACTACAGGGATAAAAGAACTACTTGAAACCCTTCACAGCATCGATTTAGATTTTTAATATCTCATTTTTAGCATAACCTTTTCTTTCTTGTCAATCCTTGCTTTAATTATCGTCTTTTTCTTTCTATTTTATGCTATAATGGGGGTGATTTTAGAGGGGGAGAAATTATGGATAAAAATGCATGGAAAGAAAGGCTCCTTTCCATTTACCAGATAGTTTCAAGCGATAAAACAAAAAAAGGAGCACGTATTACTTACGGTGTAGCCTGGAATATTTTATTAGTATTTTTAATTGTAATCGTTTTAGGAACTGCGTTTGCTGGGGGAGTAGGCGCTGGTTATTTTGCTTCTTTAGTTAAGGACGAACCGTTACGTTCTTACGACAGCATGCAAAAAGACATATACAACTACGAAGAGACATCTGAAGTCTATTTTGCGAATAACGTCTATTTAGGGAAACTTCGCTCTGATATTGACCGGGAAGAAGTAAAGCTAGAAGATGTATCAGATTACTTAAAAAATGCACTGATTGCTACAGAAGATGAATATTTTTGGGAGCATCCCGGTGTCGTCCCAAAAGCCATTCTTCGTGCTCTCTATCAGGAGTTTTCCAATTCAGCTTTACAATCTGGGGGGAGTACTTTAACGCAACAGCTCATTAAGAATCAAATTTTAACCAATCAAGTTTCATTTGACCGTAAAGCGAAAGAAATTCTATTAGCACTAAGGCTCGAGAAGTTTTTTACGAAAGAACAAATCTTAGAAGCTTATTTAAATGTATCGCCATTTGGCAGAAACTCTTCAGGCCGAAATATTGCCGGTGTACAAACCGCAGCTAAAGGTATATTTGGGGTAGATGCAGCTGATTTAAGCCTGCCACAGGCAGCTTTCATTGCAGGATTGCCGCAAAGTCCCTTTGCCTATACACCTTTCACCCAAGATGGAACAGTAAAGTCTGCAGAAGGGCTTGCACCTGGAATTGAAAGGATGAAAACGGTCCTAACCCGAATGTATGAAGAAGAGTTTATCTCAAAAGAAGCATATGATCAGGCCATTCAGTACGATATAACGCAGGATTTCATTCCGCCAGAGCCAAGTCCAGTTGAGGAATATCCTTGGTTAACCTTTGAAGTAGAAAAAAGAGCGACTCAGATATTAATGGAAAGTATTGCTAAAGAAGACGGGCTGACAATGGAAGACCTAGCAGCTGATAATGACCTTTATAATGAATACTATGAATTAGCCTATAAAAATTTAAGACAAAATGGATATACGATTCACACAACGATTGATAAAGAGATTTATGACAAAATGCAAGAGGTGACGAGAAACTTTCCATACTACGGAAACGATAAGGCTGAGAAAGATCCTGATACCGGAGAAGTAGTGATGGAGCAGGTAGAAACAGGTGCAGTTTTAATTGAGAACTCTACTGGAAAAATTATCAGCTTTGTCGGCGGGCGCGACCATAGCCGAGAGCAAACCAACCATGCTACAGATGCCACCCGTCAAAACGGGTCAACGATGAAGCCTTTACTTGTTTACGCTCCTGCTTTTGAACTGGGGACTCTCCAGCCTGCATCTATTATTCCGGATGTTAAATTAGTGTTAGATGATGGAACGGGAAAACCTTATGAACCGAAAAATTACAGCAAAGGCTATAATGGATTAACAACGGCCAGATACGCATTAACAAAATCCTTTAACATCCCTGCAGTTAAAGCCTATGTTGATATTCTTCAATACCGTCCTGCTGATTATTTGAAGAAAATGGGCTTTACTTCCCTTTCAGAGGGCGATTACTATAATATAGCCATGGCCTTAGGCGGGATGACTTACGGGGTAACAGTAGAAGAAAATGTCAATGCTTATGCGACTTTTGCTAATGAAGGAAAATTTGTGGATGCCTATATGATCGAAAAAATTGTAAATAAAGATGGAGAAACGATCTATAAGCATGAAAGCAATCCAGTGGATGTATTTAGCCAGCAGACTGCTTACTTAACAATCGATATGATGAGAGATGTTATTTCCCAAGGTACGGCTGCAGGGTTGCCTGGCCGCCTCAGCTTCACTTCTGACTGGGCGGGAAAAACAGGAACATCTCAAAATACAAATGATTCATGGTTTGTCGCTACCAATCCGAATGTAACGTTTGGAGTTTGGATTGGCTATGATACGCCAAAAACGCTAGAACCTAGCTATAAGAGTCTTTCACCGGGTGTCCGTAATATTTATCTGTGGGCTGATTTAATGAATGCGACTTATGAAATCAACCCTGACCTGGTAGCACCAAAAGAGAAATTTGAAATGCCTGGCGGAATTGTACAAAGATCTTATTGTACCGTTTCAGGAATGCTTCCTTCAGAACTCTGTGCTGACTCGGGACTTGTGGCAACGGACATCTTTAATGCCAAATATGTTCCGACTGAGGCAGATAATAGCCTGATTGAGGGTCGCTATGTAACAATCGGCGATAAACGCTATCTCGCTTTAGAAAATACACCTGAAGAATTTACACAGGAAGGTTTATTGTTGAGCCCAGAGTTTATTGAAAAAATGGGCGGGAAAAACCTGTCAGATCCAAAACAATTAATTCCTCAAGGTGATAAGTGGTCTAAAATTCTTGTTCCTGATGATGTGATAGAGGAAAATGGTAAAGTTCCAGCAGCTTTTACAATTTCATCATCTGGCCAAACATTAACCTGGAAAGCTCATGGTGAAAATGATGTTATTGGATATCGAGTTTATCAAAAAACAGGTGAGAGTACATCAGCTGTAATCGGAAATGTTATAGCAGGAAAAGACCTATCCTTCCAAGTCGGAAATGGTCAATTCTATGTGACTGCAGTCGATATTGCCGGACAGGAATCCATGCCTTCTAATGTAATACAAGTAGGTCAGGTACCTGATAGCTTAAACGGAGGAGATACTGAAACCACGACTCCTCCTGGAGATAATCAAGACCCTGGAAATGGAAACGGTAATGGGAAAGGTAAAGGAAAAGGAAATGGCGATACCCCGGGAGATGGGGATGAAGAAACATCGTCAGAAGGCTAGAAGGTATTCTTCTAAATAACAATAAGTGGTTAAAAAAGAGTTCAGCCGCGAGGGCTGAACTCTTTTTTACAGTTGAAGGTGATAGTGTTTTTCATTTTTGGAGGCTCGTTGTCTGGTTTTGAGCGGGATTTTAGTTATTAGAGCAGGAATCTCAAGTTATGGATCGGAATTCGTGTTTTTTGGAGCACGAGCCCGCAGCAATGGAGCAGATTTCCTGCATTTAGGAGCGGAGATCAGGGAGATTGGAGCAGGAAACCAGGGTTTTGAGCAAAAATTTAGATTTTGGAGCGGAACCTCTTAGCTTGAAGCCTGAAAATTTGGGCTTGATCATTAAGTAATGGGCGCGAATCACAATTATTGGGCGGATCCGTGACTTATTTGGGCGAGTTCTCCAATTTATTGGGCGCTCGCCACTAGTTATTGGGCGCTTCTCCCGTTAAATTGGGCAGGAAATTTTGTAATTGGGCCGCCACCACAATATTTGGGCGGGAAACAATGTAATTGGGCGGGTATCCTTAATGATTCTTTAAGATTTGCTTATCACTCCAGATTTTTGTATATTGTTGCCCATTTTTTTACCCTGTAACAAAATAAACGTACATATTATAGAAACAATATCCGCAAGCAGGGAACTTTATAATTTCCGAAACCATAAAAAAAGCAGTATCTCTTGCCGAGACACTGCTTTTTAATTCATTAATCTTCCATTGTGGACAAGTCACCAGCCGGGAGATCTAATTCCCAGGCTTTAAGAACGCGACGCATAATTTTACCGCTTCTTGTCTTCGGAAGCTTTTCTTTAAATTCAATTTCACGAGGAGCTGCATGGGCAGCAAGACCTTTTTTAACAAACTGTCTGATCTCTTCAATTAATTCTTCTGATGGTTCATATCCAGCACGAAGGGCAATGAAGGCTTTAATAATTTCACCGCGAACAGGGTCAGGCTTCCCAATCACACCAGCTTCAGCAACGGCTGGATGCTCAACTAGTTTACTTTCTACTTCAAATGGCCCTACTCTTTCTCCCGATGTCATGATTACATCATCGATACGGCCCTGGAACCAGAAATAACCGTCCTCATCCATGTAGGCTGAATCTCCGGAAACATACCAATCGCCAGTTAAGAAATAAGATTGATATTTTGCTTCGTTGTTCCAAATTGTTTTCATCATCGAAGGCCAGCCTTTTTTAATAGCCAGATTCCCCATTCTGTTTGGAGGAAGTTCATTTCCCTGATCATCGACAATTGCAGCCTTTACGCCTGGAAGAGGTTTACCCATTGATCCTGGTCTGATTTCCATACAAGGATAGTTACAAATCAGCTGTGCTCCTGTTTCTGTCATCCACCATGTATCATGAATTCGCATGTTGAATACCTTCATTCCCCAGCGAATAACTTCTGGGTTTAACGGCTCACCAACACTAGCGATATGACGGAGTTTACTAAGATTAAACTTTTTAACGACTTCATCCCCAGCACCCATCAACATTCTAAAGGCTGTTGGCGCACTATACCAAACCGTTACACCAAGATCTTCAATTGCTCCGTACCAGCTTTCAGGACTAAAGCGGCCACCTACAATCACATTTGTAGTTCCTGTTAGCCAAGGACCGAAAATTCCATAGGACGTTCCTGTTACCCAGCCTGGGTCGGCTGTACACCAGTAAATATCCTCTTCTTGAAGATCAAGAACCCATTTCGCAGTTTGATAATGTTGGATCATCGCATTATGGACATGAAGAACACCCTTTGGTTTTCCTGTAGAACCGGATGTATAATGCAGGATGAGACCGTCATTACGATCAACCCACTCAATCTCAAAGTCCTTATTGGCTTCATTTAATTTTGCTATCAAATTAATATAAGTGTCGTCTTCTTCAATGTTGGACCCTACAAGGAAGACCTTTTCCAGTGCAGGAAGCTCATTAACTGGTACACGGCCAAGCAATTCTGGAGTCGTGATTAAAACCTTCGCTCCACTGTCTTCTAATCGATCGCGAACGGCTCCTTCCATAAAAGCCTCAAATAACGGACCGACAATAGCACCGAGCTTAATGATACCGAGAACAGAAAAATAGAGTTCTGGAGAACGAGGCATGAAAACAAAGACGCGATCTCCCTTTCCAACATTTCCATATGTTTTCAATACATTGGCAGCCTGGTTCGATAACTCTTGCATTTCTTTAAAGGTATATTTTTCATTTCTTTCTGAATCTTTATAGTAGAGGGCAACTTTATTTTTTCTGAAGGATTCTGCATGGCGGTCGATAGCTTCATAGGCAAGATTTACCTTCCCAGTTTCATACCAGCTAAAATTTTTTTCAACTTCTTTCCAATCAAAGCTTTCAACAGCGTTTTCATAACTTTCTAGATTGTATTTGCCACTTACTGCTGGGAGCGCTTCCAATTTCATTTTTTTCTCCTCCTTCAAACATTTCGAGTCTAATAGTATTATAATATAAAGAAGGATTGTTCTCAATTTTTAAAATTTTTCTGAGACCTGAGAATGCCGACGATCTTTCTAAATTTCTGAAAGAAAAGTGCCATTTCGGATAATAAATATTTTTCGATACCCAAAAATTGATCGCTTAGGTGGTGATGAAATGGAACATCATAAGACCATTTATTCGAAAGAACTGAATACTCCAAATGGAACTCTCATGATACAAGGTCCCGTTTCTGCTGAGGAACTGGCAACCTATCAATTTCATGATGACTTAACTTCATTTAGGCCAGCCTCTCAGCAGCACAAAGCATTAGTTGAAATAGCCGCTCTTCCTGAAGGCAGAATTATTATTGCAAGAAAGGAACAGGTTGTGATTGGATATGTTACATACCTTTATCCTGATCCACTTGAGCGTTGGTCTGAAGGAAAAATGGAGGATTTAATTGAATTAGGGGCAATTGAGGTCATCCCGCTTTTCCGCGGAAACTCAGTTGCCAAAACGCTTTTACAAGTTTCGATGATGGACGATGCAATGGAGGACTATATTATCATAACAACCGAGTATTACTGGCATTGGGACTTAAAGGGAACGGGCCTCAACGTTTGGGAATATAGAAAAGTAATGGAAAAAATGATGAATGCAGGCGGACTCGTATGGTTTGCGACGGATGACCCTGAGATTAGTTCACATCCTGCCAACTGTCTGATGGCTAGAATTGGTTCAAGAGTACCGCCTGAATCCGTTGAAAAATTTGATCAGCTTCGATTTAAAAATCGTTTTATGTACTAACTCTTGATTTGGGGTGAATCGAATGATTGTTGAAGAAGTAATGAAACATGAGGTTTGGAAGCTTTCACCTAAGGATACTATTAAAAAAGCGATCCAATTAATGGATGAAAAAAATATTAGACATATTCCAATAGAAGACGAAGATGGCTGTATTGCAGGAATTATTAGTGACCGTGATATTAAAGAAGCTTTATCGTCTGACATCGGATTCCCAAACAATTACAGCCAGATTTTAGAACACAAGCTTGAACAAATTATGATAAAAGAAGTGATTACTGCTCATCCTCTTGATTTTGTAGAAGAGGTCGCTAGTCTTTTCTATGAAAATCAAATTAGCTGTATCCCTATTGTTTCAAACAAAAAAATGGTTGGAATTGTAACCAAAACCGATATTTTATATACCTTTTTACAGTTAACAGGTGCCCTGCAGCCCGGATCAAAAATAGAAGTAAAGGTTCCAAACCGTGCTGGTATGTTGTCCAAAGCAGCTGCAGTCATAAGCGACCTAAATGTAAATATTCATAGTGTTCTAGTCAACCCATTCCACCTGGACGAATCTTTTAAAATCTTAGTCTTTCGGGTCCAAACCATGAATCCGACTCCCATAGTGAAAGCTTTGAAGGAACAAGGATTTGACGTTCTATTACCTTACACGTGGGTGCCACTCAATGAGTAAAGAATCACTCTTTATTTTTTCAGACAAACTGCTGCAATATAAATTTGGAGGACAGCATCCTTTTAATCAGTTTCGGTTAACCCTAACTGTCGATCTATTAAAAAGTCTGGGTGCCATTGATGAATCTCACATTATGGAACCGAGAATAGCAACTGAAGATGAATTGCAGTTAATCCATTCTTCTTCGTATATAAACGCGGTAAAATTAGCCGGTTTAGGCCAGATTGATACTGAAAAGGCCGGCGCCTATGGATTAGGAACCGAAGATACCCCAATTTTTCCTAATATGCATGAAGCGAGCTCTTACATTGTAGGCGGAACCCTTACAGCAGTCGAAGCGGTGATGAGCAGTTCATATAAACATGCACTTCACTTAGGCGGGGGCTT
Source organism: Bacillus oleivorans (assembly GCF_900207585.1). Taxonomy (GTDB): domain Bacteria; phylum Bacillota; class Bacilli; order Bacillales; family JC228; genus Bacillus_BF; species Bacillus_BF oleivorans. The sequence continues at coordinate 138,583 of NZ_OAOP01000005.1, read as the reverse complement.
GCACCATGGTTTTAAAGGCAAAGCTTCAGGATTTTGCATTTACAATGATTGTTCCGTAGCGATTCAGCATATTGTGAACAAATATGGAGCAAAAGTACTGTATATTGATACGGATGCACATCACGGTGACGGTGTACAATGGGCCTTTTATGAAGAGCCTTCTGTTTGTACATTATCCATTCACGAAACTGGACGATACTTGTTTCCCGGTACAGGAGATGTCATGGAAAGAGGACAGGGGAAAGGATATCAAACCGCCTTTAATATCCCGATTGACGCCTTTACTGAAGATGAATCCTGGCTAGAGGTATATGAAACAGCTGTAAGAGAAGTAGTAGATTATTTTAAACCTGATGTGATCATAACTCAAAATGGAGTGGATGCTCATTTCCATGACCCGTTAACTCACCTTTGCGGAACGATGGATATATACAAAAAAATCCCGCAATTAGCACATGAACTGGCACACCAGTATTGTCAAGGGAGATGGATTGCGGTCGGGGGTGGCGGATATGACATCTGGCGTGTCGTCCCTAGAGCATGGTCCCTTCTCTGGCTTGAAATGACTGACCAGCTTGAAAAGGTAAATTCAGCTAATCTTCCAGCTGAATGGATCACAAAATGGCAAGAGAAGGCTCCTGTTCCTTTACCAGCATTATGGACGGACTCACGGGATATGTACACACCTATTCCAAGGAAAGCCGAGATTACCGAAAAAAATAGAAGGACATTGGAAAAGGTACTGTATCCGATTCGATAGAGGCAGACGGGACGTCCATCCAATAAAAAACAGCCGCAGACTTCTTTCTGCGGCTGTTTTTACCTATTCGTCTATTTACTTGATTGCCGTTTTTCAATTCGATGCGGGAGAATTACCGTATGCTCGTCCACGGATTCTTTATTCATGAGCTTAGTTAATAGGCGCATCGCAACCGCTCCGATATCATAAAGAGGCTGTACAATGGTTGTTAATTGTGGCCGCACCATTTGGGTGAGTCTTGTATTATCGGAGCTAATTACTTCAAGCTCGTCTGGAACAACAATTCCACGGTCCTTTCCTCTATGAATAACAGCCAATGCCATCTCATCTGAACCGACAAAAATAGCAGTAGGCGGTGTGTCCATATCAAAAAGCCGGTCGGTTGCCTCTAGACCAGAGTCATAGGAATAATCCCCTTCGACTACATATTCTTCATTGAATTCAATACCCGCATCCTGAAGGGCTCTTTTATATCCATTTAATTTTTTCACTGAATTGATCGGTTCATTTAGCGGTCCTACAATAAAGGCAATATGCTTATGTCCGCTTTCAATAAAACTGTTAACGGCGTCATATGTAGCCTGCTCGTAATCGATATTAACAGACGGAATTTTTCCTTGTTCTTCAATAGATCCGGCTAATACAATCGGAACAGAGGCCGACTCAAATTCTTTTACATGCTCTTCTGTCACGTTTCCGCTCATAAATACCATTCCGTCTACTTGCTTGCCAAGCATCGTCTGAAATAAATGGATTTCTTTTTCCGGATTCTGGTCCGAGTTACTTAATAATATATTGTATTTATACATAGTTGCAATATCTTCAATACCTCTAGCTAGCTCGGCATAGAAAATACTGGAGATATCAGGAATAATAACACCGACTGTCGTTGTTTTTTTACTGGCTAATCCTCGTGCAACTGCATTTGGACGATAGCCAAGTCGTTCTATTACTTCCAACACTTTTTTTCTAGTTGTTGGCTTTACATTGGGATTGCCGTTCACAACCCTTGAAACAGTAGCCATCGATACATTTGCTTCTCTAGCAACATCATATATCGTTACATTCACTAGACTTCACTCCTTACCGACATATTTCTATTATTTGTAAACAAATGTTTATATATCCATTATAATCTTTATCCTATCATACGACAGAGAATGACAACCCGCAAATATTTCTGCCATATTTTCACGAAAAAGTAATAAATTTTGCTTTTTTTAGGCGACAAAATATCATAAAACTAATCTTTCGAATGTAAAGCGTTCTATTATAGCACTGAACCAGTGTCCTTTAAAAACCTTTAATCACCATATGACTAAGAGGGATATACGGAAAACAGGTCCTCTAGAAAGAGAACCTGTTTTTTCTTACGCACGCTGTAATTGTAGTATCTTCTCAATTTCTGCATAAAAGGCATCAAATTGATTTAAATCCATTTGCTGCGCTGCGTCTGAGAGGGCGACGGCTGGATCTGGGTGTACCTCAGCCATTACACCATCTGCTCCGATCGCCAATGCTGCTTTTGCAGTCGGCAATAGTAAATCTCTGCGTCCAGTTGAATGGGTAACATCCACAAATACTGGCAGATGCGTTTCTTGTTTAAGAATTGGCACTGCTGATATATCAAGTGTATTCCGAGTTGCCTTTTCGTAAGTACGAATTCCTCTTTCACAAAGAATGATTTGACCGTTGCCTTGTGCCATGATATACTCTGCTGCATTGATAAATTCATCAATTGTTGCAGCTAATCCGCGTTTTAATAGGACTGGCTTATTGACTTGACCTGCTGCCTTCAGCAGTTCAAAGTTTTGCATATTACGCGCACCGATTTGAATTACATCAATATATTCAACCGCTTTTTCAATATCATTTGGAGTAACAATCTCACTTATTGTAGCAAGGTCAAATTCATCAGCCACTTGTTTTAAGATTTTTAAACCTTCAATCCCAAGTCCCTGGAAGTCATAAGGAGATGTACGAGGTTTAAACGCACCTCCGCGAAGCAATTTTAAACCTTTTGCTTTTACCGCCTTTGCCACTTCAGCCACTTGTTCATATGATTCTACTGCACATGGACCAAAAACAAAGTGTGGACGGCCATTTCCAACTTCTTCGCCTTTTACATTGACAATCGTATCTTGTGGCTGTTTCTTTCTTGATACTAATAATGCCTTTCTATGGTCATCTTCCTGAAGTTCTAATGCCGCCTTAAATATTTCTTTAAAAATATGCTGAATTGTAGACACTTCGTAAGGTCCTTCATAGTCCTCGGTGATTTTATTTAACATAGCCCTTTCCCTCACTGGATCGTACCGATTAACTCCTTGAGAGATTTTTACTTTTCCAATTTCTTGAGCTATTCTTCCACGCTCGTTAATCAGCTCTAACATTTGCATATTAATCTCGTCAATTTGCTTTCTTAACTCTGAAAGATCTTTACTCATAATAAAATCACCCTCCTGTGCTTTGTGACAAATTTTTAAGTTAGGACTCATTATAAGGGATAGAAGCCAAAAAGTCACGAAAAATTTCTTTAATAATTAAACGCATTTAAGCTTTTAAGTAATAAAGTTAAATGAGTATTATATGAAGGTTATTTTTGAAAGGTGACAGAAAATTGGGGCCAACTTTTCGTTAACCATATAATAAAGCGATGGACATAGCTTGACCATCGCCTAAAATTTATCCTTTATACGTTTCTTCTAATTCATCAAAAGCTTTCTTGGTCTCTTGTAATCTTTGTTCCACATCTATTTCTGTGTCAGAGACTGCTGCCTCTTCTTCTCCCTGATCCCTTACTTCTTGATGATCGCCAACTCGGATTGATTTCACTTTATTTTTTAATTCATTGGATTGCTGCTGAATCATTTGTGTCCATTCGCTCGTTTTTTCTCTTGCTGTTGACGCAATTTGGGTTCCGCCCTCAACAGCTAATTCCTTCCATTGACCTGTTTTTTCTTTTAGGAGAATGGCCTGTTCATTTAAATCACTTCGAAGTTCCCTGCCTGACTTAGGAGCAAGCAATAAAGCAGTTGCTGCACCCACAATACTTCCAACTAGTGCTCCAATTATAAAGTCCTTTGTATTCATGCTTCCGCCATCATTTTGATTATTTTGTCCCATATAAGCTCCTCCTTTATTTTATGCGCGATCAAAATCACGCTCGTTCCTGAATTTTCTCTCTATGTGCTCTAAGGTGTTTTTCTGCTCACTTCTATTCTTTTGTTTTCTTTGATTCCAGCGGTCTTTAAGCTCTATAAAAACTTGGCTCCACTGCACAACTTGCGAAATCTTATCCTGGTTGGCATCAGCCTGTTGAATGACCTTTTCAGTAATTCCTTCAATTGAGCGATTAAATCGTTGAATCGAAGTGCCTACATCTTTTACAGCATCGACCACACTATTCAATTTTTCAGATTTGTCCTTCATATCTTCGGCTAACTGATTCGTTTTCTTTAAAAGCTCTGTCGTTTCATGAGTGACACCCTGCAACTGACCTTCTAGCCCGTTTAACGTATGTGACACACTGTCTAATGTCTTTTGTAGAGATTTTAAGGTTTGAATGAGGAATATAACTAAAACAAAAAATGCGATAGCAATTAAAGCTATACTTAAATATAAAATCATCTCCATCAGCAGCAAAACCTCCATCATTTATGTAACATTTTCCTATTCCCTTATTGTATGACAAAAAAACTTATTTTTAAAAGGATTTCTTATCTCAAGAAGGAAAACTCTTCTTTTTTTGCCTTTTCTTTTATGTTTTTGCGACTTTGTGTAAAATATAATGGAATTATTACAAATATACCATTACTGCAGTGGAGGGGTTTAGTTGAAAGATCCAAGAGTGGAAAAATTGGCGAACACTTTAATTAATTATTCGGTTCAATTACAAAAAGGCGAAAAGGTACTCATCGAAAATTTTGGTTTGCAGCGGGAGCTCGTAGTTGCTTTAGTAAAAGAGGCATATGCAGCAGGCGGTTATCCCTTTGTTTCTATTAAAGACAAGCAAGTAGACCGGGCTTTACTAATGGGTGCAACTGAGGATCATTTTAACTTGCTTGCCCAATTTGAAGCGAACGTTATGAAAGAAATGGATGCATACATAGGGTTGCGTTCTGGCAACAACATTAACGAACTAGCCGATGTTCCAGATGAAAAAATGAAAATTGAGGGAAATACAGTCGGCAAAATGGTTCACCGTGAAATCCGCGTACCAAAAACAAAATGGGTTGTGCTTCGTTATCCAAATGAATCGATGGCTCAGCTAGCCAAAATGAGTACGGAGGGATTCGAAGATTTTTATTTCAATGTATGCAATTTAGACTATAGCAAAATGAATCACGCGATGGAGCCGCTGGTTGAATTAATGAACCGTACCGATCAAGTGAGAATTACGGGACCAGGGACCGACCTGCGCTTTTCAATTAAAGATATTCCCGCGATTAAGTGTGCCGGCCATGCCAATATTCCGGATGGAGAAGTATATACAGCACCGGTAAAAGATTCTGTCAATGGGACAATATCCTACAACACACCGTCCCCTTACCAAGGGTTTACCTTTGAAAATGTCAGCTTAACATTTAAAAATGGAAAAATTATTGATGCTGTATCCAATGATACCGAACGGATTCAAAAAATATTTGATACTGATGAAGGTGCCCGTTATATCGGAGAATTTGCAATTGGAGTCAATCCGTATATCCTTCACCCGATGCAGGATATTTTATTTGATGAAAAAATTGATGGAAGCTTCCACTTTACACCTGGCCAATGCTATGAAAATGCCTATAACGGCAACCACTCCAACATTCACTGGGATATGGTCAATATTCAAAGACCTGAATACGGCGGCGGGGAAATCTATTTCGATGATGTTTTAGTCCGCAAAGACGGGCGATTTGTTTTACCTGAACTAGAAGGATTAAATCCGGAAAACTTAAAATAATAATGAAAAAGAGGCATGCCGACCGGCAGGCCTCTTTTTCTCCAGGATCTCTCCAATCCTTTATATGGCAACAACAAAACGTCGATGATGTTCTTCTTTGGAGGTTTTGTTGGACAAAACCAAGCGAAATAACAAAGGAAATGTCCTTCATCGGATCTATGATAGACAATTGCAACCGAAAACCGCACCAAAGTGTCCTTCATCAGGGCCATGATAGACAATTGCAATCGAAAACCGTACCAAAATGTCTGTCATCGGAAGATATAATTATACATTCGCTCCATTCCATCCAAAAACCACACCACCAATACCAGGCCCCCAAAAGAAAAAAGCTTCGAACCAAAGTTCGAAGCTAGTTCATATGCTGGGTAAGCCATTCTTCATAGGCATCTTGAAATTTTTGAATATCCCCCGCTCCCATAAAAATCACTACGCTGTTTGCATGGTTATTTAGCGCAGATGGATCATCTTCCTGAAGCAGAGAGGCACCCTCAATTTTATCTTTCAAGTCATGAATTGATAGCTGCCCGTGATGCTCACGAGCAGAACCAAAAATATCACATAGGTATACGTAGTCCGCTTCACTCAGACTGGATGCAAAATCGTCTAAAAATGTCTGAGTTCTCGTAAAGGTATGTGGTTGAAAAACAACGACTATTTCTCGTCCAGGAAACTTTTGTCGCGCCGCCTGAATCGTTGCTTTGATCTCAGTCGGATGATGGGCGTAATCATCAATCAGCACCTGGCTGCCAATTTCTTTCTCAGTGAATCTTCTTTTTACACCCTCAAACGTTTTTAATCGTTCTTTAACAAGCTCTACGTCTAATTCTTCATAATGACAAAGGGCTATAACTGAAAGGGCATTTAAAACGTTATGATCCCCGTAAGATTTAATAAAAAAGCGTGAATAAAATTCATTTCGCACAAATACATCAAATGACGTTCCTTCTGTTGATTTCTCAACATTTCGGGCTTGGAAGTCATTCCCTTCATCAAACCCGTAGAACATGACAGGCACTTTTGCCTGGATTTTCTGAAGCTGTTCATCATCGCCACAGGCAATAATCCCTTTTTTCACTTGCCAAGCCATTTCCTGAAAGGCAGCAAACACATCTTCAATATTGGCAAAATAATCAGGGTGGTCGAAGTCAATGTTCGTCATGATTGCGTAATCAGGAAAGTAAGATAAGAAATGTCTCCTATATTCACATGCTTCAAACACAAAATACTCTGCACTCTCGTCTCCATGACCAGTGCCATCTCCAATTAAATAGGCAGTTGGCTTAATTCCCTTCATTACATGGGCAAGTAATCCAGTTGTCGACGTCTTACCATGTGCTCCTGTAATGGCAATACTCGTAAACCTCGACATAAAATCGCCCAAAAAACGATGATAACGAACGATCGGGAGTCCTAATTTCATAGCTTCTTGGATTTCTTCATGTGAATCAGGATAAGCATTCCCCGCTATGATCGTCATTCCTGGCTGAATATTCTCTTTGGCAAAAGGGAGTATTGTAATTCCTGACTTTTCTAAAGCTAGCTGAGTAAAAAAGCGCTTTTCCACATCAGAGCCTTGTATGTCAAAATTCATATCATGTAAAATTTGGGCAAGCGCACTCATACCAGAGCCCTTTATACCAACAAAGTGATAAAGAGTCATAAATTGAAACCTCCAACAATCGTCTATCTTAAACCATTATATGAATCATACTTTTATTTGCGAATCAAACTTCATCCGAACCATTATACCATGTTTTCAACTATGTTATTGTAATTCCACTTTTTCTAACCTTGGATTTGGGCGATATCTGCGGCCAGCTTTCGCCTGAGGCTGACCATTCAATAAAACATTATCTCCTGTAAAACCGATATTAATTTTCAGCAAGCTTCGTCCCACTCCATACATATCTACCGGTGCTTTTTTCTTTTCAAACTCGAGTATCCGTTTTTCGTCAAATCCTCCGGTTACAAGAATCTTTACATGATTGAACCCCTCATCATCTAAAGTTTTTCTTAAAGCAAAAATCAATTCCGGATTGACTCCTCTAGGATCAAAGGTACCCAAAAGGTGCTGGTTTCTGAGGAAATACTGATCAATCATTGTTCTCGAAGTATCAAGTCGCACCGTTTTTAAATCCTCTCCAAATTCTCTCGCGACTCTTAATGCGTCTGTAATGACGTCATTATTGTAATCAATTAAAGCCGACAATTCGTCTTCCGGAAATGTCTCTTGATACGCTTTACAAGCTGCAATGATATCACCGTCGAAAAGCTGAATAAGGGCGTGAGGCATCGTGCCCATTCCTTTTCTGCCCCACCATTCATTCATGGCATGGGTAGCTTGGGCTGTCGACCCTCCGACATAGGCTGCATACCCGTCACCCGCTTGCTGGGTGAAGTGGTCGTCACGATCTCCCATAAAAATAATGGGTTTTTGCGTTCCAGAAATTCCTGCGGCTTTTACGACATTATATACATTCGTAGCAACTGAAGTCCTTCTGGCCAAAATCCCATCAATTAATCCTTCTAAATAACCAAAATTTTGATAAGGGCCTGTAATGGTTAATACGGTTTCAAACGGTTCAATCTGATCTCCATCTTTTAAAGAATAAATTTCTAACCCTGATGGATCGTCAGCAAATGTTTGAACTAATGCTATGACCTCATCCGTACCGCAAAGAACAGCATGATCTTTTTGAAAAAATTGCATGGTCACTATATAATTGGGCCGATATTTTTGGACTATTTCCCTTGTCTTTAAAAAATAAACCGCCGAAAACCAGCCATCCTTTACTCTCTCATCAAATTTAAAGGTTTTATTCGTTAGCCTTTTGATCTTCCCTTGTAACTTCAATTCGATTTCCTTCATCGCTAATCTCCTTATGTATCCTTAACTTTACTGCTACCTGTACATATAGAGGTAATGGACTACTCTAATCAATCCCGTAAAATTGATCCTGAACGACTAAGAAGTGTTTGTCTTAAGTATATGCAAAAGATTATTAGATTAGTGGCCCTAGGGAAAAGAAGGCCACTTATCCTATTTCATTTTATATAGAATCGAACCACAAGTAAAGCTTAGGTCTATGGCCTATTGGTCTGACTGAATCGCAAGCTCATCTTCTGAGACTAGGACATCCCTTGGTTTTGTTCCATTTGCCCCGGATACAATCCCTTGAGACTCCATCATTTCAATCAGTCTTGCCGCACGATTGTAGCCAATCCGGAATCTTCTTTGTAAAAGAGATGTTGATGCATTCCCTTGGTCTATGACAAATTGGCAAGCTTCCATGAACAATTCATCTTCTTCGTCTGCGATTTGGGCTTTTTGCAATAATTCTTCCTGACGGAATAGGTAGTCAGCTTCTTGCTGCATTGATACATGCTGTACCACTGCATCAATCTCGGTATCCGATACAAACGTACCCTGCAGACGAACCGGTTTGGAAGCCCCATTTTCCAGAAAGAGCATATCTCCTTTTCCCAGTAATCTTTCTGCTCCGGACGTATCAATAATCGTTCTGGAATCTACTTGGGAAGAAACAGAAAAAGCAATTCTAGTTGGTACATTTGCTTTAATCAAACCTGTAATAACGTCTACTGAAGGTCTTTGTGTGGCAATAATTAAATGGATTCCGCAGGCTCTAGCCTTTTGAGCAATTCGGCAAATAGCATCCTCTACATCGGCTGGTGCCGCCATCATCAAATCAGCCAATTCATCTATCACAATTACTACATAAGGCAGGGTATTATCAGGGAATAATTGATTATATTTTTCAATATCCCTTACCCCTGTTTTTGCAAATTCATCATAGCGTGACTCCATTTCCTGTACCGCCCATTTTAACGAACTCGTAGCAGCCTTAACGTCTGTAATAACAGGACTGACTAAATGAGGGATACCGTTGTATGGTGTCAGTTCCACCATTTTCGGGTCGATTAAAAGCAGTTTCACCTGATCAGGATGAGCTTTATATAACAAACTCACTAATACAGAGTTTATGCACACACTCTTTCCAGACCCAGTGGCACCTGCAATTAAACCATGGGGCATTTTCTTTAAGTCTGTTACAACCGGTTCGCCGGAAATACTTAAACCGAGTGCCACTGTAAGTGGTGAAGAACTTTCCGTAAATTTTGGATGTTCCGTTATTTCTCTCAGATGAACAGGTCTGGATTTTAAATTAGGAATTTCAATTCCGATTGTATGTTTGCCTGGAATTGGTGCTTCCATCCGAATATCACGGGCTGCCAGGCTCAGCTTTAAATCGTCCGTTAAATTTGTAATTTTATTAACTTTAACCCCTGGTTCAGGGCTGACTTCAAACCGAGTAACTGATGGCCCTTGGGAATAATTAACAACCCTTGCTTTAACATGAAAATATTCAAGCGTTTGATTTAAAATATGGGCCTGGCCTTCGATCCAGTCACCCTGGTCTGCTTCACCAGCTGGCGGAGTCAACAATTGCTGACTTGGGAACAAATAGCTTTTCGTTTCTGGCACCATTTTTTCGGTTTGCTGCATAACTGGCCCAGAAGGCTGCTTTTCGTTTCGTCTTTCCCATTTTAATTTATCCTGTTTCAGCATAATAACATTAAAGGGAAGATGCGGACGAGTCGATTCCCGGCTTTCGCCATTCTCTTCGTTTTCAGCAGTTTCTATTGCTGCAGCTGCTTCTTCATTTCTTTCATTATCAATCCTTCGAGAATAATAAATAGCTTCCGGAGTTTCCTGCCCTTCCTCTGGTTCGTCATTATCATAAAGAACTCGGAATTCTCCCGCTTCCATGTGATCTGCTTCTGTATTAACCTCTATCTCTTCCTCGATTTCATTGGTCTCCTCTGTTTCTTCATAAAAAGCTTCTTCCTTGCTTTCTATCTGTGCAAATGGAGGTTCAGGATCAAACTCATTTATAATGCTCAATTTTCGCTCTGAACCCGTTACAGGCACTTCCCGCTCTTCATCTGTGATTTCCCCATTATGACTTACAGAGAGGATGACTTCGTCAGTTTTCTCTATCGTTTCAATCTGTTCTCCAAGAATCTCAGTAAAAAACCCTTTTTCATATGTATTTTCCGAGTAATTTGGTATAGGAGATTTTTCTCTCTTTAAATTAGATATTAGTAAGCTATTATTTTCAGTCCGGCTATGAAATCCATAGATAGGGGATGGAATTTGAGTAGGAGAAAAAGGCTTCTTCGGCCCTTTCTTCATTTCCATCTTCTTCTGAATCTCTTCTTTTATAGGAGACTGTTTGTCCTCCTTCTGTTCACTGCGTGCCCTTCTTCTCTCACGAATCGGAATACTCTGTTCCTTTTCCAGATGCCGCCTTGTTGTTTGATGCCTTTTTCTATGTAATTCTTCATCCGATATCAAGGGAAATCTGAATTGCCCTTTAGGATACTGGTATGTAATGCGGGCTTCGACATCTTTTCCGCGGCTTTCCTCAGGGTTTATGAAAGGCCGTTCTTTTAAATATTCTTCCAGAACCGATTGTTCCTCTTCTTGTTTCTTTATTTTTTGAATCCATTTATGAAAGAAATTCATCGAAAACCCTCGCTTTTTAATTGCTCCTCTAATAAACCCAATGCCCTTTAGGCAAAAAAAACTGGCCTGAAGCCTCGAGTTTTTCTTCTATTATAGCCTATTTTAGACTAATAGAGTATCGAACTTCCTATCGTTTCTAAAAATCAAAGAAAATGTCATAGATGTAATAAAAGGGAGAACTCCCTACTCAGTGGGAGGTTTATTTTTCCCTAAAATGAAAATTGGTTCAAATTCACCATCCTGATAAAGAAATGACAGAGCGGTAATCGGAACATATCCGTTTGTAAAAAAGCTCATTGTCATTTGTGCTAAGACATCATAGCCCGTTTCGTTTTGGATGTCACCTATAATCAGAACATCCTGATGAGGAACAGAAACGGTCATGGTCCCTTTTATTTTTTCTGACATTGTCCGCAGGAATATATCATTTAATATTCTGCTCGCATCATAGCCATCATTTGAATTAAGAAAATAAAAAGTATTCCCTGCTACTACATCTTGTTTCATTTCTGTATCTAATGAGCGAACGTTAAACTTCGCCATTTCTCTGACAGTTTGGGGAGATACATCGTTATCTCCCAGCCACTTTTCATCGATCAGGCGATAGCTTTTACCCAAATCTAACGCATAATATATTCTTGTTTCTGCTGTATGATTATCAAATAAAAGCCTCACTCCATCTTCAGATTGGGTCGGAAAAGAAGTAGATCTTATTACCGGAAAAATGAGACCTCCGCCATCGTCCATTGCATGTTCCTTACCCATTACTGTGAGCGCTTCATTCACATAGTAAACAATTTCCTCAATCGCTTTTTCCTTTATTTCGTTCCATTTATTAACAACCGATGACAGGGATACAGTAATACCTTTTCCGGTATCCCTATTTTCAATCCGTAATGCATCATGTTCACGATCGTAGCGAATCGTTCGATTAGGTTCCTTTAATTTTTCCTCAAGAATCTGTTTCATTTTCAGCGTATTCATTTTCATAGCGGCCACCTCATTTTTCTTACATAAAGAATATTGTACTGAATCTTAAAACGGTTGTTCAACCATTGTAAAGTATAGAGACGTGTGGGTAAAAAGAGGCATGAGGAAATTTGAACAGGAGAAAGGGACTGCCTTATACCAGCATGCAATACTGCCGGCAGCACGCCATGTACTCCGGCAGTATCTTAATTATTTAATCCGCTGTACCAGAAAGACTCGTTAAAAAAGACTCAATTTCTTCTCTTGTCTTGCGATCTTTACTGACAAAACGTCCTACCTCGTTCCCATTATGGAAGGCAACAAAACTTGGAATACCATAAATGTCCCACTCTTGGCAAAGATCAATAAATTGATCCCGGTCTACATAAATAAATCCAAGGTCCGAAAACTTTTCTTCCACTTCTGGCATAAAGGGTTCAATAAAGCGACAATCTGGACACCAGTCTGCAGAAAATACAAATACATGCGTACCGCTATTTACTAGTGTATTAACTTCTTCAAGTGAATGAAGTTTCTTCATCAAAATAACCTCCGATTCATGCTTGTTCGTATTTAATAAAAAAATTGTATCAAAAGTAGGGAGTCAAAGACTAATAATTTGCCGATAACCTCGATTTTATATTACTTTTGGACCAATTTATTATTCTAATACAAGTTATGCGACACATTTCATTAAACTCTTGAATTGTTTTACCGATAAAGTCTATAAGGGGAATTTCGTCGATTTTTCTTAGAAATTGTATAAAATACAGACAAAAAAATGTTAAAATTCCTTAAAAAAGAGGGGGGTCTTCATTGAGAACCATTCAATCAAGAATGTGGCTCATTGTAATTAGTGCAGTTGCTGGCATGATTATTTTACTTGGATCTAATTTTTATCTGTCATTAAAACAAAATGCTGCGAGCGAAGTTCAGGAAGAATTATCAGCAGCGGTTGAAAGAAGCCAGGCACTAAAATATAGCATGTCCCAAGTTCGGACTTTAGAGCAGCAATATTTAAAAGAACCAAATCCTGATACAGCATTTCGTATTAATGAAGACATTAATTCGATTCGTAATGAAGCAGTTAGTCTAGCAAAAAATTATGCAGAAAACAAACAAATTGAAGAGCAATTTACGAAGATCAAAGACTCAGTAAATACCTATTATGAACGTTTTGTAAGTTTAACCGATACATACGAAACCATTGGATATACAGCAGTGGATGGTATTAGAGGAGAAGTAGACCTTCTTAATAAAAACTTGACCTCTCTTGCTGCTTCAACAGCAAATCAAAACATCGTAAATGCAATGTCGCTGCTTAGTCTCTATGAGAAAAACTTTATGATTACAATGGACAGGGGAAGCTATAACGAATTTGCCGACCAACTCCAAAATATGAAAGAGATTGTAAATGCTACTAGTGTAAATCAGACCACAAAGAACGGTATCATGACCTCTCTTTCCAATTATCAGCGCCTTTTAAATGATGTTTTACGCACATTTGACAGAACCAATGCCTACATGGAAGATTTTAACCAGCTTGGTGAAGAAATTGAACTTGCAGTTACTTCCGTAGAAGGCTTTGTAAAATCTGATTTGGACAACGTAAAACGAACACTGCAAAGTGAAAATGAAACGTTGCAATTATGGATTATTCTTTTTAGCTGTGTTTTAATCGCCTTTATTTTTGTCATGAGTTTTTATATTGTAAAAGGAATTAATCGTTCTATTCTTTCATTAAAATCTGGTGCAGAAAAAATCGGGAACGGAAACTTTGCTCACCGGGTCGCACTTGATACAGAAGATGAAATGGGAGATCTGGCGAGCACCTTTAACCAGATGGCTGATAAGGTTCAGCATGCATTTATTCAAATTTTGAATTCGTCTGATGCTGTCCAGGCTGCTTCACAACATCTGGCAGCGATCTCAGAAGAAACAACGGCACAGGCCAATGAAGTGAATCATGCCATTAAACAAGTAGCAGCGGGTGCAACAGATCAATCTGAAAGACTTGAAGAAGGTAACCTGCTTGTAAAAGAAGTGTCTGAACAAATTTTAAAAACAGAAGGTTTAAGTACAATCATTTCCGAAAATGCAGTGCAAACTGAAGAAGAAGGAAAACGAGGGTTATTAACAGTCCAAGAACTTTCGTCGACTTCCGAAGAATTCCTAGAACTGGCCAATCACTTGACACAGCAAGTTGTATTAGCTTCTGAACAATCTAGCAGAATCTCTACCATCGTCGAAACGATTGAAGAAATTGCTGAAAATACAAATCTACTAGCTCTAAATGCAGCCATTGAATCTGCTAGAGCAGGAGAAGCAGGTAAAGGGTTTGCCGTGGTTGCCAGTGAAGTCCGCAAACTGGCCGAGCGTTCTAAAAACGAAGCTAGACAAATACAAGAACTAGTGGCCACTATGAGTGAACAAATGGAGCAACTAAAGCGAGATGCCAGTCAATTTGATGAATTCAAATCAAAACAGGCAACAGTAGTTGGGGAAACAAAAAGCTCCTTTGAGAATATTACGACCCACGTTACAGGAATCTCCCTCAATATTCGGGATATCCAATGGGCTGTTGCGGATATTCAAACAGCTAATAGTAAACTAAGGGAGAAACTTGAAAACATTTATCTGATTTCTGAACAATCGGCTGGAGTATCCGAGGAAGTAAGTGCTTCAAGTGAAACTCAGCTCGAAGCAATTTCTCAAGTAACAGAAGCGGCCAATGAATTGAGTAATATTGCAACGAATCTTCAGCAGGAAATTTCTCAATTTGAACTTGAAGGCACAAACCTGGAGCCGGTTGACGAAATTCCAAAATCTAAATTGGAAGCTAAGCTGGATTTGATCTTCAACAAGCTTTCTAAATCAAAATTTGCAAAAGGAAGCTTAAAAAATTTGAAAGTAAAATTGCGGAAGAAAAAAGGGGAATAATTCAACATAAAAGACTCGAGCTGGTAAACTCGAGTCTTTCTTTATTCTTCAGTTTGAGCAGAGGGCTCAAATGAACGTATTATTTCAATCATGATGCCAATATCAGTTGGCACATTTTTTGTTGTGGTTTCAGTAGTCATTTTTTTGCCGCCAATTCCAACTGTTAAAATAACCTGATCTTTTTCCAGCTCTTCGACTGCTAAATAGGCAAACTCGCCTTCTTTTTCAATACTATGATGAAAAAGGATAGATTCGGAACTATTGATTAATGAGTTATATAATTCTTTAGAATTGGGCTCCTCAATTTGATTATAAAAGAGGATATATGTTTGTGACCCTTTTTCAAGAATAATATTTGATGGTGAAACATCTGTGACTGACATCAGGAATGGAAGATACAATTTTCCGTTTCCCGTTGTTTCATTCGGTTCTTTCACTTGTTCTGTTAATGCCTCATCAATGACATTGGTCGCATGGCTTTTCATATCCTCACTAGAAACAGAACATGCAGTTAAGAGCGAAATCATTGTAAGAATGATGAGTAACACTTTACCCTTCAAAGCAAACCCCTCCCGGTACAAATCAAATTAACTAGTTACGTCTATCTATCATACTTTCTATGTTATCATAAAAGTTTTAATAGACGAACTCCCAACTTTTCCCGCAAGGAGGCATATTGATTTGTCGAGTTTACCATCGCTTTATTGATTTGGCCTTGTTGGAATGGTAGTCTATTCATTATATTAGACTGTTATGAAAATATGCTGACTAAAAGTGAGCAAGGCAGGAGGTACGGTTTAACATGGAATTAGTGGTTTATTTAGCTGGTGAAATTCATTCACCATGGAGGGAAGAAGTCAAGGATAAGGCAAAAGCATTAAAGCTCCCTCTTACCTTTGTAGGGCCGATGGAAAATCATTCACGTTCAGATAAGATAGGTGTTGAAATCCTAGGAGAACAGCCTACTCCTATTTTAATGGATGAAGCGGCTTCCAAAATTAATAATTTACGGACACAAATCTTAATGAAAAAAGCAGATTTAGTCATCGCCTTTTTTGGAGAAAAATATAAGCAATGGAATACGGCGATGGACGCTAGCGCTGCAATCACTCTAGGAAAACCTCTTATTCTGATTAGACTAGAAGAATATCATCACGCTTTAAAGGAACTTTCCCAAAAAGCAAATGTAACGGTCGAAACCATTAACCAGGCGATTAAAGTGCTGTCTTATGTATTTGAAACGGAATAAAACAAAGCGGTTGTCATAAGGGGTCCTGCCCCCAAGACAACCGCTATTACCTTAGCCAATCTGTTGAAATAATTGTTTTTGTTTGGTTAGTTCCTTATAATAGGGAAGTTTGTTTAGGTCGACATTGCCTCCGCTTATCACACAACCAATTTTCTTCCAGCTTGCAGTAATCTTTTTAGAAAGAAGGGATGCTAAAGCTACTGCGCCAGCTCCTTCAACTAATGTCTTTTCTCTTTGGAGCATAAACAGAATTGCACCTGCGATTTCCTCTTCGCCTACGATCACCATATCGTCTACTAGGCTTTCAATCATTGGATAAGTTACCTCCCCTGGTTTTTTAACAAGGATTCCATCTGCGATCGTTTCCGCATGTGATAAAATGGCATCACCCATTCCTGTATATTGGTTATATGTAGCAGGTGCTCCTGCAGCTTGGACACCAATAACCTTGATGCTTGGGTTGAATGCTTTAATAGCTAATGCCATTCCCGCAATTAATCCTCCTCCGCCAACGGGGACAATGATAGCCTCGAGGTCCTGACATTGCTGCATCATTTCCAGTGCTATTGTTCCCTGACCGGCAATCACCTTCATATCATCAAATGCGTGAACAAAGGCAGCCCCCGTCCTATCCCTGTATTCCATAGCAGCGGTATAGGCTTCCTGATAGGATTCTCCTGTTAAAACAATTTCGGCACCATATCCTTTTGTTGCGTCAACTTTAGCTTGTGGCGTACATTGTGGCATAAAGATTTTGGCACATATGCCGCGTTGTGATGCTGCAAATGCAACGCCTTGAGCATGGTTCCCCGCAGACGCACAGACAATTCCCCGTGAAGCCTCATCTTGTGTAAGAGAAGTTACCTTATTCAATGCTCCGCGCAGTTTGAAAGAGCCTGTTCTTTGCAGGTTTTCCATTTTTAAATAGACATCATAACCTACTAACCGATTTAATGTCGCAGACTGTTTTAGCGGTGTTCGATGTACAGCATTCATCAAGTTCTCCATCGCTAAAACAACTTCATTTCTGTTCAGGAAATTCCCAATTCCTTCATCTCCTATCTTGATAATTCATATTGGCGAATCTGTTCTTCAAATGAAAGCGTAATCGAAATCTCATCCCATCCATTCATCAGCATTTGCTTCCAGTAAGGATCGATATCAAAAGCTGCTTTAAAACCAGCTTGGTCTGAAACGGTCTGTTTTTCTACATCAATGAATAGTTCTAAGTTTGATTGGCTAGCTTTTTCAAGCAAAAATTCAACTTCTGCCGGCTGCAGCCGAATCGGCAAAAGCCCGTTTTTAACACAGTTATTATAGAATATATCTGCAAAGCTAGGAGCTATAACAACTTGAAATCCATAATCCATAATGGACCAAGGAGCATGTTCTCGTGAAGAACCACAGCCAAAGTTTGCTCCTCCTACTAAAATCGTAGCATCCTGATATTGTTCATGATTTAATGGAAAGCTTGGATTAAGTGATCCATCATCATAAAATCTCCAATGGTAAAAAAGATATTTTCCGAAGCCCTGACGATCAATCTTTTTCAAAAACTGCTTAGGGATAATTTGATCTGTGTCTATATTTTCCCGATTAAGGGGAAACACTTTCCCTTGGTATTGTCGAATTCCTGCCATAGGTGACCCTCCATTCTTTTTATAAAAGCTAAGAATGTATAAACTCTGCAACTTTGATGACTTTCTCGCTCCAGAGCTTCCGCTTTTCTTATAAATGTACAGGCATTAAGGTTCTAACATCGGTGAACTTCCCTGTTACAGCCGCAGCTGCTGCCATGGTCGGACTGACAAGATGAGTACGGGCTCCATTTCCTTGCCTGCCTTCGAAATTCCGGTTAGACGTTGAAGCGCAGCGTTTTCCAGCTGGAACCACATCATTATTCATAGCAAGACACATGCTGCAGCCAGCTTCTCTCCACTCAAAGCCAGCTTCTTCAAAAATTTGATGAAGGCCTTCTTTTTCTGCCTGTTCCCTGACAGTTTGGGAGCCCGGAACCACGATCGCAGTAACTCCTTCATGGACCTTTTTCCCTTTCACAACTTCCGCTGCTGCCCGCAAATCACTTAGTCTTGAATTGGTACAAGAACCAATGAACACATAATCAATGGATACTTCATTCATTTTTGTGCCGCCTTCAAGTCCCATATAAGTTAATGCTCGTTTGACAGCCTCTTGCTCGGATGGTTTTTCAAAGTGCTCTGGTTTCGGTATTTGTTGACTAATACTAATGCCCATAGAAGGATTCGTACCCCATGTAACCTGAGGCTCGACCTCTGCAGCATCGATTTCAAGCGTTTTATCATAGACTGCATCTTCATCCGAAGCGTATTGATTCCATTTTTGGACGGCCTCTTCAAATGCAGCTCCTTGAGGAACATGTCTTTTTCCTTTTAAGTATTCAAATGTTACTAGATCAGGACTGATGATGCCAGCTCTGGCTCCAGCTTCAATTGACATGTTGCAGACGGTCATTCTTTCTTCCATCGATAAATTTCGGATGGCTTCACCAGTATATTCAATAATGTAGCCAGCTCCTACACCTACCCCAAACTTCGCAATTATAGCAAGAATCAGGTCTTTGGCGGTGATGCCAAACCCTAATTTGCCATTGACTTTGATCTGTAAGGTCTTCGGCTTAGATTGCCATAACGTTTGCGTGGCCAGTACATGTTCAACCTCACTGGTCCCAATTCCGAATGCAAGCGCCCCAAATGCTCCGTGAGTGGAGGTATGACTGTCCCCGCAGACAATCGTTTTTCCTGGCTGTGTCAATCCCAATTCCGGGCCTATGACGTGGACAATTCCTTGGTCCGGGTGATTAATATCGGCTAATGGAATCCCAAATTCCCGACAATTCTCCTCCAATTTTGTCATTTGCGTCTTGGCTACCTGATCATTGATTATGTTCCTATTCTTAGTTGGAACATTGTGGTCCATTGTGGCAAAAGTGAGGTCTGGTCTGCGAACCTTTCGATTTTTCATTCTCAAGCCTTCAAATGCTTGGGGCGATGTGACTTCGTGGACAAGATGAAGATCAATATAGAGTAAATCTGGTTTACCGATTTCCCGGTAAACAACATGATCCTCCCACAGTTTTTCAATAATATTCCTTGGCTTCAACGTCTTTGTCCCTCCCTAACAATCAATCTATGTCTCAGCTTTATTCAAGCGAGGTACAAGATTGAGTTCTTGTACCTCGCAATTTTTCGGGTGTTTTTGCAAGGCTGTTCGATAGTTTGTTGCTAATTACAACGCAGTTGAAATACACTTCGCTTTCCGCGGCGGCCTGCGAGCCTCCTCGCTCGTACCTCGCTGCGGGGTCTCGCCTGGCTCGCTTTTCCCACTTTCCACTGCTACAATCTATTCTTTATATGTAGCAGTGGAAATGAGTCTTCGTGTATTTCAACTGC
Organism: Bacillus oleivorans; assembly: GCF_900207585.1. Taxonomy (GTDB): domain Bacteria; phylum Bacillota; class Bacilli; order Bacillales; family JC228; genus Bacillus_BF; species Bacillus_BF oleivorans. The sequence goes on along the minus strand of NZ_OAOP01000005.1, from coordinate 118,732 downwards.
TTGTTATGCTGATTTCATCAAAATCTTTAGAAAACAGCCTATTACAAATAAACACTCATGATGGCAGACGATACTTGTTCTTCTTCGAGATAATGGAGCACTAATTGGCTCATTTCATTTGTGCCTGTGTCTCCTCCAAGATCTCTAGTCCGATATCCGGCCTTCAGCACTTCCTGAACGGCATGCTCGATTAATTCTGCTTCTTGTTTAAGACCGAATGAATATTTGAGCATCATGGCAACTGAGAGTATCATAGCCAGCGGATTTGCTTTACCCTGTCCTGCAATATCGGGAGCTGAGCCATGAACTGGTTCATACAGGCCAAGAAAATCCTCCCGTAGACTGGCAGACGGCAGCATGCCAAGTGAACCAGTTAGCATAGATGCTTCATCACTTAAGATATCTCCAAACATATTTTCCGTAACAATTACGTCAAAATGCTTCGGTTGGTAAATAAGTTTCATAGCAGCCGCATCAACTAGCAGATGTTCAACCTCCACCTCAGGATAGTTATGTGAGACTTCATCTACAACCTCATGCCACATCCGGCTTGATTCCAAGACATTTGCCTTATCAACTGACGTTAATTTTTTTCTTCTGATCGACGCAAGCTGAAAAGCTTTATGGACCACTCTTTCAATTTCACTGCGGTCATAAGTAAGCGTATCGACTGCAATCTCTTTATTTTTTCCTCTTCTTTCACTTGGTTTGCCAAAGTAAATTCCGCCTGTCAGCTCTCGAACGATGACAAAATCAACATTTTCTATTACATTTCGCTTTAAAGGTGATGCTTCTAGCAAACTATCAAACGTAGCAACTGGACGCAGATTGGCAAACAGACCCAGTTCCTTTCTAATATCCAGCAAACCTTTTTCTGGACGAAGATGTACAGGTACATCCTTCCATTTCGGTCCGCCGACTGCTCCTAATAAAATCGCATCACTTTGTCCGCAAAGCTCTAACGTTGTTTGAGGAAGTGGTTCTCCGTGAAGGTCTATGGCAACCCCGCCAATGTCTCCTTGCTCCACTTCGAAATCGTGACCAAATCGTTCCCCCACTGCATGTAACACTTCAAGCGCCCCGCTCATTACTTCTGGACCGATTCCATCTCCAGGCAGCACTGCCACTTTCTTTTTCACCGCAAGTCCCTCCCATTTTATTTGACTGTTCAATAGCGATTACATCGCCATTTCTTTCTTTTCAATCCCCTTTAGACTTAATACTCGATTGACTGCATTTAAATAAGCTCTTGCTGAGGCTTCTAGTACATCCTGAGCGGTTCCTCTGCCGCTTGACGCGGTGTCATTGTATTGAATCTGAACATATGAATCCGCCAGGGCATCTCTGCCTCCGCCAACCGAATTGATCTTGTAATCTAGCAGTGTAACAGGTCCATCAACCAGTTTCTCGATCGTATTATAAATCGCCTCTACACTGCCTGAGCCTGTAGCAGCTTCTTGCTTATAGTCTCCTTCTGGTGTTACGACAGCAATCGTTGCGGTCGGGATATTATCCATTCCATATTGAACCTGCAAACTCCTTAAATCATACAGCTGTATTTCTTTAGCTTCGGTTTGTTTGTCTGTCAAAATCGCGAAGATATCCTCATCTGTTACCTCTTTTTTGCGGTCAGCCAGATCCTTAAATGCTTTAAAGGCCTCATTTAGCTTAGAATCACCTAACTCAAAGCCCATTTCTTCTGCCTTATTTTTGAATGCATGGCGACCTGAATGCTTCCCTAGTACTAGTTTGTTTGTTTTTAATCCGATAAGTTCAGGCGTTATAATTTCATAAGTGCTTCTTTCTTTCAGCACCCCATCCTGGTGAATTCCAGATTCATGGGCAAAAGCGTTGTTCCCAACTACAGCTTTATTGCCTGGGACAATCATGCCCGTTAGTTTACTTACTAAGTTACTCGTTCTTTTGATTTCATCAAGCTTTAATCGGGTAGAGGCATTATAGAAGTCTTGGCGGATATGCAATGCTACCGCAATTTCCTCTAGACCAGCGTTACCCGCCCGCTCCCCAATAGCATTGATCGTACCCTCGATTTGGTCTGCCCCGTTTTCAATTGCGGCTAAGGCATTGGCTGTCGCTAAGCCCAGATCATCATGAGTATGAGCTGAGAGCTTAACCTTGTCGATGTTCGGGACGTGTTCTTTAATATAGCGGAAGAGTGCTCCATACTCTTCCGGTGCCCGATACCCTACTGTGTCTGGAAGGTTAATCACAGTAGCTCCTGCATTAATCACTTCTGTAATGATTTTGACTAGAAAAGTTTTATCCGAGCGGCAAGCATCTTCTGCTGACCACTGAACATGGGTGAACCGCTTTTTTGCATACTTTATAGCTGCAACCGCTGTTTCGAGTACTTGGTCCGTGGACATCTTTAGTTTATAGGTCATGTGAATGGGTGATGTGGCCAGAAACACATGGATCCTTGGTTCAATGGAACCTTTTAATGCCTCCCATGCTGCATCTATGTCTTTTTCATTGGCACGGGCAAGACCAGTAACTGAACTGTTTTTTATCGTTTCAGCAATCATTTTCACGGCTTGAAGGTCGCCTCTTGAAGCGGCTGGGAATCCAGCTTCAATGATATTCACGCCTAATCTTTCTAATTGCTTGGCTACTTCTAATTTTTCAATGGTATTCAAATTAACCCCAGGTGACTGTTCTCCATCCCTAAGCGTTGTATCAAAAACATCAATTTGGCGCACTCATCACCACTTCCTTTTTCTTTGATTTTTTAATAAATGGCATTAGACTTCTTAAGTGTCTTCCGACTACTTCAATTTGATGAATCTTTTCGCGTTCATTCGTTGCATTAAACATTGGGCGATTGGCTTGGTTTTCTAGGATCCAGCCTTTTGCGAATTTCCCTGATTGAATATCATCGAGTACTTCCTTCATTCTTTTCTTAGTTTCAGCATTGATCACTCTAGGTCCAGATACGAAGTCTCCCCATTGAGCTGTATCCGAAATTGAATATCTCATGCCTTCAATCCCGTCTTCATACATAAGATCCACAATCAGCTTTAGCTCATGTAAACACTCAAAATAAGCAACCTCTGGCTGATAACCTGCCTCAACAAGAGTTTCAAATCCTGCTTTCACTAATGAAGTTAAACCTCCGCAAAGAACCGCTTGTTCTCCGAATAAATCAGTTTCAGTTTCTTCTTTAAAGGTAGTTTCTAAAATTCCCGCACGACCTGCTCCAATTCCCTTAGCGTATGAAAGAGCAATTTTGGCTGCTTCGCCTGTTACATTTTGAAAAACGCCGAAAAGGGCCGGAACTCCAGCACCACTTTCATAGGTTCTTCTTACGAGGTGTCCTGGTCCTTTTGGAGCTACGAGAAAGACATCGACATCTTTTGGAGGTACTACCTGATGAAAATGCACGTTAAATCCATGAGCAAAAGCTAATGCTTTTCCTGGTGTTAGAGAAGGTCCAATATCATTTTTATAAACTTCCGGCTGCTTTTCGTCTGGCAATAAAATCATAACAACATCGGCTTCTTCACTTGCTTCTTTTACCGTTTTTACTGAGAATCCATCTTGCTCAGCCTGTTCCCATGACTTTCCTTTTCTAAGTCCGACTACAACTTCATAACCGCTATCTCTTAGATTTTGGGCATGGGCATGGCCTTGTGATCCATACCCTACAACCGCCACCTTTTTACCTTGCAGGGCATCCTCTGCTACATCTCCGTTATAATAAACTTTTACCATTATTCTTCATCCCCTTATTTAAATAGTGTGTATTGCTTTAGTTCTGTAACTGATTTTTGTGTTCCTCTCGGAAACGCTGTTAAACCTGTTCGTGCCATTTCTTTAATTCCGTATGGTTTTAAAAGCTCGATCATCGCCTCAACCTTCTCCGTATCACCGGTTACCTGAACGGTAACACTGTCTCTGGACATATCGATCACACTTGCCCGAAAAGGTTCAATAATCCCATTAATTTCTGTCCGAGTCTGACCGTTGCTCAGTACTTTTATTAAGGCGAGTTCTCTTGCTACAATCGCCTGATCGGTAATATCAGAAACTTTCAAAACATCAATTTGCTTGTTTAATTGTTTAATAAGCTGTTCGATTTGCCGATCATCCTCTACATAAACGACAAATGTCATCCGGGAGACTCCTTCTGTTTCAGTGTGACCGACTGTAATACTTTCAATATTGAACTGACGCTTTGTAAAGAGCCCCGTCACCCTGTTTAATACTCCACTCTGATTCAAAACAAAAGCTGTCACGATTCTCTTTTTCATGGTTTCACCCCAATCATTTCATGTAATCCTGATCCTGGCGCAACCATCGGAAACACATTTTCTGTCGGACTAACTCTGCAGTCAATGACAGCTGGTTCATCTAGCGGTAAAACTTCGGCAAGTAATTCTCTGGCCTGTTCTGGTGATGACACGCAATATCCTTTTACACCATAAGCCTCTGCCAGTCTTACAAAATCCGGCTGGACGGTGAGAATTGAGTGTGAATACCTCTCTCCATGAAATTTTTCCTGCCATTGCCGTACCATGCCGAGTGATCCATTGTTTACAATAATGACTTTAACCGGGAGAGAGAGTTCCTTTAGTAAGATCAATTCTTGGGATGTCATTTGAAAACCGCCATCTCCGACAATCGCGATTACGTTTTTATCTGGCTTTGCGATTTGAGCCCCAATCGCTGCTGGAAAACCAAATCCCATCGTTCCAAGTCCGCCTGAGGTTACCCAGTTATGAGGCTGGTTAAAGGTGTAATATTGAGCTGCCCACATCTGGTGCTGACCGACATCTGTTGTAACAACCGCATTGCCTTTTGTAATCTCATGGGCCATTTGGATTAATTCTTGAGGTGAAATCCCTTCACTTACCTCGTTGTGCCAATACGGATATTCATCTTGATACTCCTTGAGATGAGCAAGCCATTCATCAGATTTAGAACCTGATCCGTTTTCGTCCAGCAGTTTTTGCAATGCTGCTTTAGCATCTCCTACGATTGGAATATGAGTAACTACGTTTTTGCCAATCTCCGCCGGGTCAATATCGATATGGGCTATTTTTGCACGCGGAGCAAAGGTTTTAAGATTTCCTGTTAGCCGATCATCGAATCTTGCCCCTACATTAATCAGGAGATCACACTCATAAAGACTCATGTTTGCCGCATAGCATCCATGCATTCCTCCCATTCCCAAAAATAATCGGTGATCGGCTGGAAATCCGCCCAAGCCAAGGAGAGTGTGAACCACTGGTATTTTTCTCGTCTCTGCCACCGCAAGCAGCTGTTCGGATGCTTGCGCATGTAAAACACCAGCACCGGCTAATATAACGGGTCTCTTTGCTGATTCTATCGCTTCATTTAATTTTTTAATTTGTAATACATTCGGGTGAATAGTAGGCTGAAAACCCGGTAAATCAACAGTCTCTTGAAAAACCACTTTTCCCTTAACAGTAGAGACATCTTTTGGAATGTCTATTAAAACTGGCCCTGGTCTTCCTGTTGTTGCAATATGAAAGGCTTCTTTAATAATTCTGGGGAGATCTTGCAAATTACGAACCTGATAATTATGTTTTGTAATTGGCATGGTAATGCCAATTACGTCAGCCTCTTGGAATGCGTCGGTCCCAATCAGTCCCGATGCCACCTGCCCCGTAAATACCACAAGAGGAATTGAATCCATCATGGCATCTGTTATTCCGGTTACTAAATTAGTAGCACCGGGTCCGGAAGTTGCAATCACGACTCCCGCCTTTCCTGAAACTCTTGCATACCCTTCAGCCGCGTGAATCGCTCCTTGTTCATGTCTGGCAAGAATGTGCCGGATCGGGTTTTGATAGAGTGCATCATAAATGGGTAATGCGGCCCCACCCGGATATCCAAATACAACTTCAACTCCTTCTTGCTTTAAGGCGTGAATCAGAGTTTCAGCACCGCTAAGGTGAGTCCCAGGATCCGCCTTTACATCTACCTTCATTTTTTCATCTCCTCTCAAGGGAATCATTGTTTCGCATTAGGCTAAGTGACGTTTTTATAAATAATGCTCTGTGGAAACTAAAATTGTAATGAGCTAAAATCCACGAGACTCCTGCAGAAAAACGAGCCGACCGAGACCCCTCAGTGAGGTACGAGCGAGGAGGCTCGGTGGTTCGTCCGCGGAAAGGGAGTGGACTTTAGCGAATAACATCAATGTTGCTTAACAGAGCTTTATAATAAAAAAAGCCTAATCACCCACTACGACACTTGCTTCGTTTCGTAGGGATGAAAAGGCTATTTTCCTTTCCATGGTACCACCCTAATTTGTAGGATCCTCGCAGATACTACCTCAGTGAGAGATTGGCCGGGATCTGACCCTCAACCTCTCCATTTGATAACGAGTATGTTAAACTCGGCGATTCCTACTAAAGGTTCAGAACAGCACTCAGAGGGGATGTCATGATTGGGCGTATTACCGGTTTCCAGCACCACCGGCTCTCTGTGAATACTAAAATCCAATCACTTTTGCCTCGTCAGCGATTTATCCTGATTAAATTTTCATAATTCCGCCTGTACTTGCAGATGTTACTAATTTCGAGTACCTCGCTAAGTAGCCCCGTTTGATCTTTGGTTCTGGCGGCACCCAATTTTTCTTGCGGTTTTCGAGTTCTTCTTCGGTTAAAAGAACGTTGATTCTTCTGTTGGTTAAATCGATTAAAATCGGATCACCGTTCTTAAGAAAAGCTATCGGACCGCCTTCAGCTGCCTCAGGGGAAATATGTCCGATTGATATTCCTCTTGTTGCTCCTGAGAAGCGTCCATCAGTTATAAGTGCGACCTTTGTTCCTAAGCCGCGGCCTGCAATACTTGCAGTCGGAGCGAGCATCTCTGGCATTCCGGGTCCGCCTTTAGGACCTTCATAACGGATTACCACTACATGACCTTCATTTACAAGACCCTCATCAATTCCTTTTTGTGCTTCTTCCTGGGAGTTAAATATAATGGCTTCTCCCATAAAGGTTTTAATCGACGGGTCGACGGCACCGACTTTTATGACACCGCCGTCTGGAGCCAAATTGCCGTATAAAACCGACAATCCGCCAACAGGGCTATATGGATTTTCTAACCTTCGAATCACCTGGTCATTCTTTATGCCGTAAGGCTCTACTAACTCAGAAATGGTTTGGCCAGTTACCGTAATCCGATCTCTGTGGATTAATCCTTCAATCCTGCATAACTCATTGATTATCGCACTAATGCCGCCTGCACGGTGGACATCGTCCATTGTGTAATCCGAAGCTGGGCTAATTTTGGCTAAGTACGGCACTTTTTGGGCTATTTCATTAATTCTGTTGAGATCATAATCAATTCCAGCCTCATTAGCTATGGCAAGAGTATGTAAAACTGTGTTAGTAGAACCTCCCATAGCCATATCCAGCGCAAAAGCATCATCGATAGCTTCTTTTGTTACAATATCTCTAGGTTTAATATCATTTTTAACCATGTGGATAAGGTGACGTGCAGCATCCCGAACCAATTGATACCTTGCTTCAGACGTTGCCACAATGGTTCCATTTCCCGGTAATGCCAAACCAAGCATTTCCATAAGCGAGTTCATCGAATTCGCAGTAAACATTCCGGAACAGGATCCACAAGTTGGACAAGCATTTTGCTCAATATCCAGTAATTCTTCTTTGGTCATTTTTCCAGCCTGATGGGCCCCAACACCTTCAAACACCGAAACGAGAGAAAGTGGTTTGCCTGAAGACGATATTCCGCCTTCCATTGGACCGCCTGATACAAATACAGAAGGGACATTCGTTCTTACTGCAGCCATTAACATGCCAGGAGTAATCTTGTCACAGTTAGGTATATAGAACACTCCATCAAACCAATGTGCATTAATAACTGTTTCGGCTGAATCCGCTATTAACTCTCTGCTCGGCAAGGAATATCTCATTCCGATATGTCCCATTGCGATTCCATCATCAACCCCAATGGTATTAAATTCAAATGGAATACCGCCCGCTTCCCGAATGGCTTCTTTGACAACTTCTGCAAATGCCTTCAAGTGTACATGGCCAGGAATAATATCAATATATGAATTACAGATTCCGATAAATGGTTTATCTAAATCTTGTGTTTTTACTCCCGTTGCATACAGCAAACTTCGGTGGGGAGCCCGGTCAATGCCGACCTTAATCATGTCACTTCGCATCGAATCTCCTCCAGCATCTATTATCCTGCTTGAACATTTTCATGTGTATAAACCTTATATCCATCTTCAACGACCTTTTTTCTGAAAGCTTCTAGGAGTTCTCCGGTAATAAAACCAGGTTTTCCTCCACTTATTTCTCTGCCATCGATTTTTACTACCGGTATCACCTCAGCAGCTGATCCAGTTAAAAACACTTCATCTGCTACATAAACATCATGTCTCGTAAAAATTTCTTCACGGACATCAAAGCCGAGCTGCTGCCCAATTTCAATAATCGCATTTCGGGTAACGCCTTCTAACGCACCTACATATCCAGGCGGCGTTAAGAGGGTTTTTCCTTTCACGATAAAAATATTTTCACCTGAAGCTTCAGCCACATAACCCTGATCATTTAACATGAGCGCTTCCCCTGCGCCAGCAATATTAGCTTCAATTCTTACAAGAATATTATTTAAGTAGTTCAATGATTTTACTTTTGGAGATAAAACATCAGACCGATTTCTTCTTGTTGCAACTGTAATGATATCAATCCCTTTTTCATAAAGACTTTTTGGAAATAGGGAAAGTTGTTCTGCAATGACTATGACTTGTGGTCTGGCACATGTAGAAGGGTCTAAACCTAAATTTCCGACACCTCTTGAAACGACAACCCGGATATAAGCATCGACAAATTGATTTTTCCTTAAAGTTTCCGCAATCACTTCGGTCATTTCATCTTTAGATAATGGGATGTTTAACATTATGGATTTCGCTGAATTATAGAGACGATCAACATGCTCTTGTAAGCGAAACACATTGCCGTCATACATTCTAATCCCTTCGAACACCCCATCTCCGTATAAAAATCCGTGATCGTACACGGATATAACCGCCTCTTCCTTTCTTACGAATTGGCCGTTTAAATAAATCCATTGTTCGCTCATGTCAATCGCTCCCTTCGATATATTTTTCATACAATCAGCGTACGACAATAAGCTTTATTAACTGATAACAGTAGCAATGTGATAGTTCTGTTTGGCAATATATTACGCGCGTTTTTTTAATTGGTCAACACCCTTTTTTTTAGTTTTTTGACTATTTAGATTTATCTGCAAAATGGGAAGCGCTTACAATGTTTTTAAATCAAGCTTCTCCGCTTTTGAAATTTTTTTGTCTTTTCTTATTAAATATTTATGAAGCTCCCCTTTTTAATTCGGTATTCGAAATAGAATTTATCTCTGCTAATCCCCTGCTTTATCGGATAAAATAATCGGGTGGTCGGATAGAATATTTTTTTTTGACGGATCAAATCGGTTTTTTGCCTGTGCAGTCCAATTTTGTGCAAGGAAATTCGTAAAATAAAAAAAGATCAAGGAATAGCCCCTGATCCTTTCGATTCATTTTTGAATTGAGCAAAAATACCTATTGATATATTACTCTATATATACAAAGCTGAAACTAATCGTTTTCTTTCTTCTGCACAAACATATATTGGCCAACCAATAGTTTCACAACATGTTCAAACATTTCTTCCCGGGTTACCCAGGCTGAAGTAAAAACCCCTACCGCCCCTTTTGAGTAGCGGATGCCCTTTTCTTGTGTGTATTCATCCATAATCGGACCAAGTTCATGGCCTTGGAGAAGCTTTACAGCAATTGCGTCCGGCAAAGGAATTCTGGCGCCGCCTGCAGTTAAGATTCCTCCTTCCCAGCTTAAAGCACCCCAATTACAAACATATATCTGATTTCCCTGTTGATATACTCCACCTTCAAGACCTATTCCAATATCAGCACTCGCCTTACTCTTTGCATTTTTGGCCCTTTCGATTGCACCTTGCATTGTTTCCTGATCGGAAAAAGGCTGGGCCGTTACTCCTGAAGGGACGTCCACACCTATGACGATAACTTGTATTTGCTCCAAAGCCTTTTTAACAGCTCCTAATTTCGCCGGATTATTAGAACCAACAGCCACTTTCATTATGAATCCTCCTTTATCAAGTTCATGTAAAAAACGGAAAAGACGGGAATCCTCTCCCGCCTTTCGTGTGATCAGCTTTGATTTCGAATACTCTCCACAGTGGTTTGGTCACATGCCTTTACTAATTTAACCAGTAGCTCTTTAGCTGCTGCATAATCATCTACATGGACAATCGCTGCATGGGTATGAATATATCGTGAACAAATTCCAATAACCGCACTTGGAACCCCTTCATTGGAAGTATGAACTCTTCCTGCATCAGTTCCGCCTTGAGAAATAAAATATTGATAAGGAATTGAATGAGTTTCAGCCATATCTAATACAAACTCTCTCATCCCTCGATGAGTGACCATGGAACGGTCATAAATGCGCAAAAGTGTTCCTTTGCCAAGCTGACCAAATTCATTTGGATCACCGGAGGCGTCGTTCGCCGGACTGGCATCAAGCGCAAAGAAAATATCAGGCTTAATCATATTTGCAGCAGTTTGTGCCCCTCTAAGCCCCACTTCTTCTTGAACGGTAGCTCCAGAATATAAAACATTCGGAGTTGATTCTCCCTTTAGTTCCTTTAAAAGTTCGATGGATAGCCCGCAGCCGTAGCGATTATCCCAGGCCTTTGCCATGATTTTTTTAGGATTCGCTAATGGAGTAAATTCACAGACAGGTACAATTTGCTGACCAGGTTTAATGCCAATTTGTTCAGCATCCTCCTTTGAATCTGCACCGATATCAATTAGCATATTTTTAATATCCATCGGTTTTTTTCTTTGATCATCACTAAGAAGATGCGGAGGGATTGAACCGATTACACCATAAACAGGACCACGGTCTGTGATAACCTGCACCCTTTGCGCAAGCAGGACCTGGCTCCACCAGCCACCCAGCGGCTGAAATCGAATCATTCCATTTTTCGTAATGCTTGTTACCATAAATCCCACTTCATCCATATGTCCAGCTACCATCACAGTGGGTCCCTGACTATTTCCCCTTTTGACCCCGAAAACCCCTCCAAGTCGATCTTGTACAACTTCATCAGCATATAGGTTTAATTGTTCTTTCATAAAAGCTCGGACAGAGTGCTCATTACCAGGGGCACCTGGGAGCTCTGTTAATGTTTTAAATAATCGAAGTGTTTCCTGATTCACAAAAAATCCCTCCCGTATCGCAAAAAAATAAGGACGCTTTAAGTCATTATGTACTCTGTTATTGTACAGAAATTTTTTTATAGTTACTAGGCATATGTTAGACATTAGTAGTGTTTATTAAAGTAAGGTATACTATGATTGGAGGTGCAAGGCATGAATACAAAATCTTTCTTTTTCGGCTTAGCCACGGGAGTCGCAGCTGCTATCCTTTTGCAAAAGCCGCTCACAGCTACTGCGTTCAAACAGCCAGAAACTGTTCTACATAAAGTAAAAAGTCAATTCAAAAAGAAAGGGCCCATTAGTGGCTCGTGGATTGAAATGAAAACTCAAAGTTATGTTAAAGGACCCATTACCTATACGGTTTATAAAGGTGGAATCACTCGAAATTTTGAAACCTATACCGAACAATGGGAATTCGTTGCGGACGCAAAAACCGGTCTTGTAATAGAAACTCAGGTAATATAGTTGATACCACTGTTTCAAACAGTGGTATTTTTTTTTTATGATTTATTCTGTCCTTTGTCCCTTTTAATACTTTCAATAATTTCCCCGCTTGGATTAAACCGGACAGCGCGATAATCTGAATCGTGATAAAAAATAAACCACGCCTGTTTTTCTTTCCCATATGTAATATATTTTTGCTTTTTCGCAATGGAAGTCATCGGATAATCATCATAAGCAAGGACCCACAGGACATTTTCATGTGCATGAGTAGGCATTAAGTCAGCCATATGAATCATGAATTCATCACCCTGTTCCAACAGAAGAATAGAATGACCGTCACTATGGCCTCCTGTATGGATCATTTTAAAACCTGGAGCAACCTCCAACTCTCCTTCAAATGTTTCCACTTGCTGCCCGATTGCCTCCCAATTTTCCTTCCAATATGTGTTGCGGGAACGAATATTAGGGTTTCTCATTTCATCCCATTCGACTTTTGAGGTATAAATAACCGCATTCGGAAATGCAGAAATGTACTTGCCATCTTCAATATCAGTTAATCCCGTAGCATGATCAAAATGCATATGCGTCATGACAACTTTATCAATATCTTTTTTTGTAAGTCCTAACTGAGCTAATGATTGATCAATTGAGGATTCTTCGGTAATCCCATAATTTCGCAGTTGTTTTTCGGAAAATCTCCCATTGCCAATCCCGGCTTCAATCAGAATATTTTGCTTCCCATCCTGAACGAGAATAGGATCTGTCCGAAGCTCGATTTGGTTTTTTTCATTGACTTTATATTTTTTCGACCATAATGGTTTTGGAACAACACCGAACATAGCGCCGCCATCCATATTGGTAACGCCGCCATTTAACCATGTCAGTGAATACGAACCGAATTGTAATTTCTCCATAGATTCTCCCTCTCTTTCCCCTTTTCACCATTTTACCATTGAAGATATTATTTTAAAAATTGAAATAAATAGGAAAGTACGGGTTCATAAGATCCATGTTTTAAAAAGAGCCTGACCCTATTTAAGAGTCACGCTCTCTGCCCATCTGGAAACTGAGCTTCACAACGATAAATCCGGTTTCCTTTGTTCGAAAATTTTTCTTCATATTCAGTCATAATATTGCCTTCCATACCGCTATTATGAAGATCGAGGCTCACATAATTCAAGAGTAAACCATAATGGGAAAAGCTAACTAATGAATACTCAAAAAGACCCTGGTTATCTGTTTTAAAATGAATTTCTCCATTTGGTTTTAAAATCGATTCATAAAGTGCAAGGAAATCTTTATAGGTTAACCTGCGTTTTTCGTGCCGCGTCTTTGGCCACGGATCAGAAAAATTTAAATAGATCCTGTCAACTTCCCCTTCTTCAAAATATTGAGGGAGATTTTTCGCATTAACATTTAAAAGCTTTAAATTAGGGACTTCAGCCTCAATTAATCGGTCCAAGGCGGAAACCAAAACGTTATCTGAAAGCTCGATGCCAATAAAATTCGTATCCGGATGGGCTTTTGCCATTTCTGTAATAAACCGCCCTTTCCCAGTTCCGATTTCAATATGCAAGGGCGCTTCCTTCTCAAAAAGTTCTTTCCATTTCCCTCGATGTTCTTCTGGATTTTGAATTACATATTGAGGATACTCCATCATTTTTTCCTTTGCCCATGGCTTGTTTCTCATTCTCATCTATATCACCTCTAAAGTCACTGTAAGTATTGGAATAGTTCTTATTATAAAGGACACTTTACAAGCTTTTTCTGAGAAAAATGTCCTTGAGATCTCGTATAAAGGACATTTCCCTAGCTTTCCCCCTGTAAAATGTCCTTGAGATCTCGCATAAAGGACATTTCCCTAGCTTTCCCCCTGTAAAATGTCCTTGATAACCCGTATAAAGGACATTTCCCTAGCTTTCCCCCTGTAAAATGTCCTTGATAACCAGTATAAAGGGCATTTCCCTAGCTTTCCCCCTGTAAAATGTCCTTGATAACCCGTATAAAGGACATTTCCCTAGCTTCCCCCTGTAAAATGTCCTTGATAACCCGTATAAAGGACATTTCCCTAGCTTTCCCCCTGTAAAATGTCCTTGATAACCCGTATAAAGGACATTTCCCTAGCTTCCCCCCTGAAAAATGTCCTTGATAACCCGTATAAAGGATATTTCCCTAGCTTTCCCCCTGTAAAATGTCCTTGAAAACCCGTATAAAGGACATTTCCCTAGCTTTCCCCCTTAAAAATGTCCTTGAGATCACTTATCAAGGACTTTTTATAAGTCCTTTCCTAATAAATGTCCTTAAGAACCCGTAAAAGACCTTCCCTAGCGTTTCCTGAAAAAATGTCCATGCAGATTCACTATACATGAACCAAAATTAACCTGCTCTAAAACTTAGCTAGCGTCAAGCCGAGATGCGTAAAACGATCGCTAAGGAACAGTTATACTTCGCTGAGTCGGGTCTACCTCCATTACTGACAATCAATCACCCAAGTATAAAATAAAAAAGAATTCACAATCTATATGTGAATCCTAAAAGGAAGGAATGTCCTTAGTATGCCACTAAACAGACTAGATCAAATCAACTTGCTAAAAGATATATTATCAAACCACACAGCAGATTGCTGCGGTTCTGTTACAGAATGTGAACAGGTGGAACGCTTAGTTAAATCTTTAATGGCCCAGCACAACCTGGATGGAAATGTCATCGCCCTTCTCGAAGAAATTTATAATTATAGTCAGGAAGGAATTCAGTCTTCGAATCTGGACAGTCATATTACCACCTATCAGCCCAAGCTGACTCAGTGGGTGGAAGAAATGAATGAATTATATTAATAAGTGCCAGAAAAAATAAATTTTTTAACTAAGAACTGCATTCAAATAACGAAGCCAATAATCCGCTTCATCTAAATTTTTCTTATTTTTTAACCACTGAATAGTATGAAGGGTTTGAGCAATGACATACCATTTCATTCTTAGCTTTAAATGGTCTGTTAAAGCTATTCCATATTGCTCAAGCCATTCTCCCCACTTCGCTTCAGGTATATACCAATAAAGTAGTGAGCCTAAGTCGATCGCTGGATCTCCGATTAACGCCCCGTCCCAATCTATCAGATAGAGCTCATTTTCGGCAGAAAGCATCCAATTATGATGATTAACATCTGAATGGCACACGACATATTCGGAATGGGAAATATACTTTACTTCTGTTTTTAAATAAGCCAAGGATTCCTGAACGATTGGAGAAGCCTGAAGATCTGGGCTTAATCTAAAGGACAATTCCATCAGCATCTTCTCTGGATTAAGCGGTGCTTTTCCCAATCTTTTTAGCATATTTAATAAGGCTTTTGATCGATGGATTTTTCGCAAAAGCTTTGCAACTTCTTCATTTTTCATATCTGCTGCTTCAAGTACCCGGCCATGAATCCAATGTTGAGCAGTAATGACATCTCCATTTTCAAGTCTTTTTGTCCATACGAGCTTAGGGACAATTCCTTCAGCCGATAAAACTGCTAAAAACGGTGAAGAATTTCTTTTTAAGAAAAGCTTCTGCTCCTTGCTATGAGCAAAAAAGGCCTCTCCGGTCGCACCGCCGGCAGGCTCTATTTCCCAATTTTGATCAAATAAATATTCCAATTCTGTTCACCTACGTTTGTTCAAAGGTGTTTCTTGACCTTCAATTTCAACAGCTAAAAACGTTTCTTTTTTATGTATGAAGATTGAATGGTAAAGACAGTCTTTTTGATTGTATAACCGTTACCTTTTTCAAGTCAAGTGCCCCTTTTAAGGTTTCAATAAGTTAAGTCCCGCTTTTTTAATTTGAACATGGAAAGTACCCTTCCCAACAATTTCTCCATCAGCATGAATCGGCTGGGGTTCTGTCGTTTCAATGTAAAAATCATTTCCCTTTAGTAAAGTCACTTCTTTTAATTTCGTATGTCCCCCCCAAAAAACGGTAATAAACAGGAATAATAACTTCCAGCGCGTGAGATCATGAACAATCGTCATTTCAAGCACACCATCTTTAGGATTAGAAGCAGGTGAAATTTTCATTCCTCCGCCAAAATAAGGGTGATTTGAAACTGTCAGGAACCAAACTTTATCAAATGAAAAGATTTGTCCATCTACCGTTATATAGGCACTAGTTGGCTTAAATGTAAATAAATGCTTGATTAAAAAATAAACATACACCAGTTTTCCGATTTTCCATTTATTGAACCATTTCTTGACTCTCGATTGATTGACACTTCCGGCAACAACAGCATCAAAGCCTGTGCCTATATTATTAACAAATTTCCCTGAACTTGTATCAATTTGAAAAATCCCCAGATCAATAGCTTCTAAGGAAAATCTTGACTCAGTCAGCCATTTGCAGAAATGCTTTCCTTTTCGGGGAATATGAAATCCCCTGGCAAAATCGCTGCCGCTGCCAACTGGCAAACAAGTCACAGGCTGACGAACTGATTCAATCCCATTTATGACTTCATGAATTGTACCGTCTCCGCCTACTGCTACGATAATACCATTGAAATCAGGTTGTTCTAAAACAGACTCCACAATTTTTGTCGCATGGAGTGGTGCTGCAGTTTGATAAACCTCATATAGAACTCCTTTTTCGCGCAATTCGGATTCAACTTTTTTCCATACGGCAAGACTTTGTCCGTTTTTTGCATTAGGATTAAGGATAAAGACAAAATGATTCCCCATTTTCAATTCCATTCCACCCGATCTGAGTATATCGATTGGACAGTGTCCAGCAGAACTTTAGCAGCCTTGAGCTGCTCAGATTTAATCGGAGCTCTTTCACTTCTCATTTTTTCAAACCAATCCGTGTAATTTCTTTTTTCGAGTAATTCCACTCCGAACGGTGCAGATGGATAATCAATATATCCATTCCTGCATATAACCGCTTTTTTAATCGGGAACAAACTTCCTTGTTTCGCAAGAAGATCCTTTATCACCTTTTCTGTTCGGTCAAGTCCTACAAGCGGATTGAGTATTTTTTTCTCCTTGTCGGCTCCCTTTTTAACCCAAAAGTGTTCTTTTGTCCCAACAAAAACAGCATTTTCTTCCTCTTCCAAAAAGGAAATGCACCAAATCGCTGTAGGAGTAATGATAAGCGTGTCACTTTCAAACGGTGCTTTTTTTAAAAGAAAAATAGGCTGATAGAGTACAAGACAATGGTCGGGAAATCGCTGCAGTAAATATTTTAGATTTCCATCAGTTGAAAACTTTATATCTGGAAACGATTGGCTCGTCAGCGTCGAGCTTGCCCACTTAATTTGGAGCCGAAAAAGATGGTCTAAAAAATACTGTTTTAGTTCTTCTTCATTTTGTACATGCTGGATTAGCGAATTTTGATACGGATCCAAAGCAGCCTCTTCTTCACCATGTATATTCCACTCAAGTCCGGTTCCCCTAATCGTCGCTTTTTCTTTTTTTCTTCCAAACCTGAATGTTAGCTTTGAAATAATATGTCTTGCTTTCCGCTTTTCAGGAACACCTCCTGCCTGTTCACTTTGCGGAAGAAGCTCCTCATTCTTCCAGCGGTTCAACAAACGTTCCCACTGCTTTTTTTTCAAACGAATGAAACGGGAGGGATAGCTGTATACATCCTGCTCATATCGAGAAATATAGTCGTAAAGTTTGATAAGCTGAGCCATGTTTCCTCCCCCTTGTATGACAATTTACTTATTAAATGTAATCGTCTCGATTACTTCATATTTGGGTATGCGATCTAAATGAGTCTGATACAAAACAACTCTATCTACAATAAAATTATCGGATAGTTCAGCCTCTTTTAAAAGATGTGAATCAAAATTTTCCGTGCCCCTCCACTTTCGAGCTACTGTAATATGCGGTGAAAACGGCCTTGTTTCTAATTGAAATCCAACCTTTTCACAGCTTTCAAACACAATCGATCGCGTTTGGTGAAGAAATTGATTTTTTTCAATACCAACCCAAAAAATTCTCGGCTGTGAAGGCTTCCCAAACGTACCAAAAGAATGAAGCGATAAAGAAAAGGGAGTAAGCTTCTGTAAGGGAGATGACATCTCCAGAATAGCCTGCTCGACTTTAGCAAGCTCAATTCCGCCTAAAAAGGCTAATGTGATGTGATAATCCTCGATATGGACCCATTTATGAAAGGGGAGGATGTTCGATAATTGATCACACTTTTCTTTTATAACCTTTTTTGTTCGGGGCGGGAGTGGTACCGCAAAAAAATAATGATGAGACATATAGCTTCACTTCCAGTTCCTTAATTTTATCAGTGGTGATGTCAGTTTAAAAGACACTTTTCTAAAGATAGTCTAACCATTTGCTTCAATTCCTTTCAATTAGGTAAGATAAAAAGTGAATAGAAAGAAGAACTGGCTGAGAATAATTGTACCTGAGTCGATTAAGAGAGGATGATAGATAGCAACATGAAATTTGTAGAAAATGTCGCAGATTTAATCGGTGATACCCCATTGGTAAAATTAAATAAAATCAATCCTCCAAATGGAGCACTAGTATATGTAAAGCTTGAATACTTTAACCCAAGCCGAAGTGTAAAAGACCGGGCTGCCTTCGAAATGATTAAACAAGCCGAGCAATCCGGATTATTAAAACCAGGAGCTACCATCATTGAGCCAACTAGCGGAAATACTGGAATCGGCCTAGCGATGAATGCAGCCGCAAGAGGATATAGCGCAATTCTTGTAATGCCTGATAGCGCCACAAAGGAAAGGATTAATCTTTTAAAAGCATATGGAGCCAAAGTCGTGCTTACCCCTGCGGATGAAAGAATGCCCGGCGCCATTAAAAAGGCAGAAGAGCTTGCCAAGGAGATTCCAAACAGCTATATCCCGATGCAATTTGAAAACGATGCAAACCCTGAAGCCCATCGGCACTCAACAGCCTTAGAGATTGTCGAGGCAATGAAACAGCTTGGCAAGCCTTTATCAGCCTTCGTCGCGACTTCAGGAACAGGAGGCACCATTACTGGAACTGGCGAAGTCTTAAAGGAACATTTTCCTGAATTAAAGGTTCATGTAGTGGAACCAGCTGGTTCACCAGTATTATCAGGCGGAAAACCTGGCAAACACAAGCTTGTTGGTACGAGTCCAGGATTTATCCCGCCAATATTAAACCAAACGGTCTATGATCAAATTCACCAAATTCAAGATGTCGATGCTTATGAAATAGCAAGAAGGCTTGCGCAAAAAGAAGGGATCCTCGTTGGCCCGTCTGCAGGGGCCTCTTGCTATGCTGCGATTGAAGTAGCAAAGACGTTAACGCCAAATGAGGTTGTGATTTGTATAGCACCTGATACCGGTGAACGATACCTATCCAGCGATTTATTTGCGTTTAAAGATTAGTCAAAAAAAGAGGTTCTCTTATAAGGGTCTGCCCCTTCAAGAAAACCTCTTTCTCATTAGCTTTTAATGCTTGCAAGCTTGGCAATATCTTCAAATAATAAGCTTTGCAGCTTCAAAGTAATCGGACCAGGCTGATCGGAGTATTTCTTATCATCCACTTGAATCACTGGCATAACTTCTACAGTAGTTCCTGCAACAAACACCTCGTCTGCCTGTAATAGCTCATCCGTTGTAAATGCCACTTCCTGTATATCTAAACCTTCTTGACGGCCTAATTCAATAATTCGCTGCCGTGTAATTCCGTTTAAAATAAGATGATCGGCGGGGTGAGTGTATACAGTGCCGCCTTTTACGATGAACACATTAGTCGAGCTTCCCTCTGTTACAACACCATTACGGTGCTGGATTGATTCAAAGCATCCAGCCTCTACCGCTTTTTGTTTAGCTAGCACATTTCCAAGCAAACTAATGCTCTTGATGTCACAGTGGAGCCAGCGAGTATCCTCAATAATAGTCGCTTTTACCCCTGACTTCATTTGCTCAAGCGGTCTCTTCGCTTCTTTCGTAAATCCAACCATTTGGGGAACAACAGCCTTATCAGGAAAGGCGTGGTTCCGAGGCCACTCACCTCTGGAAACCTGGACATAAATCGTACCATCGATCAGATCTGTTGCCTCTTTTAATTCAACAAGACTCGCCAGAATTTCATCTGGAGCTAATTCAAGCTGGATCCCGATTTTTCGGGCACTGTCATAAAGTCGTTTCATATGGCCTTCCGCTAAGTATAGTTCACCATCGTAAACCCGAACTACTTCGTATACACCGTCACCAAAATGAAATGCACGATCATCTATACTGATTCGAACATCGTCTTTATTTACAATTTTTCCATTCCACAATACTTTTTCCATCTGTTCTTCCCCCATTAATCTTTATTAGCTAACTCAAAAATCGCTTGTGCATAAATAGATGCTGCTTTCAACATATCGTCAATGATAATATATTCATCCTTTTGGTGAGCCACGTCCGGTCTTCCTGGAAATAGAGGACCGAATGCTACACCCGCTTTCAGGGACCTTGCATACGTACCCCCTCCAATAGTTAAAAGCTTCGCCTCTTCACCTGTTTGCTCCTCATAGACCTTTTTTAAGATTTGAATGAGCACGCTGTCTTTTTCAACATGATGCGGTTTAGAGTCATCAAAATCTTCTAATCCAAAACCATGTGTTTCCAAAAGAGCTTGCAGTGATTTTAATTGCTCCTCCATACTATACGTAACCGGATAGCGAATATTGATTCCAATCTGTGCTTTCCCTGAATCACTATATTCGAATACACCTGCATTTACAGTAAGATCCCCGGTAATATCATCCGAATATTTAAGCCCGAGCTGTTGACCTCTTGAATCCTGAAATAAAAAGTTTTTTATAAATCGGAAGTAGGCTTTAGCTTTTTTATCAAGGCTTAGCTCTGACAGAAAAGCACTCAAATAAAGGCCTGCATTTTTTCCTTTATCCGGTTCCATTGCGTGAGCCGCTTCACCCTCTACCTTTAAAATCGTTATGCTATTTTCAAAAGAATAATGACCTGTAAGCATGTGGTTTAGCAGAAATTGCTCAAATTGCTCTTGAATCCTGGAGGTATCCTCTCCTGACTCTATTTTGGCAACTGCATGATCTGGCACCATATTTAACCTTTGTCCAGACTGAAAATAAAGGACCCTGATCCCATCACTTGAGTTTGCGGATTGTTTTTGGACGATAAAGAAGTCGGCAATTCCTTTTTCGGCATGTATGATAGGGAAGTCAGCGTCAGGGGCAAAGCCAAGCTTTGGCATTTCCTCCGTCTCAAAGTATCGCTTGACACAGCGCCATTTACTTTCTTCATCTGTCCCAATAATGACCCTTACCCTCTTCTTTAATGGTAGGCTTAATTCCTTAATCAGCTTTAAACCATAGTAGGCAGCCATCGTAGGACCTTTATCATCCATAGCCCCCCTTGCAAACAGCTTTCCTTCCCTAATTTCAGGGGAAAAGGGAGGACTCGTCCAGCCATCGCCAGCTGGTACCACATCTACATGACAAAGTACGCCAACAATTTCTTCGCCGTTACCATATTCAATATGACCAGCTAGGTTATCTACGTTTTTTACATTAAAGCCATCTCTTTCACCTAGGCTAAGCATATAATCTAATGCTTCTTTTACACCCTCGCCAAGCGGGGTATCTTTAGTGGCTTTAGCTTCATCTAAGATACTCTCAATCGAAAGCAGTCCGAATGTGTCCTCTAACAACGCATTTTTACGTTTCAGAATTTCTTCTGACCAATTAATGGTAGCCATTGCCGCGTCTCCTTTTTATGTATTGCATTATATCGTAAGCTTATCAAAAGAAAGGAGGATTATCCATATCTTTAGGAAGCAAACCCAAAAACATTGCTTTGTCTTAATCCCTGGCGGAAATGCGGGATGTGTGGTAATCCTAAAAATCTATGAATTTTCCTTACTTCCTAAAATCGCTATTAAAATATTTTCCTATCATTCTTTTAGAAAAAATTTGGCATCCTACATAATAGGATGCCGAATTGGATATTAATAATTTCTCCAAACCCATTCCTCACTGTTTAGTTCAAGAGGTAGTGATTTTCCAGAGGAAGTAACAAGTTTGGCATTAGTTACATACCAGCCCCTGCCATTATAATAGGTATCCGTTGCATAGCGGAATCGGATATGGGTTGTTCCCGCGGGGATGGAAAGTTCCTTTGTTATCCAATCTACGCTAGATCCTGTATGGTTATCATTTAGTGTAGCCCAGGTTTCTCCGTCACTAGAAACCTCTACATAACCGATATCGTATCCATCCTCTGTACGATACCATGTATCAAAGGATAAGGTTGCGTCTCCCACAAGATTTACCTCTGCTGTTAATGTTTTATTGACATTTCCACCGTACCCCGAAAACCAGGCGCCGTTTTTATTAGGAATGGAAACCGGGATTGCATCGGCAACTTGTTGCGCAAATGCACGTCTTGCCGGATTGGTAGAAACAGTATTTCTTGTAGGATGTACTCGATTCGTTAATAAAATGGCAATCGTATCATTGTTTTGGCTTACTGCAATGGATGTTCCTGTGTAACCGGTGTGCCCTAAGGTATATGATTCAGTTAATGCATCCATATACCATATTTGATTAAGTTCCCAGCCTAAACCGTGATCATCTCCAGGGAATTCCGGGATTTGATTTTCAACCAATAATTCTATTGTTTCAGACTGTAAAATTTGCTTGTTCCCGTATCTTCCATCATTCAAATACATGTGTGCGAGTTTGGCAAGGTCTTCTGCTGTAGAAAAAACACCCGCATGTCCTGCCACTCCATCCAAAGCCCAAGCCTTTTCATCATGAACTTCTCCCCAAACAATTCCGCGGCCGGTCCATGGCTGATCTTCTGTTGCAGCAATTCGATATTTCAAATCTTCAGGAGGATTGTACATCGTATCTTTCATTCCAAGAGGTTCGGTTATTTCTTCTTTCACGAATTCATCTAAACGTTTGCCGGATAAACGCTCGACCAAGACTCCTAGTGTAATCATATTGAGGTCACTGTAAGTGTATGTAGTTCCGGGTTCATTTCGAAGCGGATATTGCAAGACGTATTGCAATCTATCTTCTCTTGTTCCTTCCACATCGGCAACCGGAGCGCTAGGTGCGAAGCCTGATGTATGTGTCATCAGCTGCTCAATGGTAACTTTCTCTTTTCCGTTCACTGCAAATTCCGGAATATGTTCAGCAACCTGATCGTCGAGTTCAAAATATCCATCTTCATATAAAATCATCGCAGCCGTCGTTGTGAAAATTTTACTGATGGATGCCAAATCGAAAATCGTATTTTTATTCATTGGAATTGGATCTTCTGCTTCTGCAAATTCAGCATCTTCATATTTGTAGGCATATCCATATGCCTCATGCTGAACAATATGTCCTCGTCGAGCAACAAAGGTCACAGCCCCTGGCATGACACCATCAGTAATCATCGTTTCCATGATCGAATCAATTTCCTCAAGCGGCCCTTCCATCATTCCAGCACCCCTAGCCGATCCTGGATGCAGAACAGGTGAAAGCGGACCTGGATGACTCCATGAAAACTTCGGATGAGCCTTTGTTGGCGCTTGCGGTTTTTTATCTGGCACTTCCATGGATGAATCAGCTGTAGTATTGTTCGCATTGACTATGAATGCAGTACTAAAAAATGTTGATAAAAGTAGTAAGATAGATAGAGAAATAGACTGGATTTGTTTCAAAATTTCTTTCCTCCTTATAAATTATCAGTTTATTTCGAATCTTAATTCTATTAACTTATATTAAGAACATAGAGTCTATAATCCATTGGAATCAAAAAGAGATGATTTTTTATTACTTTCGACCCGGGAGCAGTTATTATTTTAAAAAATAGGGTAATCCCAATGATGCTTCATCATATAGATGGAAAAAAGAAGGGATCCCTAGACTCCAGCCCCTTTAGCCATTCATTTTGTAAATTATCTGTGAATTACTGGTCATTTTGTAGAGAAAAGTCTAAAATAAGAGGTGTAAAGTTGATTAAAAGGAGATGTTTGCTTAGCGAACCCATACACAGCATAGTTAGAAAATGGACGACAGCCTGAGTTGCCTTTGGAAAAAGTTCATAAGGAGTGGTTTTTTGAAACCTACAACTGACCGTATGCTGACTCGTATAAAATCTATGTATATGTTCATTAAAGAAAACGGTACGGTTTCCACCCAAGAGCTTGTAGAGGAATTTGATATGACCTCCAGAACCATCCAAAGAGATTTAAATGTGTTAGCCTATAACAACTTAGTGACAAGTCCAAGCCGCGGCAAATGGACCACTACCAGAAAAAAAGTAAAATTGACTTCGTAGAAATATCGACACGTACATATAGAAATTCCAATAACGAGAAAAGACTGCTGTGTTTGTTCAGCAGTCTTTTTATTTGCGCTCTGTTTATTTGCTCTCAGTACTGAATTGGATCCAACATAGAGACTTATTTGGACAGGCTTAGTGAATATAATGCCTTTCGTGTCTGAATCATGGGCTTATTTAGACAGCTTGGGTGAATCCAAACGCAATCGTATCCAAATCACAGGCTCTTTCTTAATAATCCGAAAAACATCATTCTTTGCGAAAACAGACTTATGCAACAATCATTCTTGCAAATCTTTACGATCACGCAAAAGCTCGACTTCCTCCTCTGTCAGCTCCCTATACTCCCCTAATTCTAAGGACTCGTCCAGCTTTAAAGATCCCATTGATATTCTTTTTAAATAAATGACCCTCTTCCCACGCGCGAGGAACATTCTTTTAACCTGATGGAATTTACCCTCCGTAATTGTTAACGCAATGTCAGAAGTCGGTCCCTTTTTTAAAATTTCAAGGATTCCCGGCTTCGTCACATAACCGTCATCTAACGTAACCCCTTTTTTAAAAGCCGCAATATCGTCTTCATTCACTTCCCCTTCAATAACGGCAAAATAAGTCTTTGGGACATGCTTTTTAGGGGAAAGCAGTTGGTGTGCAAGCTGTCCATCATTGGTTAACAGTAAAAGACCCTCCGTATCCTTGTCGAGGCGGCCGACCGGAAATGGTTGAAACAAAGCATCCTCCCATTCCAGCAGATCAAGCACAGTCTCCTCCTTCATATCCTCGGTTGCCGAAATAACACCTGGAGGTTTGTTCATCATTAAATAAATAAATTCCTTATACTCGACCGTTTCACCGTGAACCGTAACAGTATCTTCTACAGGATTCACCTGTTCTTTGCCATCCTTCACCAGTGAGCTATTTACTTGAACGGCTCCGTCTTTTAAAAGCTTTTTGACCTCTTTGCGGCTCCCAAAGCCTAAGTTGGCTAGCATTTTATCAATTCGCATTTTATCCACCCAATTCATTTGAATCTTTCTAATATCTGTGACAGGGATTACCGTCTATTCATAAACTACTATGAATCTAAATTGAGGAGGGTTCCTATGTACAGACAACAGCAGCAGCCTGGTCAATTTGGTCAGTTCCCAGGCGGTCAATTCCCCGGCGGACAGTTCCCAGGCGGTTTCCCTGGAGGCGGTCAGTTTGAACGGCGTTTGAGTCGGCTTGAACGAGAAGTAGAACGTAAAAATCGTGAAATAGACCGATTGGAACGCCGGGTTGACCGCATTGAACGCAGATTAGGCATTCGCGACGAAGAATATTAAAAAGAGAGCGGTTCTCCTTGATGGAGTTTACCGCTTTCTTCTTTCTCTGAAATTATGCAAATTACCCAAGAACCTTCATTTTTAACTTTTGATATTGGCTAGGGAATAGTTTAGCTACAATTCCCAGCTTTAAACTGACAAGCCCATAAGCAATCATTCCCATTAATACACTTGGAATCAATAACCATAGTGCTTGAAGCTTTGTTACCGGTTCAAAGAAGGCCGCAAAAATTGTATAAACAGCCCAAACTGCTAATGACATAAAGACTGTAAGAAGCAACACAAGAAAAGAAACCTTCATTACTTTTTTATATTGGAAAGCTGTGGTCCATTTTATCACAAACAAATTAATGGAGATGGCAGCGGCATATCCAAGAGCTGTAGCAGCTATCGCTCCTTCCGCATCAAGCCATTTAATCAAAGGAATATTAAGACTTAATTTAACCAAAAGTCCGACTAGCAAGCTTAAAAGCGTATAACGTTGTTCGTTAACGCCCTGAAGAATAGCCGCCGTAACGGAAAACAATGCGAACAGAATCGCAACTGGAGCGTAGGCTCGCAAAATTCCAATCCCTAAAGGGTCATTTTCATAGAAAAAGGTATACATTGGTTCAGCCAACAGCATCAGACCTGCACAGGCAGGAACTGTTAAGAATAATAAAACTTGAAAGGTTTGATTCAGCTGATCATGCAGGGTTTTATATTCTTGCCGAACAAACGACTTCGTAATAACTGGGACTAACGTTAAGGATAATGCAATCGCTAGAGAAACAGGAATCATAACAAGTTTGTGCGATGAAAAGTTAATCGCAGAAAATGCCTTCTCTGCCTCCACCCCATTAAAACCGGCCTCTAGCATAGCTCGGTTAAAGGTCAGCTGATCAATAAATTGGAAAAGGGGATTGGCAATCCCGACTAAAATAAAAGGACCAGCATACGTTAAAAGCTCTTTGTACATTTCCCATGTCGTTAAATGAACCCTCCCTTTACTTTGAAGGGTGAGTTTGTCCAAATGGGATTTTCTCCTAAACCAATACCAGCCAAGAACTACAAGTCCCCCAACCGCTCCGACAAAGGCAGCAAAGGTGGCAAGATTAACAGCTGTACTTAATTCACCATGAAAAATATAAATCACTGCAAAAGACCCTGCTAATAAAAAGACAATCCTAACAATTTGTTCTACAACTTGAGAAACAGCAGATGGCCCCATCGATTCATGTCCCTGGAAAAAGCCGCGAATTAAGCTGAGAAAAGGAACAAGGATGAGGGCAAAGCTGACAGCACGAATAACTCCAATAACATCATCTTTTGTTGATAAAAATCCTTCATCGGGAATAATAGAATCAGCGAGTAAGGGTGCTAATGCAAAAAGGATTAGAAAGGTAGCAAAACCGGTCAAAAGCATTAAAAATATCCCAGACCTGAACAATTTCCTTCCGACTTCATATTCTTCCATTGCATTGTATTTTGAGATAAACTTAGATACGGCAAGCGGTACGCCCGCAGTTGCAACACTGATGGCAATTGTATATGGCACGTATCCATATTGGTATAAAGCCGTTCCCTCTTGCCCTAAAATAGAGTACATCGGGATCACATAAAAAAGGCCCAAAAATTTAGAAATAAATGTACCTAACGTTAAAATTAAGGTACCCCGTATTAGACTTGAAGACATGATTAATCCTTCCTAATCTTTCGCTATCTGTCGATTCTTGTATGACGCTATCTGTAGTTTACATGTTTTCCAGCTGAATTGACAATTTTCTTTTACATATCAAAGTGAAACGGGGGGACGGTTCTTGCGTTTCATCCATACTTCTGAAACGCAAGAACCGTCCGAGGGCACTGAAAACGTAATGTCTGTAAAACTTAGATGTTGATTTGCACTCCAGGCGCTTCGCTTTCCGCGGGCGATGCGGGGAGCCTCCTCGGCGCTATAGCGCCTGCGGGGTCTCCCCTGCACCGTTCTCCCGCATGAGTCTTCGCGCCTTCCGCTCCAATCAACTGCGTTAAAAAATCAATAATGAACTTTAACATAGTCAAGATTTTTCAGTGCACTCGAACCGTCCCTATGTCTCAAAATGAAAAGCAGGCAGGTGAATGAATTGATTTATGATTGTATTGTAATTGGCGGCGGACCATCCGGGTTAATGGCAGGTATTGCTGCTGGAGAAAGCGGAGCAAAGGTTCTGCTCCTAGACAAAGGAAATAAATTAGGGCGGAAACTCGCGATTTCCGGCGGTGGCAGATGCAATGTGACCAACCGGCTTCCGATTGATGAAATCGTTAAGCACATCCCTGGAAATGGCCGATTTTTATATAGTGCTTTTTCCGTTTTCAATAATGAAGATATTATTGCTTTTTTTGAAAATCTTGGAGTGAAATTGAAAGAAGAAGATCATGGCCGAATGTTTCCAATCTCTGATAAAGCCCAATCGGTTGTAGATGCTTTACTTAGAAAATTAGATGATCTGAACGTAGAAATCCAGACAAACACACCAGTAAAGGATATTCATTATGACAACAATGGCAGTCATCAGGTTGAATTAATCGATGGTGAAAAAGTTAAAACGTATACTATTATTATTGCGGTTGGCGGGAAGTCAGTGCCTCATACTGGTTCAACCGGTGATGGATACGCATGGGCTGAAAAAGCGGGACATACGATTACAGACCTTTATCCAACAGAGGTACCATTAACTTCTAAAGAAGATTTTATTGTGTCTAAACAATTGCAGGGCCTATCTCTTCGCGATGTAGCTTTAAGTGTATTAGATCCAAAAGGTAAACCGCTCATTACCCATAAGATGGATATGATTTTTACCCATTTTGGCATCTCTGGTCCAGCCGTTCTCAGATGCAGCCAATTTGTCGTAAAAGCTATGAAGAAATGGAAGCTAAATGAAGTAACCATGTCAATTGATGCAATTCCGGGAGAAAACGCCGAACAATTGTTTCAAAATTTGATAAAACAGCTTAAAGATGAACCGAAAAAAGCAGTAAAAAATGTTTTAAAAGGTGTTTTACCCGAGCGATACTTACACTTTTTATTCGAGCGTGCAGGGATTGACCCATCTGATTTGGCAAGTCAAATTAGCCACGATAAGCTGCGAAAGTTTGTTCAATTATGCAAGGGATTTTCTTTTCTCGTTAATGGAACCTTATCCATTGAAAAAGCATTTGTAACAGGAGGCGGTGTTTCCATTAAAGAAATCGAACCGAAAATGATGAAATCAAAGCTCCAAAGCGGACTCTATTTTTGCGGGGAAATTCTCGATATCCACGGCTATACAGGCGGATATAATATTACATCTGCGCTTGTTACTGGCCGGCTCGCCGGATTAAATGCAGCCGAAGAAGCAAAGGAGATTCGCGCAGTCCATCAGGCGTGATACACAACCATTGCGGTGAAACAATAAATTTGATCACCAGCAGGCTCGGTAAAAGCTGAAACACCATATTTAATGTCGATTACATCTGAACTGTCTAATGTAGCTAAAAAGCGGTTGATCGCATCCTGTAAATCCTTTTCATGATCACAGTCAAATAATTTAACCTGAACCATCTTTGTTTCCCCTTTATTTGTTAGAATCACTAAAAAGTATGGACAAATTAGCATACTTTTTAAACAATTCAAACTAAAAAGACTCTTTAAGAATAAGAGTCTTTTTTTATAATTATTACTTGTTTAAAATAATTATTGATTGAAGCGCTCTTACAATTCATTTACAATAATATTTTAAAGCTACTAGGTAAATTTATTATTTTTTGCTGTTTTCAAAAGGGATGTGAAATCATGTCAACCAGCTATCAGCCGGCTATTCATTTTAACCATGTTTATTTTTCGATTGATGATAAACCGATTTTAAAAAACATTACCGGTTCCTTTCCAGAAGGTAAAATCATTACACTTGTAGGCCCTTCAGGGGCAGGAAAATCAACCCTGCTTAAATTATGTAATGGACTTCTATCGCCGGAAGCAGGAGAAATCTATATTAAAGAAAAACCGATTGAGGGCTTTGATCCCGTTGAATTACGTCGGCTTGTCGGAATCGCCTTACAGAGTGCACCAATGATTTCGGGCACGATTCAGGACAATTTAGCCTTACCCCTTACTCTTCAGGGAAAACAGCTTTCAGAGGATCAGGCAAAAGAACTCTTAGAGGATGTCGGTTTGGATCCGGGCTTTTTATATCGAAATGTCAGGGATTTGTCAGGAGGACAGAGGCAAAAGGTTTCCATTGCAAGGACACTGGTTAATTTGCCGCAAATCTTACTGTTGGATGAAATTACTTCTTCATTAGATCGCACATCTCAGCAGGAGATTGAGGAGCTCATCGTTAAAATAAATCAAAAATATGGTACTACCATCATTTGGATTACACATAATTTACGTCAGGCGATTACGGTTGGAAACTATACCTGGGTTTTAATGGACGGAGAAATTGTAGAAACAGGGGAAAGCGAATTACTGAAATCGCCTGTCAATGAAAAAGTCAAGCGATTTGTAAAGGGGGAAGGAAATTGACATATACCACTTTAGCTATAACTTTGATATTTGTCCTAATCCCTCTTATACTGTCTAAGACGTTAAAGCTCGGTCTAGAAAAGGACACCCTTATTGCGACAATCCGATCGATTATTCAATTACTTATTATTGGATATGTCCTTAAATTTGTATTTGAATCGGATAGCTTGATATATATCTTTTTAATGGTCACGCTTATGATTGTTACCGCAACTCTTAATGCCCGTAAAAAAGGGGCTGCAATTAAAGGAATTACATGGAAAGTTGCGGTCGCCCTGATTTTTGTTGAAATATTAACTCAAAGCATTTTAATCGGCCTTAACATTACGCCGCCAAAAGCTCAGTACATTATTTCCATTAGCGGAATGGTGATTGGAAACTCGATGGTTTTGGCAATCTTGTTCCTCAACCGTTTTACAGCCGAGGTAGAGGGTCATCGTGATGAAACAGAATTGATCTTATCCCTTGGCGGTACACCAAAACAGGCAATTCATTCACAACTTATTAATTCTATTAAAGCCAGTATGATACCGACGATCGAAAGTCAAAAAACCGTAGGACTCGTTCAATTGCCTGGGATGATGAGCGGCCAGATTATTGCCGGGGCTGATCCGATTCAGGCCGTCCAGTTTCAATTGCTTATTTTATTTTTACTCCTTACTACTGCAGCCGTTACTAGTATCATTCTCGGTTTTTTGTCGTATCCAACCTTGTTTAATGAGCGGATGCAGATCGTGAGAGGGGAGAGTGGGTAGAATGTGAATGCTATTAGTCTCTATCTAATGGGGAGTTCTGACTGATTTGGGCGGAACCCCCATTTTTTCGGTAATTTTTTTATTTTATGGGCGGTTACGCGAAATTTTTGGGTGAGTTTAACTTTTTATTGGCTGCTCGCAGAAATTATTGGGCAGCGCCACTCCGTTTTCGGGGCTCTTTTACACATAATGGGCTGATTTGAAAATAAATGGTCGAATTAGCAAATGATTGGGCGGATGACCTTAACATCTTTTTGATCGATACGGCATTTTTTGGAGCAACCCCTGCTTTTTTGAGCGGTTTGCATTAATTTGAAGCGTATTCTCCGTTTTTTAGAGCAGTACCGATAGAGTTTGGAGCGGATTCAAGTATTTTTGGAGCATCCTGTAACAGGTTGGAGCGCCTGTACCATGTTTGGAGTTTATTTTTCGAATATGGAGCGTATTCTGCTATTTTGATGCATACCTCACAATTTTTAGATTCCGCCATTTTATTTGCTAAGCCAGCAAAAAAAGGCAGCCGCCCCGGACTGCCTTTTAAAAAACTATAATTTTGGCTTTGTTTCACCTTTATATTCCAGCATGCCGCCGACCATATTTCTTACTTTATAGCCTTGATCCTGTAGAAAATGGCTAACATTTTCACTTCGTCTTCCGGAGCGGCAAATAATAATATATTCTTGATTTTTGTCGAGCTTGTTTAAGTGTTCTGGAATTTCCCCCATCGGAATATGTACAGCTTCTGGAATCTTCCCTTGTGAAACCTCTTCATCCTCTCTGACGTCAATAAGGTTTAACGTTTCGCCTTCCTCTAAAAGCTTCCTTACTTCTTCTGGTGTAATCTGCTTTATTGCTTCCATTTTACGCCCTCCTACTTTAGTTACTGTTGTCATTATAAACATTTTTAGAATTAGTTCAAAGTGAGAGCCTCCTTTAAAACAAGGAGGCTCTTGCAAACTAATTTAATATAATAAGTATTCTCTCCGGATTTGCTTAAATTCATTTAGCCCCGCTTTCCACTGATTCTCCATCTCTTGAACCGATACTCCATTTTCAATGGCTTCACGGATCCAGCCGTTTCCAATCAGGTTATCAAAGAAAGAGATACCCGCACTATTTTCTGCTCTGAACTGGAAGTTTTCCGGATACATATCATGCAGCGTTTTTACGATATGAAGACCGGTTTCAATTGGTTTATACGCTTGTTTATTAGTAACGTGAATTTGGACTCCGTGACTAAGAACACCACTATGTTTAGATGTTGTCGGCGTAAAGGATGCGGCGCGGAAAATCACACCAGGTAATTCCAATTCATTTAAGGCAGCAGCGAATTCAGTACTATTAACGAATGGCGCACCAATTAATTCAAATGGTTTTGTCGTTCCGCGGCCCTCAGATATGTTAGTCCCTTCAATTAAAGCTGCTCCTGGGTAAACAAGTGCCGTATCAAGCGTCGGCATGTTAGGCGATGGCAAGACAAATTCTAATCGCGTGTCATCGTAATACATATTACGGTTCCAGCCTTCCATTTCGACCACTGTTAAATCAGCACCTATATCAAATTCTTCGTTGAATAATTGGGCTAATTCTCCTACTGTCATCCCATGGCGCAATGGAATCGGATAATTCCCGACAAAGGATGCATAGGCTGGATCAAGAACAGGACCTTCAACTTTTTGACCCCCTAATGGATTTGGGCGGTCGAGTACAATAAATTCTTTGTCATTTTCAGCTGCAGCTTCCATTGCATATGCCATCGTGTAAATGTATGTGTAGAAACGTGTGCCGACATCCTGTATGTCAAATAGAAGCACATCTACATTTTCAAGCATTTCTGGAGTAGGTTTTCTCGTTTGGCCATAAAGACTATAAACCGGCAGTCCTGTTGTTTCATCGATATAAAATTCGACATATTCGCCTGCCTGTGCATTTCCGCGAACCCCATGCTCAGGTCCGTAAAGAGCTGTTAATTCTACATTCGGATCATTGTAGAGCATGTCTACAATACTATTTAACTCTTGATCTACTCCCGTTGGATTTGTAATCAGCCCCACCCGTTTTCCTTCAATCAGATGTTTTTGGTCCCCGAGCAAAACCTCCACACCTAATTTAAATTCATTGGGATTTTTGCCATTATTATTAGATTCTCCTCTATCTGCTAGCGCTGCAGAAAGAGCAGTTAGAAGCATGACAACCATTCCGAACAACATAACTGTTTTTTTCATAAACCCTCACTCCTCACCCATTAATAGGATAGGCCATGGCCAAATGAATACAGAACATTGCCATTTTGATCTGGAATTGTCACTGGCAGAAGCCCAGTTGGTTTATTTTCCCCAAAAAGGGCAGCTGCCGTCGCTTTGAAACTTGCATTTCTATAGCTATACTGTGCTAAATAAGCATCAATTTCCGGGAAGGCCATGATGTCATATGGATTGCGAATCCCTACCCCGATTACAGGTACATCCGCTTCTTCTATAACCTGATTAATCATCTGCATCTGCGGACTGTTCGGCGAGCGGCCACTAACGCTAAAGGTATAAGATCCGATCACAACTGCGCTTGCATCAGCTAATTGTGCAAGCTGTGTTTCATTCAATAGATCGGATGCCCGGATAAGATCGGTATTATCATGCTTTTCTTTTATCGCATCATAAAGGTTCGTAATATACGTATTTCCTACCACGACAATCTTTTCATCATCTGTTAGATTAAGCGGAAGAGCCTGTTCGTTTTTAACAAGTGTAATCGATTTATTTGCAACATCTGCTTCGACTTGCTTATGTTCAGCAGAACCGACAATTTGTTCTGCATTTGCCACGATCTCTTCAATTGGTACAGGACTTTCCGCTTTTATAATCCCGCGTTTAATTTTTAAGGTTAAAATTCGCTTCACCGATGCTTCGAGCCGTTCCTCAGTTATTTCACCAGTTTCTACTGCTTCAAGTAAACCATCTGCTACTTCCTTAAGACCAACAGGCATTAAAATAATGTCTGTCCCGGCATTCACAGAACGGATAACTGCATCAACAGGACCAAAATGCTCCGCAATCGCGGCCATATTTAATGCATCGGTAATAATAACGCCCTCATATCCCATTTCTTCTCGCATTAGCTCCGTTAATACTTTATAGGATAAAGTTGCAGGCAATGAAATTTCTGTCCCATCTTTTTGCGATATAACTTTTGTCCCGTCAATTTTCGGAAACGTAACGTGGGCTGTCATAATCGCATCAATCCCGGCATCCATAGCTTGCTGGAATGGATAAAGCTCAACCGCGAGCAATCGCTCTTTATCATGGGGAACTTCCGGTAATAGCAGATGGGAATCAGTTGCAGTATCTCCGTGTCCCGGGAAGTGCTTGGCCGTAGCTGCAATTCCAGCACCCTGTAATCCTTTTGTATAAGCCACTCCTAACTCTGCCACAAGCTCTGGTGACTCTCCAATAGACCGTACTCCAATAACAGGATTATCCGGGTTATTATTGACATCTAGTACAGGAGCTAAATTCATGTTAATGCCAAGTGCATGTAATTCTTCACCAATGACCCTGCCGACATTTTCTGCGATTTCAGAGGATCTGGTTGCCCCAAGTGCCATGTTTCCAGGCATATCAGTTCCTGACTGGAGACGAGTTACGATTCCGCCTTCCTGGTCTATTGCCATCAGCAACCCATATTTTTCAGATGCTTCCTGATAGGCAGCTACAAGTTTTGCTGTTTGTTTAGTTGCCACTACATTTTCGCGGAAGAGAATCACACCACCAAGGTCGTACTCCTGTACTAACGCTTCTATTTCAGGAAGCATTTCTGTTACATCTGCTCCGTTCCATTTTCTGAAATCAGGCATTAGCATTTGACCAATTTTTTCATTGAGAGTCATTCCCTCAATGGCATTGTCGATAATGTTATAGCGTTCACTTTTTTGCTTAATCACAAGCTGGCCAGATTCTTTATGATGATGGACTGCAATTTCATCGGTATATCGTCCGTCTGTTACCGTAATAAAGGAACGTCCATTTTGACCGGTAAAGGTTACCACACCATCCTCGTTAACGGTTGCCACGTTTTTATTTTTAGAATTCCATGATAGGTTTTCTGATACGGCTTCAAAATGACCATCTCCATAAATATGAAGAACCTTTAAATCAATTTGGTCACCAACCAATTCAACCGTTGCCTCGGGAACATTTTGAAAAATAATTAAATCCTTAATGCCGCTATTATCTTCAGCATGAACGGTCGTTTTTGAGAAGCTAAAAGGACTTAGGAGCATTGCAGCCATCGTCAGATAAATAAACGTTAATTTTACCCGTCTTCTCATTTTTTCCCCTCCCAAAGTTCTAATAGTTTCTAGTTACCCAGCCATTACTAACCAGGTTTAAAGGCGTGCGTTGATTGGATGAATCGGTTATCTTGATATTAGTAACATACCAGCCGCGATTATTTGTTGATCCATCTGTATCAAAATGGAACCGGATATAGGTGGTGCCTGCAGGAATCGTTAGCTCTGCTGTTTGCCAGTTTACACTGCTGCCTGTATAGGAAGAAAGTGCCTGCCAATTTTCCCCGTCATTCGAGACTTCTACATACCCATAATCCCAATCCTGTTCGATCCGGTACCACGTATCAAACGAAAGGACTGCATCACTTTCTAGATCTACTTCAGCAGTTAACGTTTTGTTAACCCGATCCCCATAACCGGAGAACCATGCACCATCTTCAGAAGGTATAGAAACAGGAATCGCATCTGCTACTAGCCTTGCAAATTGTCGTCTGGCAGGATTTGTCGATACAGTTGAACGGGTGGGGTGAACACGGTTCGTTAACAGAATTGCGATTGTATCATTGTTTTGATTAATAACGATTGATGTTCCTGTATAGCCAGTATGGCCAAGAGTAGAGGCTTCTGATAAGCCATCCATGTACCATCCTTGGGCAAGCTCCCAGCCTAAGCCATGATCATCCCCCGGAAACTGAGGGATTTGATTTTCTGATAGTAATTGAATAGTTTCAGGCTTCAGGATTTGCTTGCTTCCATATGTTCCATCCTTTAAAAACATATGGGCAAAAATTGCTAAATCTTTGGCTGTCGAGAAAACGCCTGCATGCCCGGCAACACCTTCTAAGGACCAAGCATTTTCATCGTGGACGTCACCCCAAACAAGACCTCTATTGGTCCATGGCTGATATTCGGTTGCGGCAATACGGTGTTTCAAAGATTCAGGCGGGTTGTACATCGTGTCCTTCATACCGAGCGGCTCTGTAATCTGTTCCCGGACAAATTGATCCAATCGCTGACCAGTTAAACGTTCAACCAAAGCACCCAGTGTAATCATATTTAAATCACTATACGTGTAGGTGGAACCAGGCTGATTGGCTAATCGATACCGGAAGACATATTGAAGTCTTTCTTCACGGGTTTCGCCAATTGTATATAGAGGAACCCACGCAGTAAAACCAGATGTATGGGTCATCAGTTGTCTGATTGTCACATCTTCTTTGCCGTTTGCTGCAAATTCGGGAATATAGGCAGCAACCGGGTCATCTAACTCAAAATGGCCATCTTCGTAAAGAATCATGGCTGCAGTAGTAGTGAAAATTTTACTTATAGAAGCAAGATCAAAAATCGTGTCTTCTTCCATAGCGATTGGTTCTTCAGCGACGGTCTTTTTATCATCCACATATAAGTAGCTATGACCATATGCTTCATGCTTAACGATGTGCCCGCTTCTTGCAACAAACGTTACTGCACCGGGCATGACTCCTTCTTGGATCAGAGATTCCATCGCCGAATCAATATCCTTAAGAGGCTGTTCCACCATTCCAGCGCCTTTGATGGAACCAGGGTGTAAAACAGGGGAGGATGGTGCTTGATTACCCCATGAAAATTTAGGGTGCACCTTTTTTGTCACTGCATTCTTCTCTTGTTTTTCTATCGTTGGTTCAGGAATTTGCCCTTCCCCATTAACTGGAAGAACCGCTGCAAAAAGCATAGAGGCAGATAGAAGCATAGATACTGAAACATACGTGACCTTTGACTTTTTATCTTTCATAAGTTTCCCCCTTACAATTATTATTTCCATAGAATATTGTTAGAAAATAAAGAATTCTATGAAAAATTTGACATTCCAATTAAAAGATACAAATAACTGGAAAACCTGTCTATCGAACATTTGGTCTAATCGCTTAGAAAATAGGGGCAAAACTATTTCTTAAGTAGGGGGGCTAAAGTCATATTCTTGGCTTTTGTAAAAAAAAGAACCTTGGATTAGATTTTCCAAGGTTCTTAAAGTTATTGCAGATTCGATTAAAGATTCAGCTTAGCTGGCAACGATGTTTACGAGTTTTCCAGGAACCGCAATCACTTTTCGGATCGTCTTTCCTTCAAGCTGGGCCAGAACTTTCTCGTCGTTTCTCGCAAGCTCTTCAAGTTGTATTTTATCAGTATCCCGTGGCACAACCATTTTAGCTTTCACCTTACCGTTAATTTGAATAACTACTTCAATCTCGTTATCAATCAGCTTTGATTCATCATAAGCTGGCCATTCTTGATACGTAATCGTATCAGTTCCGCCAAGTTTTTCCCATAGTTCTTCTGCAATATGCGGACAAATTGGAGAAAGCAGTTTAACAAAGCCTTTCATGTACTCGATTGGGAGCTGTTCTGCCTTATATGCTTCATTTACGAAAACCATCATTTGTGAAATCGCCGTATTAAAGTGAAGAATTTCGAAATCCTCTGTTACCTTTTTCACCGTTTGATGATACACCTTTTCAAGCTGAGACGAACGCTGATCTGTAATTTTTTCATTGAGAGTACCAGTATCGTTAACATAAAGCCGCCAGACACGGTCAAGGAATCTTCTTGCCCCATCTAGTCCTGTTGTGGACCAGGCAATGGAAGCGTCAAGCGGTCCCATAAACATTTCATAAAGTCTGAGTGTGTCCGCCCCGTGAGTCGTTACAATTTCATCAGGGTTAACAACATTTCCTTTTGATTTACTCATTTTTTCATTATTTTCACCAAGAATCATCCCTTGGTTAAACAGCTTTTGGAACGGCTCTTTTGTTGGAACTACCCCGATATCATATAGGAACTTATGCCAGAACCGAGCATAAAGCAGGTGAAGAACGGCGTGCTCAGCCCCTCCAATATAAAGGTCAACCGGAAGCCAGTGTTTTAGTTTTTCCGGATCAGCCAGTACGTGCTCATTATGTGGATCGATAAATCTTAAGAAGTACCAGCAGCTTCCGGCCCATTGTGGCATCGTATTCGTTTCACGGCGACCTTTTTTACCTGTCTTTTCGTCAACGACATTAACCCATTCTTCAATATTAGCAAGCGGTGATTCACCAGTACCAGATGGCTTAATTTCATCCGTTTTTGGAAGAAGCAGCGGAAGCTCCTCTACTGGGATTGTTGTCGATGTACCGTCTTCCCATTGGATAATTGGAATCGGTTCACCCCAATAACGCTGACGGCTAAAGAGCCAGTCTCTGAGACGATAAGTAACTTTCCGTTCTCCTACACCTTTTTCCTCAAGCCAATCAATCATTTTGGCAATCGCTTCTGCTTTGCCAAGGCCATTTAGGAAATCTGAGTTAATATGTTCTCCATCACCGGTGTAAGCTTCTTTTGTTACATCTCCGCCTGCAACTACCTCTTTGATTGGGAGATCAAATTTTTTCGCAAATTCATAGTCTCTTTCATCATGGCCAGGTACAGCCATAATCGCTCCGGTTCCATAGCTCATCAGAACGTAATCGGCAATCCAAATTGGCATTTTTTCATCATTAACCGGGTTCACCGCATAAGCCCCAGTAAATACACCTGTTTTATCCTTTGCAAGGTCCGTTCTTTCAAGGTCACTCTTGCTTTGAATTTCCTTCAGATAAGCTTCCACTTTGTCTTTTTGCTCAGGAGTTGTAATTTTTTCTACAAGCGGATGCTCAGGTGCAAGTACGGCATAGGTTGCGCCAAAAAGCGTATCAGGTCTAGTTGTAAAGACGGTAAATGTTTCGTCTGTTTCATCAATATCGAATGTGATTTGCGCACCCTCTGAACGGCCAATCCAGTTACGCTGCATATCTTTTAGACTTTCAGGCCAATCTAGCTCTTCTAGATCTTCAAGCAGACGATCTGCATAAGCTGTGATGCGTAGCACCCATTGTCTCATTGGCTTCCGAATAACCGGATGTCCGCCCCGCTCACTTTTCCCATCAATCACTTCCTCATTGGCAAGAACTGTTCCAAGCGCTGGGCACCAGTTAACCGGGACCTCATCAACATAGGCAAGCCCTTTTTCATAAAGCTTTGTAAAAATCCATTGCGTCCATTTATAATAATTCGGGTCGGTTGTATTTACTTCACGGTCCCAATCGTACGAAAACCCAAGAGACTTAATCTGACGTTTAAAGGTCTCAATATTTTTTTGTGTAAATTCAGCAGGGTCATTTCCTGTGTCAAGAGCGTATTGCTCTGCCGGAAGACCAAATGCATCCCAGCCCATCGGATGCAGTACATTATATCCTTGCATCCGTTTCATACGGGCTACAATATCAGTAGCTGTATATCCTTCTGGATGCCCGACATGGAGACCGGCTCCAGATGGATAAGGAAACATATCCAATGCATAAAACTTTTTCTTTCCAATGTCATCAGTGGCCTTAAAGGTTTTATTTTTGTCCCAATATGTTTGCCACTTCTTTTCAATTTCCTGATGATGAAAACTCATGACTTTTCCTCCACTCTAATTTCTAAATAAAAAAATCCTCACATCCCAAGTATTGGGACGAGAGGATGTATGTATACTCCCGCGGTACCACCCACGTTAGTGCTCATCAAACTTTTAGCACTCGCTTCATTGATCATTAACGCAGACTCACGATAGGCATTACTTTTGTCTTTCACACCTATAGCTCCAAGGCGAGTTCACTTTAATCCCGGCTGACTTGCACCATCCGTCAGCTCTCTTGATTCGGGTTATCAAAAGCTACTACTCCTTATCGACGCTTCTTATTATAAATTTGTCTATTATTGTATGTAAAAGAAGCGAAATTTGCAAGTATTTCTTGCAGTTTTGCTTCATAATTAAACATTTGCGCTCATACTGGAGTGTTGAACTTCTGTTTTCTTCAGTTTCCTGTCATACAGTAAAGTAGTAAAAATACCGATGACACAAAGGATTACTAGGGCAATAAATAAAACTTCCATGCCATATTGATCGACCATAATTCCGCCAAATAATGGTCCTAGCATTCTTCCGCACGTAGCCGTACTGTTGACAATTCCCTGATAGAAACCTTCTCTCCCTTTCGGTGCGAGGCTGTGGGCAATCGTCGGAACAGCTGGCCAAACTAACATTTCACCGAACGTTAATATAATCATAGCCGATAAGAAACCTGCGTATTCATCAGCCGTCCCTACCATTAAAAATGAGATAATAAAGATGATCATACCAACCACAATCTGCAGCTTGATCGATTTTAAAACCTTCACTACCATTGCCAACAGTGGCTGGGCCAATACAATTAAAGCACCGTTAACTGTCCACAAAAGACTATATTGTTCCAAGCTGATTGAAAGATCCTGCGTGTAGGTAGCAATCGTTGACTGCCATTGCACATAGCCGATCCAGCAAAGCATATAGCCGAAACAAAGGATCAATAGGGCCGTAAGCTTCGTGTAATTTTTTACGGGCCCAGCATTTTTGATAACCGAAGTTGAAATATCAACGGTTTGAACCTGAATCGTTCGATAACCAATAACTGCGATCAAAAAGAACATAATGAACAATAAGGCATTGGCCATAAAAGTATAATCAAAGCGATACGCCGCCACAAATCCGCCTAATGCCGAACCAATCGCAACTCCTAAATTCTGAGCAACATAAAGTGCGTTAAAAGCCTTCCTTCCGCCCTCAGGCCAAACCGACCCTGCCATAGCATACATGGCCGGAATAATAATACCTGAACCAAACCCAAGAATAATCAATAAATAAACATAATGCGGCCAGCCATGCCAAAAAAATAAGCCAACCGCAGCAAACAAACTAATGCTCACCCCAAGCAGCATCGAGCGGTAACCGCCTAACTTATCAAAAATCGCGCCGCCTACTAAATTCCCCAGCACACTAGCTGCCTGATTTAAGAGAAGGACCACCCCTGCAACTGTTAACGTTTTTCCTAAATGATCATGTATATAAATGGCGTTTAACGGCCACAAAAAAGAACTGCCCGTAATACTAACCGCCATCCCAATTACCAAAAGCCAAATTGAACGAGGCACCTTTAACCGCCCCTCTCCCATAATTTCAAATACCTAAATAATTGTATGAGTTTTTCAAAGCACCAGCAATAGTTAAAACCCTTAAATAATAAAGTTTAATTATTCTAAAAATGGGAGGGTGAGAGAGATGGAAGAAAGTCCTTGAAATAGGGGTCTTATGGACTGAATTGGCGATGTTGGTAAAAGAAAAGTCGTTTAGATAGGGTCTAATGAACCATATTCGGGTAGCATGGCTTAAAAAAGTCTTTTAGATCGATTGTCATGGACCAAACTGGAGTGGCAATGATTAGTAAAGTCGTTTAGATAGGGTCTAATAGACCAAACGGGGGAACTGGGTATTAAAAATGTCTTTTAGATGTGGTCTTATCTACCAAACTGGACAATCGTAAATTAAAAAAGTCCTTTAGATGGATTCTTATAGACCAAACTAGGTAATATGGTTTAGAAAAGTCCATTAGAAAGGAGCTTATAGACCAGACGCAGGAACCGATTAAAAA
Organism: Bacillus oleivorans; assembly: GCF_900207585.1. Classification (GTDB taxonomy): domain Bacteria; phylum Bacillota; class Bacilli; order Bacillales; family JC228; genus Bacillus_BF; species Bacillus_BF oleivorans. Next base: position 77,320 of record NZ_OAOP01000005.1, on the reverse strand, counting down.
AAGTCCTTTATAAAATTTATAAAGGACCGCCATAGGGGAATATACCTAATTAGGCTGTTAAAGCAGCAGATTTATTCATAGAATGACCACCGGCGCCCCCCGACTGAATTAAATTTATCTGTAAGGATCTTCCTTATCCTCTTTTTAGACTCCACTATTTTACACCAATCATGAATGACATTAGTCGTAATTTTTTGCCCCGGAAATAGAAGCTTAAATTCTTCTACACCACGCATGACTGCACCTAGAACCGTTTCTTCGTACCCACATTCATGACAAACACAGTTCTTCCTCTTCCCCTCGACAGAAACCGAAAAGGAGGCGCAATTTCCACAAGTGATTCCCTTTCGAAGCTGGTCATAATTAAAGGGTGGTAATAGCTTAAAGGGTGAGTTTTCAATATGCAGCGAAATTAACTTGTTTGTAGGATCATGTGTTGTTTTTTAATTAACTTTGAAGGAATTAAATTTAGCTTATTCAAAAAGCGGTTAATCTGGGTTGGGAAAATGAATGGTTTGTTGAGGGGGGCTTGGTATAAGGTGAATTCAGGGTTAATAAAAACTACTGAAGCTTTAATCGTGATGTTAAATCCGAGGCTTTTGAGTAATTGGCGCAATAAGGATTCACTTCGAGTCAATTGGGTGAGTGGATTCGTAATTTCGGAGTTGGGGTTCCTGTATAACCGGTCAGACTCATAATAATAATCCCCTTCGAAATTTTTTACCTCAAAAACGTAAATGGTTTCTGAAGTAATGATGAGGGAGTCAATTTGGAACGTGGTGTTATTTTGTTGGAGCAGTAAATCGTTGAGAATTAAACAGTCACACTGAAGTTTTTCTGTTAAAAAATCAAACATAACCTCTCCTTCGTAACCTTTTTTCAGATTGAAATAGTGCTGCCTTTCGTTTTCAGTCAAACTCATCCGGGAGTTTAAAACTCTCAAGATTTGTATTTCATTTGATTCGGTTCTGGCTTTATAAGGCATACTCCACATCCTTTCGTATTTTTGAAACACCCTATAATAAATTAAATAAGTTTTAGGAAAATCCTTCAACAAAGTCAATTACATACTAATTGTCTTTATTTTCGTTCTGGAGGGCTATTCTTAAGTACTTTCTCACTCAAAATTCCACCATTATCGTCCTTAAGAACCGCTCTTAGAGACTTTCTGTACCCGTCGGCCATCTTTTTTGTCGTTAAGAACTCAGCTAAAAGACTTTCTCCTACCGCCCTCCTTGGTTTTCGTCCATAAGAACCCGGCTTAAGGACTTTTTTCACCAAGAAACTAGGAAAATGTCCTTCGTACCCTATTCCCTACCCCCAATATAATCGAACAAACTGCCGGTTTTATAAACAAAAGCCACTACCCCAAGGTAGCAGCTTTCATTTATTTTGAATAATCAGGCTGGCCTCTTTTCGCATTACGTTTTAGTGCTTTTACCACTTGATCGTCTTGTGCCATTTCTGCTTCCATATTATTAACGCCATTGTTTGTTTTTTGTTCTGGGTTATTTTGTTTTGAACGTTTTTTCATCGTTCTCCTCCTAGTGATTAAGTAGGATCATTTTATTTTGCAGCTGTTCAATCTGAAGCCGCATTCGATATAACTGCTCTCTTTGCTGGGCATTCGCACTATGGGCCATGATTTGAAGCTCGCTTATCACATCTTCTAAGCCCTGTAAGGATTGAGTATACTCCAAGTCATGATAGTGCTCCTGCCTTTGCCCTGCTAAATATTGTTCCTGAGCATTTCGTAATGTATCTTCACAGCGCTGTAAAAAGGCGTCCATTGAACTTCGAGTTGCCATTTCTTTTTCCTCCTCGAAATATCCGAACTCGTTTGGGAAGGACAACTCCCCTTTTTTAGTTTGAACGCCCGCGAACTAAAGTAGCCTACTCAAAAATTACCAATAGGTAGAGTTATTGGAAGGATGGACCGTCCATGATAAAATGAGTTGAATCGAGGAGGAATGAACATGCGAGAAAATCCATTTCCTTATGCGAGTGATCATAAAAGATATCATACCTGGAACTACCATCTAACACATCACTTTGGTCATAAAGTGTTTAAAATTGCATTAGATGGCGGTTTTGATTGTCCGAACCGTGATGGAACGGTTGCCCATGGCGGATGTACATTTTGCAGTGCAGCTGGTTCTGGCGATTTTGCCGGGAACCGGGCAGAAGATTTATATACTCAGTTTGAAAAAATTAAAGCTAAAATGCATCATAAGTGGAAAGACGGCAAGTATATCGCGTACTTCCAAGCCTTTACAAACACGCATGCACCTGTTGAGGTTTTGCGGGAAAAGTATGAAACCGTCTTAAAACAAGAAGGTGTGGTTGGTCTATCGATTGCAACCAGACCGGACTGTTTGCCAGATGATGTGGTTCAGTATTTAGCAGAACTTAACGATCGTACCTATCTATGGGTAGAGCTTGGTCTGCAAACTGTGCACCAAAAAACAGCTGATTTAATTAATCGTGCTCATGACTATTCATGCTATGTTAAAGGCGTTGAAAAATTAAGAAAGCATGGCATACGGGTTTGTTCCCATATCATCAATGGCTTGCCACTGGAAAGCTATGAGATGATGATGGAGACAGCAAGGGAAGTAGCCAAGCTCGATGTTCAAGGAATAAAAATTCACTTGTTGCATTTATTAAAAGGAACACCGCTGGTCAAGCAATACGAAAAAGGAATGCTTGAATTTTTATCATTTGAGGACTATGTCAAGCTGACCTGTGACCAATTAGAAATTTTACCTCCTGAAATGATTATTCACCGCGTAACTGGAGACGGGCCAATTGATTTAATGATCGGACCGATGTGGAGTGTTAATAAGTGGGAGGTTTTAAACGAAATTGACCGAGAATTAATGCGTCGAAATAGCTTTCAAGGCAAGTTTTTTCGACCTGAAGTAAAGGAGAGAATCGTATGAAGCTAGAACGAATTCTTCCTTTTTCCCGGAGATTATTGGAAAAAACCATTTCTGAAGGGGATATCGTTGTTGATGCAACAGTGGGAAATGGCCATGACACTCTATTTCTAGCCCGTTTAGTTGGGAAACACGGAAAAGTTTATGGTTTTGATATCCAAAAAGAAGCAATAGCCACAGCTAAGTTTCGCTTAGAAGAACACAAGATGCTTGACCAAGTCCTTTTATTTCAGCAAGGACATGAAAAACTGCTCGATTGCATACCTCCTGTTCACCATAAAAAAATTAAAGCCGCGGTCTTTAACCTGGGCTATTTGCCAGGCGGGGATAAAACGATCGTTACTAGACCCCAAACGACCATTAAGGCTCTCGAACAATTACTAACCGTAATGCCATCCGAAGGGTTAATTGTGCTTGTCATTTATCCTGGCCATCCCGAAGGTGCCGTGGAACGTGATTATATCATTCGATACGCGGAAAAACTTGATCAGCATTATGTTCACGTACTTCAATACAAATTTATCAACCAAGTAAACCATCCTCCGTTTATTATTGCGTTGGAAAAAATCTAAAGGCTAGTCTCATTATTATGAGGCTGGCCTTTTTTAAATACAAAATTGCCTAATCATTTCACATCCCAAACTCATGAGCAATCAGCTTATAGGAATGAAGTTTGTCTTTAAAATCATACATAATCGCAGCAATCATGATTTCATCGGTTTCATAAGCTTCTGCAATTCGGAGGATTTTCTCTTTAACGGTTTTAGGTGAACCGACGATCATTCGGTTTCGGTTATAGTCGACGCTCTTTTTTTCAAATGGGTTTAATGGATACTCTAAAAATTGTTCAGGGTGGGGTATTCCTTTTGAAGGCATACCCAGAGTACTTCGCAGCATGTTTAAATCCATACTTCCTGCTAAATAATTTGCTTTCTCATCTGTATCCGCACAAACTGCAAATACAGACACCATCGTTTTAGGGCTTTTTAAATAAGGGGATGGTCTAAATTGTTGACGATAGTTTCTCATATATGACTCCCCGCCTTCCCCGTTGATAAAAAGGGCAAAAGAGTATGGTAATCCTTTCTCTGCAGCAAGAGCAGCACTCGAGGGACTAGAACCAAGCATCCATACATTAGGGACACTAACCGAAACGGGGGTCGCTTTTAAGCCGAAATAAGGATGGTCAGCTGGAATAGTATTGTGAAGATACATATTCAATTCATCAATTTGGATGGGATATTTGTTTACATTACGCGGTTTTCCGTCGCCTAGTGCATAGGAAGCCCGCGGCATTCCTCCTGGCGCCCTTCCAATCCCTAAATCAATTCGCTTCGGAAATAGTGCCTCTAAAAGCTTAAAGTTTTCAGCCACCTTATACGGGCTATAATGAGTCAGCATGACACCGCCCGATCCAACTCGAATTTCACTAGTATGACTCGCCAAATGAGAAATAAGAACTTCGGGTGCAGACCCTGCCAAAGATTCGGAGTCATGATGCTCTGACACCCAAAACCGTTCAAAACCAGCTTGATCCGCCCATTTCGCTAACGCTAATGTATTTCTTAAAGCCTCAGTAGCAGATTGTCCCTCCGAAATAGCGGATTGATCCAAAATACTTAATTTAATTGAGTTCACATTATATCAGCTCCGTCACTTGCAATTCCATAAAGCCCCATCCAAAATACCTTATTGAGATACCGCAGGCTTCCATTTTTTCACCGTTTCATATGCCTTCCGGTTCCAATAAAAAAAATAACCGGTCGGACCTCCTGATTTCAGAAGCTGCTTAACCACTTTTTTATGACGATCATCTTTTTTGCCTACCTTTAAATCAGATAGATAAACCCCGAGCAACCCTCGATTAATAAGCTTATGGAAGCCAGCATGAGGGATTTGTTCAATGTGTTTTTCAGCCTGATTGAAAAAGAAAACTAAACGGTCTGCCATATGGTCACTATCACTGTAATAGGAGCAAAAGTTTAAATCTCCTTCAGTTTGATCCTCTTCTTGATCAATAAAATAGTCTAATAAAATATGTAACCCCTGCACATAAGGGAAATAACCAGTTTTTATAGGTTCAAACGGAATATCAGGAAAGTCCTGTCTAAAGGAATAAGACACTAGACAAAAAATGCCAAGGGTCGAACCCGAGCACGCCGAAAACTCGTACCACTCCATTTCCGGAATGCTTGTTTGATGCTTTTGAAACCAATTGATGAGCCTTGCTTCTCTTTCTTCAATCGTTACATGCTTATGGACCTGTAAGTCACAATAATATTGACAGAGCTCTATCAGATAATCTTTAATCCCGCCATAAAAGGGAGATTGCTTTAAAATGCTTTGACAGGTAAGCACTAATTCCTCTAAATATCCTCCATCATTTTGATCGGCCCGGTAACAATAATAATTTTCACAACTAGCCCCCACTGTAACGGAATGCTTCATCGATAAATGGAGCTGTTCGAAATCAGCAGGATCGAGTGAAGTGCTTCTGTCACAAAGATTATCCAAATAATCACTAATCGTCTGATAAGCAACAATGAATTTTATTATTTTTTTATAGTCAGCTTCGGCCAATAAAGATAAGATAGAGCCTCCTTGACAATGAAAGGTCTTATTTTCAATACTGGCAATCGCCTGCTTGCGAAGTTCGTCATTAGGAATTTGTTTAGCGCGTTCATGCCAATAAGAAAGCTCTTCGCTTACAATAGGAAACACTCTCATAAAAACCTGTCTCATTAAGGATAGCGGCTTTGTTGGTATAGCCATGCCTATCACCTCACTCTATGTAGTAACCCAAAGATCTTAACCTAGTCTCGACGAAATCCTTTGTATATTGAAATACCAGTTCTCGCTTAGATTCACTAAATATTTCATGATAACAGTTTTCCCATTCTTTAAAATGCTTTTCTTTCAAAGCTGCCCGGTCTATCCAGCTGCGAACAGCTAGTTTATCTACAATTTTATCATTTCCGCCCTGCATCACTAAAAAGGGAATATCAGCCGTTTTGTTGACATTTTCAAAGGCTTGCTTCATCGCTTGCACTAATTCTCTGTACCAGCGGACGGAAACCTTCCGAATATATAGAGAATCGTTCACATCTGAATTTTGCACTTCTATATTGTTAGTAGCAAAATCAACTGCAAGCTGGGGGTTAACTTTTAATTTAGGTGCAAAAATATTTAATCCCAGCGAGAGGGTTTCTAAAAATTTAGATGGATGCCAAATAAGACCAAGACACGGGGAAGATAGAATCGCAGCAGCCAGTATAGGCAGTTTTTTTTCCTGAAGCAGCCTGATCACGACAAGACCTCCCATACTATGACCCATGATAAAAACAGGAAGTTCCCACTTGGCCGCTTCGTGAACCCACCCTTCTACTTCTTCTATATATTCATCAAAGGAATCAATATGACCTCTATTAGAGCGGCTCGTCATTCCTTGTCCAGGCAGATCTCCCATTAAAACGTTAAACCCATTGGATCGCCACATTTCAACGAGCCATCTGTAACGTCCATGATGTTCAAAGGCTCCATGGACAATGATTATAACCCCTTTAGCATCATGGTCACATTCCCATTTCCACATAATTGACACGAGACCTCCTTAATAGGATCCATAAGTATACGTTGTGACAATCCTTTCTAAAATACGGTAGTATTAAATAGGTGCAAATGATTTTCAGAAAGCGGCAGAGTAAAAAAGGTCCCTAAGTCGATTTTACGCTATTCCTGTCATTTTATCCTTTCTGGAGACTTGATATAAAGATAAGAAAAGGATGGGTTAAAATTGATATATCCATTTGGTGAACACATGCCTAAAATTGCAGAAAGTGTATTTATTGCAGATTTTGTCACGATAACTGGTGATGTTATGATTGATGAGGGTTCAAGCATTTGGTTTAACACTGTAATCAGAGGAGATATTGCCCCTACAATCATCGGAAAAAAGGTGAGTATTCAGGATAATAGTGTTATCCACCAAAGTCCTAATATTCCTATGATTATTGAAGACGAAGTTACAATTGGCCATCAGGTAATCCTCCATAGTGCAACGATCAGAAAAGGCGCTTTAATTGGGATGGGTTCGATCATCCTCGACGGTGCCGAAATTGGTGAGGGAGCTTATATTGGGGCAGGAAGCCTAGTATCGCCCGGAAAAGTTATTCCTCCTGGTGTGCTCGCATTTGGCCGCCCGGCTAAAGTTATACGTGAACTAAATGAAGAAGATATAAAAGATATGAAACGGATCGTTCAATCATATTATGAAAAGGGACAATACTATAAATCTTTACAGAGAAACCGATAAAAAGGATAAGAGAATTCTTGATTGAGGGTGACTCAAGGTGGAATGGATTTATACCCTAATCCTTGTCATAAGCGTTATGATCTATATGGGTTTTCGCAATTTAAGACCAATTGTTCAAGGGATTGCTATACTTTTTACAATTATTATTGCCTTGACTGTTGCGATCTATTTCAATCATGAAAAATTAGTGATTGCGATTACAAATTCTGCAACAGAGGATGCACCTGTTATTGAAACGAAAGAACAGGATGCGCACTATTATGAAATGATTAAAATTCAACAGCAAGTCTTGATAAATGCGCCGATCGTGTCACAATTTCCAGAACTGGTCAGGGGCTGTGAAGTAACCAGCTTGTTGATGCTTCTTCAGTTTCATGGCTATGAGGCAGACAAGCTGATACTCGCTGAGCAGCTTGCCAAGGATCCCACGCCTTACAAAGTTGTGGATGGACAGATCTTTTTTGGCCATCCCAACACTGGTTTCGTAGGGGATATGTATTCTTTTAATAACCCTGGACTCGGTGTTTATCATAAGCCAATCAAGGAACTGGCTGAACGATACGCTCCCGGAAAAGTGATTGATTTTACCGGAAGTGATTTTACAGCGGTTCAAATGTATTTATCACAAGGGTTACCCGTTTGGGTCATTATCAATACAACCTATAAAGCTCTGCCTTCTTCTGCTTTTGAAACGTGGCAAACACCGAATGGCTCGGTACGGATTACCTATAAAGAACATTCAGTGTTACTGACAGGCTATGACGAAAATTTTGTTTACTTTAATGACCCATTAACGGGAGAAAAAAATAAAAAAGCGCCCATGATTGAATTTATTCAATCGTGGACGCAAATGGGAAGTCAGGCGATAACCATAAACCCTAATGAGCTGTAACGAATTCGTGTTGCAGCTCTTTTTCTTGCTGGAACTGAAATTCTTTTTCAATATAGACTTTATGCCAAATCATAAACACAAGAACCGTCCAAATCTTACGGGAATGGTCGGCTTTTCCTTGGCAATGTTCTTCTAAAAGATTGAGGACATAATCCTTTTTAATCCACTGGTCGGTATTACTTTCAAGGATTAAAGCGACAGCCCAGTCATGCATTTCAGCTTTTAGCCAGTGCCTGATTGGGACTGGGAAACCAAGCTTTTTGCGATTTAAAACATGGGCAGGAACAAATGATTCTGCTGCTTTTCGCAATATATATTTGGTTGTGCCATTCGCAGTTTTAACCGAATTTGGAATATGAGAGGCAACCTCGAATACTTCCTTGTCTAAAAACGGTACCCGAAGCTCAAGGGAATGGGCCATTGTCATTTTGTCGGCTTTTAATAAAATGTCGCCTCTAAGCCATGTGTGAATATCAATATACTGCATTTGTTCGACGGCATCATAGCCCATGGATTCTTTATAAAATGGTTTTGTAATATCCGTATAATGAAGTTTGTTATTATACTGGCTCATCAATGCTTGTTTTTCTTCTTCAGAATACATTTTCGCGTTGCCTATAAATCTTTCTTCTAATGGTGTGCAACCTCGTTCAATAAAGCTTTTCCCTTTCATTCCTTCAGGCATTATTTTGGAAAGCTGAAGGAGAATCCGTTTTAGCCCGGCAGGAATCCGATTAAAAATCTCCAAGGATTGCGGTTCCCGATAGATGTTATAGCCTCCAAATAATTCATCGGCCCCTTCACCAGAAAGCACCACTGTTACATGTTTTCTGGCTTCCCTTGCAACAAAGTACAAAGGTACACAGGCAGGATCAGCGAGCGGATCGTCCAAATGCCACATAATCTTCGGCAGTTCATTCATATATTCTTCAGGCGAAATCACATAGCTGATGTTTTCTAATCCTAATTTTTCAGCACTTTCCTTCGCGACATCTATTTCGCTGAATCCATCATGTTCGAATCCAACTGAAAAAGTTTGGATACTTGGATGAAATTCTTTGGCAATCGATGCAATAATTGTAGAATCAATTCCTCCTGAAAGGAAAGATCCAACCGGTACATCACTGCGCATATGTTTTTCAACGGAATCAAACAACACATCACGAATTTCTTTAACCCATTTTGATTCTTCTTTATAAACAGGAATAAAATTAGCCTTCCAATATTGCTTGATTTGAATCGGCTTTCCTATTTCCTTTGTAAAATAATGACCTGGGTCAAGCTTGTAGATACCTTCTGTTAACGTATAAGGTTCAGGAACATATTGAAACGTTAAATAATGCTGTAATGATTCATGAGAGATTTCCTGGTCGTCCTGCATAGCTAAAAGAATACTCTTTTTCTCTGAACCGAATAAAAGTCGATCCTCATCTTCTTTATAAAAGAAAGGCTTTATCCCAAATGGATCACGGGCTCCAAAAAGCTTCTGTTCTTCTTTATCCCAAATAACAAAGGCAAACATGCCGCGGAGCTGATCCACCGCTTTTTCTTTATATTTACTAAAAAGAGCAATAATAACTTCTGTATCTGATTGAGTCGTGAAAGTCAACCCTTCCTCGATACACTGCTCCCGTAATTCTACATAGTTATATATTTCTCCGTTGAAAATAATCCAATATCTCTCGTTTTCATACGATAATGGCTGATGTCCTGCTTCAATATCAATGATACTTAATCTTCTAAACCCAAGCTGTACATGTTCATTTGTAAAAAAGCCCTCATCGTCTGGGCCGCGATGATAAATTAAATCATTCATTTGTTTAAATGGAAGATTTCCTCTTTCCCTATCTGTAGCGGGATGATTATGGACACACCCGATAAAACCACACATATGTAGTCACCTGCTTTAAGTTTTTGATTCTTCAATTTTTTCCAAGTTATCATAGCACAGATAAAAATCCATTTACAAAACAATACTACCATTTTTCTTTTAAAAAAGGGAAAGGGATTTCTTCCCTTTGTATTTTTTCATATCCATAGTTAAAGACGTTAAAACAAAAAGGAAGTTACACCCAAATTGATGTAACCCCCTTACTTTTACGCGTTGGCAGCTTGTGCTTTCAGGATTTCTGCTTTATCTGTTTTCTCCCAAGGTAAATCTAAATCATTTCGGCCAAAATGTCCATAGGCAGCCGTTTGTTTATAAATCGGACGACGTAATTCTAACATTCGGATAATGCCAGCAGGACGAAGATCAAAGTTTTGGCGAACAAGATCGACGAATACATCTTCACTAACTGTTCCTGTTCCAAAAGTATCAATGGAAATCGATACAGGCTGTGCCACACCAATCGCATAGGCAAGCTGAACCTCACACTTATCTGCTAGACCAGCTGCTACAATATTTTTCGCAACGTATCTTGCTGCATATGCTGCAGAACGGTCTACTTTTGTAGGATCTTTTCCAGAAAAAGCGCCCCCGCCATGACGTGCGTATCCCCCGTAAGTGTCTACAATAATTTTTCTTCCTGTTAAGCCTGCATCCCCTTGAGGGCCACCGATAACAAAGCGGCCGGTCGGGTTAATAAAGTATTTTGTATTTTCATCAATTAACTCTTTCGGAACGACCGGATTAATTACATATTCCTTTAAATTACGCTGAATTTGTTCAAGCGTAATTTCTGGGTGATGCTGGGTAGAAATAACAATTGTATCAATACGGACAGGCTGGCCGTTTTCATCATATTCAACCGTTACCTGTGTTTTACCGTCTGGACGCAAATAAGGAAGGATATCGTCTTTGCGTACCTCTGTAAGTCTGCGAGCCAGCTTATGAGCAAGTGAAATCGGAAGTGGCATTAATTCTTTTGTCTCATTACAAGCAAAGCCGAACATAAGACCTTGGTCACCTGCACCGATAGCTTCAACCTCTTCGTCTGTCATTAAACCTTCACGTGCTTCAAGCGCTTGGTTAACCCCCATTGCAATATCAGGAGACTGCTCATTTATAGAAGTTAACACCGCACATGTTTCCGCATCAAAGCCATACTTGGCTCTTGTATATCCGATATTAGCAACTGTTTCACGAACAATTTTTGGAATATCCACATAAGTTGATGTTGAAATTTCTCCAGAGACTAAAACAAGACCTGTTGTTACAGAAGTTTCACAAGCAACACGCGCATTTGGATCCTTTGCAATGATTGCATCTAAGATCGCATCTGAAATTTGGTCACAAATTTTGTCTGGATGTCCTTCGGTAACGGATTCAGACGTGAATAAACGTCGTTTTGTAGACATTTTACTATTACCCTCCTATAATAAGGCGTACAATCTCGCCTTTCGTGAATCACGGAACTCGTTTCCCTTAAAATGAGATTCGGTCAAGTTAGCAAGAGTATAAAAGAAACCTAGGCCATCTATTTACGATTCGTGTGTTAAAATCGGTTTCATCTATTATCATTTATCTTCTTTTTATTATGGAGCCAAGTTTCATTTTCTTACATGTAAAAAATTCTAATAAGGGGTTACCCTCTTAAGAATGCCAGGATCTTGCCTCCTACTCTTATCGTCCAAGGATTTCCCTTGCTTCAGGTTAGCACCTTTGTTCTAACGTTTAACGTTTAGCAGGTTGCTGAGCTTCATAGGGCCTGTCCCTCCACTTCTCAGGATAAGAGAATCCGTTCAAGGTAAAATCATAACTTACTAAAAATCCGATTGTCAATAAAAAATAAAAAGCCAGTTAATTAATGATTAAATCGTACAGCTGTCTGAATCACACTGGCCTTTTAACAGCTGATGGCGGCGTTTTGCCACCCACTTATAAATAGGATCCCCAATTCGTGAAACTCCAGGAATATACAACAGTAAACCGAGTACAAATGTGGAAGGCAAGAGAAGAAACATATACCGTATGGAACGGAACCCCTTTAAAATCTTTATATCCTTTTCGGTTTCAATCAAGAGGTGAAGTTCTCTTCTAAGGTCAATGGCCCGAAATGTTAGGGAATGGTCGATTTTCTCATATTCTTGTAAAGAGACCCATTTTATTTTATTTAACCAATCCAATTTGGTTACGGTTTTTTTCGTTCTCTGACAAAGGGCACACTGGGCATCATATAAAGCTAACCTTTCTTTACTCATTTGACCTTTCACCCCATTTATTTCCTACTTACTTCTATTATACACTTTCCATTAAAAACTTCCTTTACTTATAAGGAAAAAAGGCGTATCGTCTAATTTTAAAAAATCCTGGAACCATTCTTGCTAAATAGTATAGACTATTAAAATCAATGTGTTATACTATTTAAGAAATAAAGGTCAAATTTTGATCTTCTATACAAAAGTAAACAAGTATGTAATTAGGTTTCAACACAAAAAATAATTCTCTGGATATCTCGAAAAAGTGTTTAGTTGAATTGAAAAATTTAAAAGGAAGGACAGGGAGTAACTTATGGGTTCTAGTCTTCTTAAAACAAATCTAACTGCCATTGACCATGGAGGCAATTTACAAATTCAATTAGGTACAGCTAAGTTGGTTGAAAAGGTATTAGAACGAAATGAAGGGATTCTAACATCAACTGGTGCCGTACGTGCGGAAACAGGACTATATACGGGGCGCTCCCCAGAAGATAAGTTTATTGTTAAAGACGCCCTCACAGAAAATGAAATTGAGTGGGGCAAGGTTAATCAGCCTTTTGATTCTGAAAAATTCGCAAAGCTTTATGATAAAGTTTTACAGTATTTAAAACAGCAAAATGAGGTTTTTGTTTTCAAAGGTTTTGCGGGGGCAGACCCTTCCTATCGCCTTCCCATTCAAGTAATTAATGAATTAGCATGGCATAATTTATTTGCACAGCAGCTATTTATCCGTCCGACTAATGAAGAATTGAAAAATCACCATGCTGAATTTACCGTTATTTCTGCTCCTGGTTTTAAAGCAGACCCTTCTGTTGATGGAACACGTTCTGAAACCTTTATCATTATATCATTTACAGAAAAGGTTGTGTTAATTGGCGGAACTGAATATGCCGGCGAGATGAAAAAATCGATCTTTTCTGTTATGAATTACTTATTGCCGAAAAATGATGTCTTCTCCATGCATTGTTCAGCAAATATCGGTCTTGAAGGGGATGTAGCTCTCTTCTTCGGTTTATCTGGAACAGGAAAAACAACTCTCTCAGCTGACCCCAATCGCAAACTGATCGGCGATGATGAGCACGGCTGGTCTGCAAACGGTATTTTTAACATTGAAGGAGGTTGCTATGCAAAATGTATCAATCTCTCACAAGAAAAGGAACCGCAGATTTTTGAAGCTATTCGTTTTGGTGCGGTTTTAGAAAATGTTATGATCGATCCTGATACGAGAGAAGCCGATTACGATGATAGCTCACTGACCGAAAATACACGTGCTGCCTATCCGCTTGAAAATATGTCCAATATTGCCTATCCATCGGTTGCAGGTCACCCAAATACAATTATCTTTTTAACAGCTGATGCTTTCGGTGTACTTCCACCGATTTCAAAATTAACAAAAGAGCAGGCGATGTATCATTTCTTAAGCGGATATACGAGCAAACTTGCGGGAACAGAGCGTGGAGTTACTTCTCCACAAGCGACTTTCTCAACCTGCTTCGGTGCTCCATTCCTTCCGCTCCCGGCACAAAGATATGCAAAGATGCTGGGTGAAAAAATTGACGAGCACGAAGTCCAAGTCTTTCTTGTTAATACCGGCTGGACAGGAGGAGAATTCGGAGTAGGAAAAAGAATGAAGCTTCAGTTTACCCGCGCCATGGTGCAAGCTGCTTTAAATGGAGAGCTAAACTCTACGGAAACTGTAAGGGATCCTATTTTCGGATTATATATTCCTGTTCATGTACCTGGTGTGCCTGATCATGTGCTCCAGCCTGCAAGAACTTGGGAACATAAAGAAGCCTACGAACTAAAAGCCCTTGAACTCGCGAAAAAATTTAAAGAAAACTTTGCCAAGTTCCAGGACATAGCAGAAGAAATTGAAAAAGCAGGCGGTCCAGTTAGAACTGAATAAGCTTTTATAAAAATGGCAGTGTTAAGGGTTAATGTTGATTTTATAACATAGGTAATTGGAGCAGAAGTGCGCGAGAATCCTCGAAAATGCATGCGCATTTTCTTCGTGCGATGTATCGCTGCCGAAGCATTCCTTGTCCTGCGAGAAAAGCAAGCGCACTAGAGCGGAAATCAACAGTCAAGTTTAACAGAGCAATAAAAATAAAAGAGGATGCATCACAAGGGGAGTTCACCCGTTATGATGCATCCTCTCTATTTTAATGACTTTTAACGCCATATAAGATACATCCGACCCCGCAGGCAATCCAAATAATTTTCGTAAAGGAGATTTTCTCTGCTATCCCAAACAGTCCGATTGCAGTGGTGACAATCAAAACGATCGGGCCAATTAATGCGAGAGAACTATTAACAACCAGTGCTTTTTCAACGTCATTAAATTTTAAAATTAATAGGGCTGCAAAAATTTCTAAACTCCCTGATAACAAACGCAAAAATGCCATACCAATAATAGCTTTCTCCAATAAGATGAACATACGCCACTCCTCCAATACCATTAACACTTTTAGTGTATGCACGGAATTTAGAAGGAAGGACAACCATATAGCAAATTTAAAAAAATTATCGCACTTATAACCTTCTAAAGTATCAAAAAGGAGAGAACTTGTTCTCTCCTTATTTAAATGCAACCTTTAAATTCCCATTATCAGTGTTGCTACCCATAATTCTTTCCAGAATTTCCTCTACGTACTTCGCAAACCCAGGGTGAGTGCGTTGTCTTCTTCGCGGCAGATTGATTGGTATATTGAGTACGATCTGGCCCGCTTCTATTAAAATCACACGGTCGGCAAGGGCAACCGCTTCCTCAACATCATGAGTGACAAGAACAGAAGTTATTTTCTTTTGTCTCCAAATCTCCTCTATCAGGTCCTGCATTTCAAGCCGGGTTAATGCATCCAGCGCTCCAAGCGGCTCATCTAATAAGAGAATATTCGGCTGATGAACAAGGGCTCTGGCCAGCGCCACCCGCTGCTTTTGTCCTCCCGACAGTTTGGAAGGCCAATCCTTTAGCCGATCCTCCAGCCCTACATTCCGCAAGGCTTCAATTGCTTTAGGACGCCACTCGCCAATCAGGCCCAAACCGACATTTTCTAAAATTCTTTTCCATGGCAGCAGACGACCATCCTGAAACATTATTCTAGCTTCTTTGTTTAAACCCATGAGATTCGTTCCATTGATCCTAATCGCTCCATCATCACATGCTTCTAAGCCTGCCATCAATCGAAGCAATGTACTTTTTCCACAGCCGCTCTTCCCAACGATTGCAACAAATTCCCCTTCATGAATATCAAGGTTAATTCCTTCAAGGACCACCCGATTATCATAGGACTTTTTGATATTCTCTAATTTCACATGAATTTTCGGAAATTTCGTTTCCAAGGCTTCCCCCTCCATGTTTTTACGTATTCCATTGAAGCCATTTACCTTCAAAATACCGGGCAATTACATCAGAAAGCTTACCAAATAAGGCATAGAGGACGATGCTAAGGACGATTACATCCATTTGCATAAATTCGCGGGCATTCATGGCCATATACCCAATCCCTGTGTGGGCAGAAATCGTTTCGGCAACAATTAAAGTCAGCCACATAACGCCTAACGAAAAGCGAATCCCAACGAGAATAGATGATAAGGCACCTGGAAAGATAATAGTGAAAAACAGTGACGTGCCTTTTAATCCATAAGCTTTGCCCATTTCAATGAGGGTCTTATCAACTGACTTGATGCCATGATAGGTGTTAATATAGATTGGAAATAAAACACCCAGTGCGACTAAAAATACTTTAGACACTTCATCAATACCAAACCACAGAATGACAAGAGGGATCATCGCTAAATGCGGAATGTTCCTTAACATTTGAATAGAAGTATCAAATAAAAGATCGGAAGTACGGAAGATTCCATTGAAAAGACCGAGTAAAAACCCAACCGATCCCCCAATTAAGAATCCGGCTAATGCTCTCCAAAGACTAATAGAAATATGGTCTATCAATTCCCCTGTCATCAATAGGGAAAATCCTGCTTCAAATACAGCGGTAGGCGCAGGCAAAATTCTCTCAGGGATTACCCCCTGCCAGGATAAAATCTGCCATAGGACTAGTAAGAAAAAAGGGATCGCCCATGGAACCAGTCTGGTCAGTAAACCCGTTACCGTCGGTTTCAATTTTCCCCCTCCTTCCTTTTTGATATCATGTATATTCCCATCTGCTATTCCTTTATAAGAGCATCCTGAACGTTTACCTTCTTCGGAATGATATCTAAATTATAAAAAGTGTCTGCTATTTTCTGCTGTTCTTCCATGATTTCTGGTGAAAGCTCATCAACTCCGTAAACCCGTCTTTCAACACTCATTTTAATTGAGGCTTCATCTATTTTTAAAACTTCGGCAAGCATTGGGATCAGTTCGTCATGATTTTGATTCGCCCACTCTGAAGATTTTTGAACTTCTTCAATCACAACGTCAAGTGCTTCCTTGTGCTTAATAGCGAAATCTTTGTTTGCTAAAAAGAAGTCCCTGTCTGTAGTGAAACCCTCACCATCAACAATCATACGAGCATTCGAGTTTATTTGGGCTGAAGCTGTATATGGATCCCATACAACCCAAGCATCTATATTGCCCTGTTCAAATGCAACCCTTGCATCGCCTGGCTGCAGATAAGCAGGTGTAATCTCGTCATATGAAATTCCCACACTTTCGAGTGCTTTAACAAGAAGAAAGTGTGAGCTCGATCCCTTTGCAAAGCCAATCCGTTTACCTTTTAGATCTTCTAGTGCTTGAATTGGAGAGTCCTCTGGAACAAGAATGCCGCTCCCCTTAAATTTGGATTTCCCCGCTGCCATATAGACAAGCGGAGCGTCAGCTGCCTGAGCAAAAATTGGAGGTGAATTTCCTGTTCTTCCTAAGTCAATACTTCCTGCATTAAGTGCCTCAAGCAACGCGGGACCTGCCTGAAATTCATTCCATTCCACCGTATAACCAATTTCCTCTAGGCGGTCTTCTACTGTCCCAAGTGATTTTAAAATAAGCAACGGCCCATTTTTCTGATACCCAATCCTAATTACATTTGAGCCATTTTCCGCTTCAGCATCACCTGCGCTGCAGCCTGCCAGGACAAAACTAACCATTAAAAATAAGCTAATGATCGTATTAAAAATAGGTTTCCCCCTGGATACTTTCATGTTCTCACTCCTTGTTTTCAGCTTTTTTCACATAAAATCAATCTGTTTTAGCCTATGTTTGTAAGAAAGGTAGGTTCCTGTCCCGATTCAAATAAATGTAAATAGAGACATAAAATTTCATCATGGAGAAACAATAATATGGATTTTATTTGTAAAGAAAGGATGGAAACGAATGGGGATCTTAAGTAGTAAGCCACAAGAAGAGCCGCTGCATTCGGGTGAGGTCTTTAATCTTTGGTCGCACCTTTATGCTACAAAGGGGTTTTTAGTAACGCTTCAAATCTTAACGAATCACTCTAGCGATCACGACTTAAAAGCATTTCTGGAGGATTTCACGGAAAACTGTGTCAAACAAGAGGAACAACAAACCGAAGCCATTCTCAAAACCAGCGGAATTCGCCTGCCGCCAGCTCCCCCAGCCAGACCTGATGTACAGCCAGAGGATATTCCTGCAGGAGCCAGGTTCAATGATCCGGAAATTGCCGGACTCGTGCAAAGAGAAATAATCGCTGGAAACATTTTATTCAGTTATGTAATGGGAATTTCGCTGCGGGAGGATATTGCGCAGATGTTCGGAGAGTTTCATACACAGAGAACAGAATATGAAGAAAAACTATTAAAAATTTCAAAGGAAAAAGGCTGGCTAGTCCCGCCTCCTATGAATTTAAAATAAATCGTTCACCATAAAGTTATGGTTTAAGAAGTCTAAAAAAGGATGTGTACAAGCCCGTGGCGTCCAATAATAAGGGAATGATGATAACCGCTATAGGTTCAATTCCGCTCATAATGACTCTTGGTAATTCAATGCTAATTCCAATCTTTCCGCAAATGAAGACAGCCCTGAAACTTAGCCAATTCCAAGTAAGCTTAACCATAACAGTCTTTTCCATCGCTGCTGCGATATTTATTCCAATCCTTGGTTATCTTTCAGACCGATTTTCAAGAAAGATTATTATATTGCCTGCTCTCATTCTTTATGGGATTGGCGGATTGCTCGCTGGGTTTGCTGCTTCCGCTTTTAATAATGCGTTTGCATGGATATTAATTGGACGAACCTTACAAGGGATTGGCGCTGCAGGAACTGCACCGATTGCAATGGCTTTAACCGCCGACCTGTTTAAAGGAGGAGAAAGAAGCAAGGTACTCGGAATCGTCGAAGCCTCTAATGGTTTAGGTAAAGTATTATCACCCATTATTGGATCTTTAGTTGGCCTGATTGTGTGGTATGCTGTTTTTTTTGCCTTTCCTGCGATTTGTGTCGTTTCGATCATTTTAACTTGGATTTTTATCAAAGAAAAAAGACACCGCCAGGCACCTCCTCCTTTTCGTAAATATATGAGAGGTCTGCTTAGTGTCTTTAAATATGAAGGCCGCTGGCTGCTTACAACCTATTTAGCCGGTGCAACCTGTTTGTTTACCTTGTTTGGGATTCTTTTCTATTTAAGCGATGTATTAGAAAAGGATTATAAAATTGATGGAGTCATAAAGGGTCTTATTCTTGCAATTCCTTTGTTAGTTATGGGTATAACCTCTTATATTACAGGCAGTAAAATCGGTAAGAATTTATTTATCATGAAACGGTTAACTGTACTTGGATTTTTACTGATGACACTCTCCTATAGTTTATTATCGTTCATTGAAAGGTTAGTGCCATTTTTGCTGGTTCTGGCAATAAGCAGTGTAGGAACTGGTTTAATCTTACCGTCCATTAATAGTTTAATTACTGGCTCGGTTGGAAAAGAGCGAAGGGGTTTTGTCACCTCTTTATATGGTTCAGTCCGATTCATAGGGGTGGCTGTCGGACCGCCAATTATGACCCGCTTATTGGATTGGTCGCGTCCCGGCATGTTTTATGCTCTTGCTGCACTGACACTCTTGTGCGCGCTGCTCGCCTTAACATTAATCCATGTCAAAAAATCAGATGGCGAAAAGAAACACGCCCCATTCCGTTACAATTATGTATAAAGGTTTACTTTTTCCTCCAGCTTAATGTGTAAACAGAGTGGAAATTAATACTATAGATAGCATCGACCATTTTCGTTGAAATCCATTGGCTTAACAAAGCCTGAATGATAATTTCCCAGCTGATAATAGAAGCGGTTAAAATAAAAATAAAACCATTCATCCAAAATAATGGTTTACCAGGGTACACATGCCGATACTTGGCAATAATTAAGGCGATTACTCCAACTCCACCGTTGGAGACGCCTTCCCTTAGCAACAGTCCGATCCCTGTTCCAAGAAAAACAGACCCAACTACAACATCTATCCATACATTGCCGATTGGGGTTGGAATGATATGCTGAAAAAAGCCAATCGAGAGAGAAGTAACGGTAATCGCTACCATAGTCCAAATTACAGATCTGTTTCCCAAATATTTCATCGCGAGCATAAGCATTGAAAAATTTACAATCCATAGGGCTAATCCCATATTGATTAAAAGAAAATGATTTAAAAGAACTGATATCCCGCCAGCTCCTCCTGATGGAATCGAATGAGGAAACAAAAACAATCCCATTCCAAGTCCCTGAATTGTTCCCCCAGCTATCACAAACCCGCTTTTCCTCCAAAATTGATACATGTTCATCCCTACTGTCCAGTACACGGATTGTTTAAAGTATCTTCCTGTTGTGGGGCTTCATCTAAAGAAAACTTGACTAGCGCTAACCTTTAGGTTTAGGCGATTGTCTAGTTGCCCTTATACTTTATTCCTAAAATTGGCCACTTCGTCGATTTATCTTTATTGCTGCCAATTAATACGCTTAAAGTATAAAATAGGTCAAGCCATTCTTTTTATTTTTATTCTTGTCCGAAGGTAAATATGATTGAATTGGGCGGGGGTAATTTATTGTGCGAGAATGCATTATTTATCGATTCGACGTAATCGGTCATCGCCTTTATGAAGGATACTTTGACCTTGTCTTTCCCCGATTTTGTCCTTATTGCCTTTATGTAGGATACTTTAACCTTAATTTTTGCTGGTTTTGTCTTTCTTCTCCCAAATACAGAAAAAAACCCTCTAAATCAGAGGGTTAAGTTAGTTCACAGAGTACAGCGATTCCAGCCGATATATAATAACCGTTTTTTTATCTTCCCATTTTAAACAGTCAATTACAGCCGTTCCGCTTGGTTCAGACTCCTTCTTTCTTCGGACCTCGATGGGAATATGCATCGGGTATAGACGATAGCCTGTTTTTACAAGTTCAAATGTGTTTTCCTTTAATCGCTTTTCTTTCCCGTTTGTAACGATTACTGTTTGCAATTCCAAAGGCATCCCCATAAAAATCAGCCCCTTCCAAGTCCATATTTTTTCATCCACATCGTTAGTTCGTGGACCGTCTTTCTGTTAACAGCTGGAGGAAAATAGTGGGTAAAATCAGGAAAATACCAGGAATCCGCGAATTTTCCCAACTCCTTTAGTCTTTTTTCCAGCCGGTATGCATGTTCAACAGAAACATTTTCATCCTTTTGACCATGAATTATAAGAACAGGCGCTTCCATTCCTTCTAAATAGTAGAGAGGGGTTCGTTCCTGATACAGTTCTGGCACTTTCATGGGTGTCCCGCCAATGACCCGCTTCATCATCCTTCTTAAATCTGTTCTTTCTGCGTAAGTAAGGGCCATATCACTTACACCACCCCATGTAACCACTGATGCAGCTGGTTTTTCTATGGCTGTCCAGAGGGCCATAACGCCTCCTCTTGAAAAACCAAAAACATGAATCGAATCGGCAGAAACCCTCGGATGTTCTGCTAAAAGATCAAAACCTGAATAAGCATCGTGCCTATCCTGTAAGCCAAAATCCTCAAAACCTTCCCCGCCTTGATTTCCCCTGTAAAAAGGAGCAAAAACGACAAAGCCTTCTGATGCAAACTGTATAATTCGTCCAGGTCTTACCTTTCCAACATTTTTGATCCCGCCCCTCAAATACAGAAACCCATTTAATAAATGAGTGCCTGTCGGTTCGGCAAGCAGCCCTTTCACTTTTAAGCCACTGGAATAATATGTAACGTGAAAAAGGTCAATGTTTGGATGCGGAGAAGGAAACTTTTGCTTATCGATTATGAGCGACATGATGAAAAACTCCTTTTCACCTATATTTAATGATTGCTTGGTCGTAAATGGATTTATTAGCCCTTTAGCTCGATTATCCGAGCTCTGTGTTCGGTTATTTGGCACTCAGGACTGTTATTCCGCCCCTTAGGGAATGGCCTATCGGACCATTGCTTAAGGGTAACCGGAACACTTAGGCACTAAAAAATCTTTTTTATATATGGGCATTCACACATTTTTTCTTTTTTCATACGATAAGTTAGATTCTTTTTCCGGGCGAATACCCATAGGAAAAAGCCTAATTGTGAGGAGGATAATATATGAGAAAGTGGTTTAAAGTCTTACTTTCTTTGACTGTAGCCTGTATGTTGATTATAACATTAGCTGCTTGCAACCCAGGAAATGAAAAGGTACGTATTGCTGAAGTAACCCGTTCAATTTTCTACGCGCCTCAATACGTAGCCATTGAAAAAGGCTTCTTTGAAGAAGAAGGTCTGGACATTGAGCTTACCACCGTTTTCGGCGGTGATAAAGTTATGACAACTTTACTTTCAGATGGTGCAGAGATCGGTCTCGTAGGATCCGAAACATCCATCTATGTTTATGCACAAGGCTCTAATGATCCTGTTATTAATTTTGCCCAATTAACCCAAACTGATGGAACCTTTTTAGTAGCCCGTGAAAATATCGGAGAATTTTCTTGGGATCAGTTAAAAGGCTCCACTTTCCTCGGCCAGCGTAAAGGCGGCATGCCGCAAATGGTAGGGGAGTTCGTATTAAAGAAGCATGGAATCGATCCTCATAATGACTTGAATCTAATTCAAAACATTGACTTCGCCAACATCTCCAGTGCATTCGCTTCTGGAACTGGTGACTATGTCCAATTATTTGAGCCTCAAGCCAGTGTTTTTGAAAAAGAAGGTATCGGCCATGTTGTTGCCTCCTTCGGTACTGAGTCCGGACACGTACCATATACAACCTTTATGGCTAAACAAAGTTATATGGATGAAAACAAAGAAACCATTGAAAAATTCACTCGTGCTCTTTACAAAGCCCAGGGCTGGATCCAAACAGCCAGCGCAAGAGAAATTGCCGAAACAATCCAGCCATATTTTGAAGATACAGAGCTTGACATTATTGAGATGAGTGTTGATCGCTATAGAAGCCAAGGGTCTTTTGCCACTGATCCAATTTTAGATGAAGAAGAATGGAATAACCTGCAAGCGATTATGGATGAAGCTGGGGAATTGCCGCAGCAGGTGGATCATAAAACATTAGTAAATACAGAGATTGCTGAATCTGTAATTGAGGAGTAAGGTATAAAATCTTGTATTGGTTCAAAGTAAAAAAGGAGGCCGTTCAAACATGAGTTTTTTGTCAGTTGAACATGTTCATCACACCTACTTCACGAAAAAAACGGCCACGACCGCTCTTGAAGACATCCATTTTACATCAGAGGAAGGAGAATTCATCTCCCTCCTCGGTCCGAGCGGTTGCGGAAAGACAACACTCCTTTCCATTATTGCAGGTCTATTTCCCCCAACAGAAGGAAGAGTCTCGATTGAGGGGAAATCAGTTCTGGATGAGGCCTCACAACAGGTTGGATACATGCTGCAACAGGATTATTTATTTCCTTGGAAAACAATAAAAGAAAACATCACACTTGGATTAAAGCTGCAAGGACAATTAAATCCGGATTCATCTCAAAGAGTCCTAGATTTATTAAAAGAAATGGGACTAGCTGGAGTTGAGGATCAATACCCGAAACAACTGTCAGGCGGGATGCGGCAAAGAGTAGCTCTTGTTCGGACACTCTCTACCAATCCGAAGCTATTATTGCTGGATGAACCTTTCTCTGCCTTAGATTTTCAAACAAAACTTAAACTCGAGGATCTCGTATGGGAAACCCTAAAGTCATTTAAGAAGACAGCGGTACTGGTTACTCATGACATTGGGGAAGCAATCGCCATGAGTGATACCATCTATTTATTATCAAGTAACCCAGGAAAGATTCATAAAATCTTTCATATTCCTGAACAATTAAAAGAACTAAAGCCTTTTCATGCAAGGCAGCATTCGGACTACTCTAACCTGTTTCAAGAAATATGGAAGGAGTTGGAAAATCTTGAAACAAAAGCCTGATATCAATCTCCTTCATGAACAATATAAACAAAGTCTAATTAAAGAAAAAAGAATGGTACGGATTTACCAAATCATCATATTCATTGCCTTTTTTGCTTTATGGGAAATCGCCAGCAGCCTTTCTTGGGTTAACCCGCTTATTTTTAGTTCCCCATCTAAGGTCTTTGACTTATTTATTAATAAGGTTCAAGATGCTTCGCTATTTTCAGAAATCGGGGTAACTCTTTTTGAAACAGTTTTAGGCTTTATCTTAGGAACTTTGCTAGGTACGGTATTGGCCGCGATATTATGGTGGTTTCCGTTTTTTTCTAAGATTGCTGATCCTTATTTAGTGGTATTAAATGCAATGCCTAAGGTCGCATTAGGCCCGATTTTAATCGTTGCGTTGGGTCCTAATTTTGCATCTATTATTGCGATGGGAACTATTATTTCTGTCATCATTACAACGATCGTGGTATATACCTCTTTTCGCGAAGTCGATCCAAATTATTTAAAAGTTTTACAAACCTTCCAGGCCACACGATTTCAAATGTTTAAAGAAGCGATTCTTCCTGCTTCTTTTCCGACCATTATTTCAACCTTAAAAGTTAATGTAGGCTTATCTTGGGTAGGGGTTATTGTCGGAGAATTTTTAGTGTCCTCCCAAGGGTTAGGCTACTCGATTATATATGGTTTCCAGGTTTTCAACTTTACATTGGTTATGCTGTCTCTGCTTGTCATTGCAGTTTTTGCTACTATTATGTATAAAGTTGTTGAACTAATAGAGAAAAAATTAATTAAAGATAACTAGCAAGTAAGAGGCCAACTCATGAACAAAATGGGTTGGCCTCTCTTTCACTTTTGATATATTCTATAATTTTTTTAACAACTCCGTCCTTCATAATAAAACTAAAGGATTCGTCTAATTTCTCAAATAATATATCATGCTTAACAAGGACAGGACCTCTTGTCTCCATGTAATCATTTTTACTCACTATCTCTTTCACAACGGCATAAAAGACACCTTTGACAAACTCCTCATTTTCCGAGATTACTTTATATTGGCCAATAAACGTTAATTCCCCGACCTCACCGCCAGTTTCTTCAAAGATTTCCCGCTTTGCTGCCTCCTCTGGCTTTTCACCTTCTTCCAGCTTTCCGCCTGGAAATTCAATCCCTCGCGTCTTATGGTTTGTACATAACCAGTAACCGCTATATTCGGTGATACATAAAACATGCCTGATTTGATTAGTCTCTGCTTGCCTGCCAAAGGATAATTCTACTTTGTTTCCTGCCAAATCTGATAATACAATCATGAGAGTCGCTCCTGATTCATGGGTATAGTTCCTTAGTCGGATTTTACAAAAAAATGAATCTTACATGCTTATTTTACCGTAAAATGAAACCGTACGCTCAAGTCAAGAGCCGAAGGAAAAGGAGAGGACAATTAATGAAAAAGCTATGGATGATCCTGCTGACTGCTGCTTTCCTTTTAGTATTAGCTGGATGTAATCAGACTGCAGAAGATGTCAGCGGATCAGAACCAGAAACCAATGAGACAGAACCTGCAGAACAAGAAGCTCAGGAAGAACAAGTGGAAGAAGAGAAAGAACTGACTCTTGAAGAAGTCTATAACAAAACAATGGAAGCTTCCAATTCGCTGAAGAGTTTTTCAATGACGACCGATATGGATATGTCCATGACCTCAAATCTACAAGAAGAGGCCATGAATATGTCAACAAGTATGAATGGCCAAATCGTTGCTGAACCGCTTGCTATGTATCAACAATTAACTACATCTGTTGAAGGAACTGAGGAGTCATTTGATACAGAAATGTATGTGACGGAAGATGGTTTCTTCTTTTTAGAACCATCCAATCAGACCTGGTTAAAAATGCCAAGTGAAATGTCTGGACAAATATTGGGAGAAGCAGCCGGGCAGCAAAATAACCCTGGGGCTGAATTAGAAAATCTGAAGCAATTTATCGATGAATTTGAATTCCAAAAAGATGAAACTAATTATATTTTAAAATTAAAAGCGAATGGCGATAAATTCGCAGAGTTTGCCAATCAAATGCTCCAAAGCGCTATGCCTCAAGATTATGAAGCGATGGGGAATGTATTTGAAAATATGGCGATTGAAAATTTAGAGTATGAGATGTTTATCGATCAAGAATCCTTCTATCCTACCAAGCTAAATATGATCCTTTCCCTAACTATTACTGAAGGGGAAGAAACCTTAATAATGGACATGAAAATGAACGGATCCTATGCTGATTTTAATAATGCGACAGTTGAAGTCCCTCAACAAGTGATCGATACTGCCCAAGATATTACTGCAGAAACAGGTCTTTAAGTAAGAAAAGCGGAAGCACCCTAGATAATTAAAGAGCCTCTTTGAGGGCTCTTTAATTATTTATGTCATTTTGAATGCTTTGAGTGTTTGGCTCGGCATAGGAATCCTCTTCCAATATCCCAATAGACTCAATATGTTTTCTTGCATCTTCATCTCCCAAATCGTGAATCAATCGGTACACATCTTTTAATAGACGATCATTCGCATCATTTTCGCGATCATAATGATATTGAACGTATGGAACATGGGCACGGAGAAAGTTTTGCCACCCTGTCGAATGCATTTGGTCAAAATACTCGCGCAGCTGAGTAATTTCTTCATTGGAGGCTTCAATATGATAATTCCAAGTAGATGCTGTTCTGCTTCGGGAAATCTCACCGTTACCTAGATCAATATAATAGGTCTTCCTCTCATTTGTCATAAGATTATCTCCTTAAAACCATTTATGTTTCTTTTTCCACATATAGGTGATTTTTATTCAGGAGTTTTATTAGGATCCTTATCCTGTGTATCAGTGTCCTTACCCTGATCTAGGTTTTTATGATCATTCTGACTGATGCTCTCTAAAGCATTCAATAAAGCTTTAGGAATGGGTACTCCAGCTTTCGCGGCATGTTCTATAATGGAAATACATTCGTTACATAGATAAAACAAAATCGTTGCATTCCGCACCAGGTGTTGAGTATCCAAAACTACATCGACAATATGGGCAACCGCTATCAGGGAAAATATAATCACCTTTTTGGCAATTCCCTTCCAGCCTACCTTGCTAGATAAAGATCCGTTCATATACGCAATTAAAACACCTAGTACGTAATCAAGTATGACAACAATGATCAATAACAAAAAAATATGATTCCAGCCTCCAAACATAACTGAGACTACTGAACCGACACACGAAATGAAAGGGATAGTAAACGTTCGAATGAATTCCATTATACATTTCCCCTTAGATAAAATGAAAGAATAGCTCTACTTAATCATATGCTTTAAGATTTTTCGTGTAACGTTATCTGTCATAGTTCCAATGATACCTTTTGATGGAAAATTTCTTTTTTGTCTTTACAAAAAAGAAAACCCGCCGACAGACGAGCTTAAAATAAAAAGCCATTGACATTGGTGCCAATGGCTTTCCACAACGATTATTTACCTAAAAACGACTTCAGCATCCAAACATGTTTTTCTAAGCTTTGGTGAATAGACAGAAGCATGTCCGCCGTTGTTTCATCCCCAGCTTCTTCAGCTATAATCATACCGTCTTTAAATTCATCAATTAAAATCTCGAAATCATCTTGAGTAGATTGAACCATTTCTTCTGCTGTCTCGGTACCTGTCGCTTCCTTAATAGTTGCTATTTCCAGCGCTTCTCCCATCGTCGCCACAGGTTTGCCATCGAGGGCAAGCAACCGTTCTGCTAAATCATCAATATATGTATGAGCTTCATTATAAAGTTGTTCATACAATTCGTGCAGTGTGAAGAATTGAGGTCCCTTTACAAACCAGTGGTAATTATGAAGCTTGACATACAATACGGTCCAGTTTGCAATTTGTCTGTTGACAGTTTGGATTAAATGTTCGGACATACGATCACCCTCCTAGATTTAGGATACCCTTTTCGTAAAGAGACAAACTTATTTTTTGATGAAAAAAAGTTTACATTCTTGTACTATAGAAAAGAAGGAGGGAGCACCTTTGTATACCATACTTATTATTTGTGTCATTATTGTCATTGTTGTTCTGCTGCTTGCGGTCTTAACGACTTCCAAAGCATACCAATACAAACACACAGTGGATCCGCTTGAAAATAATCCTTATTTGCAAAATCAGGATATTAACGAAAATGAAGATAAGAAAAGTGAATAGATAACTTTAACAAAAAAAAGAGGCTAAAAACCGACATGGTTTCAGCCTCTTCCCTGCGTTATGCAAAAACTTGTTTTAATTCGTCCTTTGATTTAGACAGCCAGAAATGAATAA
The DNA here is from genome assembly GCF_900207585.1 of Bacillus oleivorans. GTDB lineage: Bacteria > Bacillota > Bacilli > Bacillales > JC228 > Bacillus_BF > Bacillus_BF oleivorans. The sequence continues at coordinate 49,388 of NZ_OAOP01000005.1, read as the reverse complement.
GTCTTTTAGCGCCTTCTAAGTCATGAAGTTTTGCTTGGCCACATTGTTTTTCATTGGCAGCAGGAATATCCTCAATCGTTGCCACATCTTTCATCGTTTCTTCTAACAAATCGATAATTTCCTCAACGGTAGGAGCACCGCTGACAACTAAATAAAACCCAGTTTGGCATCCCATTGGAGAAATGTCAATAATGTCGAAATGGTCATATTTCTCAACATGCTTTCTAATATTAAACGCTAACAGATGCTCTAACGTGTGAATGGCATCTGGCTTCATTGCTTGTTTATTTGGCTGGCAGAAACGAATATCAAATTTATTGACAACTCCATCACTGCCGACTTTGTGAACACCACAGTGGCGGACGTATGGAGCTTTAACAGCATTATGATCTAGCTCAAAGCTTTCTACAGATGGCATTTATTAACCCTCCTTATTTGTTCCTCAACCTATTCTATCGTAAATTCCGATTTTTTTCATCTACTTAGTGCTATTTAAACTTTAAAATTGCGTTCTTTCTTTTTTCTTATTACCATTATGATAAAAGTGTATAAGAAATGAAAGGTGATTATTTGAAATATATTGCTTTAGGAATTATTCGTTTTTATCAAAAATTTATTTCTCCTTTAAAACCCCCATCCTGTCGGTTTTATCCAACTTGTTCTCATTATGGCATAGAGGCTATCAACCGATTCGGCTTTATTAAAGGGGGATATTTAACCATTGTCCGGATTTTGAAATGCCAGCCCTTTCATCCCGGCGGAATTGACCCTGTTCCGAAAAAATGGAACGGCTTCCGCAAAAAAAGCTGACTTTTTTACAAAAATTCGGAAGCTACCCCTTTTAATTACGTAGTATTCAAATGGAAGCTCTCGAGAACAATATATGTGTACAGCTAGAAAGGGGTGTACACAGTGGCCAAAGACGTAAAATGTGAAGTCAACAACTGCATTTTCTGGGAACATGGCAATCTTTGCGGCGCTGATGAAATTTATGTAGTGGCCCAAAGAGGAGACCGTGCTCACAATAGCAAAGAAACGGATTGCAAAACTTTTAAACCTGCTGATTTATAAATTAAAGGGGTCAGACCCTAATGTCTGACCCCTTTAATTTAGAGCCAATTCCGTAACTCTTTCCGCAGCAGCTTATTCGATGCATTTCGAGGCAAATAATCAACAACAATAACTTGCTTAGGCACTTTATAAGACGCAATTTTTTCTTTTAACCAATTGATTATTGCTAAATCGTCTTCTTGTTTTGATAAAACCACGAATGCAACTGGAACCTGTCCCCAGGTTGGATCTTCTTTTCCGACAACACCCGCTTCACGAATACTGGGATGTGATAATAATACAGATTCAATCTCTGCTGGATATATATTTTCTCCTCCGGAAATAATTAAGTCAGACCGGCGATCTAGCACAAATAAAAAACCTTCATCATCAAGGTAGCCAATATCACCTGTTTTAAGCCAGCCATTTTGAAAGGCCTGTTCATTTGCATCAGGACGTTCGAAATAACCAACCGTAACATTGGGGCCTTTTACTAAGATTTCTCCTGTTCCATTTTCATCGGACCTGTCAATTTTCACCCGACATGGGAATAACGGCTTCCCTGCGGACCCCAGTTTCGTTAAAGCATATTCAGGTGCCAAAGTCACGATTTGCGAAGACGTTTCCGTCATTCCATAGGTTTGAAAGACAGGAATGTTTTTGTTCTTGCATGCCTTTAAAATCGGATAAGGAGCCGGTCCTCCTCCAAGCAGGACACAGCGCAGCTTAGGTGAATAGGTTCGCCCCGCTAAATTTTCCAGTAATCTGCTTAGCATAGCAGTTACAACTGAGATAATCGTTACATTTCCACTTATAAGCTCATTATTTATAGCTGCTTCATCAAAACGTTCATATAGAATAACAGGCACGCCATAAATAACACTTCTCATTAAGATGGAATAGCCGCTAATATGAAATAACGGAACTGCTGCAAGCCAGATATCGTCGTGGCTTAGTCCGAGATTAAGTGCAGACCCCATTGCACTCCACCAGTGATTTCCATACGTTTGCAGGACCCCTTTGGGTTTTCCTGTTGTTCCTGAAGTATACATGACCGAGCAGACATCATCCATTGAGCACTCATCAAGTAACAAGGAATCGTCTGGAGCAGTACTTAACGTACGCTCGTGCTCCTCTGCTTGAATCTCCAAAATAGAAAATCCTTTGATTTCACCAATATCCCCATCATGAATCAAACAAGTAGCCCTGGAATTATCCAGCTGCCAAAACAGCTCATCCTTCTGGAGTTTCCGATTGAACAAAATCGCCCGGGCCCCTAAAAGTTGTAAAGCATGAATAATAAATACAGTCTTTGCATCATTGTTCATCCAGACCCCAACATGATCCCCGTTACGGACACCCTTCTGATACAGCAGATTTGCCCACTTTTTAGATTCCATCCATATCTCTTGAAAGGTATAGGATTTTCCTTTATAGATAAGACCTATTCTTTCTGGTGTTAATTTTGCCCGCTGTGTCACCCAAATGGGCATAACCGGACTAGACATTGTTTCACCTTCTTACACGTATTTTACCAGGTGTTCTACTTCACAATGAAGTTCCTCTAATTTATAAAAGCTCAGCGACTATATCGCTAAGCTTTCTGAAACAAGATTATTAAGGGAATCGCGGGAATTGGCCAAAATCTGGCTTTCTTTTTTCCTTAAAGGCATCGCGGCCTTCTTTAGCCTCATCAGTTGTATAATAAAGCAAAGTGGCATCTCCAGCCATCTGTTGGAGACCAGCTAATCCATCTGTATCTGCATTAAATGCGGCTTTTAAGAAGCGGATTGCTGTTGGACTCTTTTCAAGAATTTCGTTGCACCATTGAACCGTTTCTTCCTCTAATTGCTCAAGCGGAACGACTTTATTCACAAGTCCCATTTCTAAAGCTTCTTGTGCATTATATTGACGGCATAGGTACCAAATTTCTCTTGCTTTTTTATGTCCGACAATTCTTGCTAAATAACCTGAGCCATACCCCGCATCGAAGCTTCCCACTTTTGGACCAGTTTGTCCGAAAATAGCATTTTCAGCTGCAATCGTTAAATCACAGACTACATGCAGTACATGACCTCCGCCAATGGCATACCCTGCCACCATGGCGATAACAGGCTTTGGAATTACTCGAATCAATCTTTGCAGATCCAGAACATTCAAACGTGGAATTTCGTCTTCTCCCACATATCCGCCATGACCTCTTACTTTTTGGTCTCCGCCGGAACAGAATGCTTTGTCCCCTGCTCCCGTTAAAATAATAACTCCAATATTAGCATCGTCTCTCGCGTATGCAAAGGCATCAATCATTTCCATTACTGTTTTAGGGCGAAAAGCATTATGCACTTCTGGACGATTGATCGTGATCTTCGCAATACCATTGTAAGTCTCGTATAAAATGTCCTCATATTGACGCTCTGATTTCCATTCTATTGCCATCATGAAAACCTCCTTTTTATGTATGCAGTACAAACTCTTTAACTATTTTACCAAATTTTTGCGGGAGTTCCACATGGATTGCATGACCCGCATTAAAAACATTCACGTGTTTTGCCTGGGGCATTAATTTTTCCATCTGCTTTGCAATTAATAAAAACTTCTGATCTTCATGTCCAGTGATTAATAGAGTGGGAATTACTGCCTCATTAAGCCGTTTCCACAAGGATGGCTGACTGCCTGTTCCAAATCCAATCAGACTGTTGGCAAGGCCAATAGGATTTTGGAATAATCGTTCTTCTCTGATTCTTTCTTTCACGGAGTCAGGAAGCGACTTTTGTGTTGCAAACAAAGGAATGTTTTCCCAATAGGCTACAAAGGACTCAAGACCTTCATTTTTTATTTTTAATGACAGGTTAAGATCATGTTTTTGCCGAACGACACGCTCCGCTTCTGTTTTTAATCCGGGGGAACTGCTTTCCAGGATCAATTTTTTTACTTGTTGCTTTTTTAAAATACTATAAGAAAGCGCCACTCGTCCGCCCATGGAATAACCTAATAGTTCTATTGAATCAAACGAAAGCTGCCTTCTTATTTCATCGAGATCCTCTATCTGTTCACTCATCGTGTATCTTTGTGGGGAATCAGGAGAATCAGTTTTCCCGTGACCTAGTAAATCTATCGCTACAATAGTCCGGTATTGACTAATAGAAGAAGCAAGGATATCCCATGTATTCGAGGAACCGGTAAACCCATGCAGAAGCCACAGTGGTTCACCGCTCCCCCAAATCTTCAGATGGTATTGAATACCCCTTATCTTTAAATACATAGATTTTTCACTCATTTCCCATCATTTCCCGGGAAACAAAATTCCACAATTCTCGATGAATAACGACATTTTCCTCACGATTCGTCATAATTTCTACTACCTTTAAACCCTGTTTAGTGTAAAGGCTTTTAAGAGCTTCCTCTAATTCTGCTTCATTAATAACCTTTGTGTAAAAGCCTTTATACATTTGCACAGCATGTTCAAACGTTAAGTTAGCCGGTGTGCCAAATAATTTTTCAAAATGATAGGGCTCATTCGATTGTGGCAGGAAGGAAAAAATACCCCCTCCATTATTATTTAAGACAAAAATGGTAATATCAATTCCTTCCATTTGACTAATCAGTAATCCATTAAGATCATGGTAAAAAGATAAATCACCGATGAGCAGGTAATTGGATGTATTCTTTGCACTTGCACCCAGTGCAGAGGACACAACACCATCAATTCCATTTGTGCCCCGGTTGGCTAAGACATGAACTCGCTTCGGCTGCTTAGATAAAAATGTATCTACATCCCGAATTGGCATACTGTTTCCCACATATAAAAGAGATTGGTCCGGGAGGTAGTTCAGAATCGTATGAACTGCTTTACCTTCATTCCACTTGAGTAAAGGACTCTTTTCCTCAATTAACATTCTCGTTTGCTGGTTATAATGAAGCCATTTCTTTGCCCATTTGCCAGGCTTTTGTGGAGTTGGACGATCCTGTAAAACTTCTTTGATAAGTAAGGATTCATTCACTGCCCATGTGTCTGTTGCCTTATGAATTGGATCCCGATGTCCTCCTTCATCAATCACTATAAATCTAATGCTTTCAAGTTCTTCCATAAATTGACATAAAAATTTAGAAACGGGCATAGACCCAAAGCGGATGACAAAATCAGGTCTGACTTCGTTTTGCACCTCTTTAAATCTCAAAAAGGTATCATAGGCATCAATTAAAGTTTGAATCGGAGAATCTCCATTGGATCTAAGCTGAGACAGCGGATCCGCCAAAATCGGAAGCTGATAGGTTTCGGAAAGATCCACAATCCAATCTGCGGCCTTTTCGTCTGCAATCTCCCCTACTATAATAAGTCCATTTTGGTTTGAGTTTAACAGACTTGAAAGCTCTCTAACCATTGAACTGGTCGGAAAGGTTCTGCCTATCCCGCTGCTGTTCCTTGACTGGTCTTTAGAAAACTCTACAGGCAATTCAGGAATTAATGGCTCCGGCAGCGGCACATTTAAATGAACAGGACCTTTTGGAAACTGTTGACTCAGATCAAAGGCCTTATAACATGTTTGCCGCAAGTAGGAAATCGTATTAGACTGATTAGATGGCTGCGGGAGATCAACAAACCATTTCACATGTTTTCCGTATAAATGAGTCTGATCAATCGCCTGCGGAGCTCCGACTTCTCTTAATTCATGCGGTCTGTCTGCTGTTAACGCTATCAAGGGTACTCTCGCATATTTAGCTTCCACAATTGCCGGGTAATAATTAGCGGCCGCACTTCCTGAAGTACATAACAAAACAACAGGATGGCTTGATTTTTTAGCCATCCCCATCGCAAAAAAGGCTGCAGACCTTTCATCGATCACTACATGTGTCTGAATGTCAGGATGTTCTGCAAATAAATAAGCTAGCGGAGTAGAACGGGAACCAGGACTTATAACTGCATCTCTAACACCAGCTTGGTATAAGCTTTCAACGATTGTTTTTACATATACCGTTAAAACAGTTTTCCAATTCAATTTTCCATTCCCCCGAGTGCCGATAACATTGGTCTGAATTTAATCCGTGTCTCTTCATATTCCTTTTCAGGGACAGAGTTTTCCACAACTCCACAGCCAGCAAACAATGTGGCTTTATGATCCTGAATTAACCCTGAACGTAATCCAACTACAAACTCACCATTATCTTCAAAATCACACCATCCAATTGGAGCAGCATAAAAGCCACGATCCATTTGCTCTAAATCCCGAATCACTTGAAGCGCTTTATTTCGCGGTGTCCCTCCAAGGGCAGGAGTTGGATGTAAACTTTCCACAAAATCGAGAAGTGAGACATGGTGTAAGACTTTTCCTCTTATTCCAGTATATAAATGCTGAATATCTCTCATTTTTAATACTTTAGGTTTTTCATCGACTTGAACCTCTAAACATAAATTTTCAAAGGTCTTCGTTATTTGTTGAACCACATAGTTGTGTTCAACTGTATTTTTTTCATCTTTTAGTAACCATTTCCCTAACTCAGCCGTTTCATCGTCAGATTGACCAACGCCAATTGAACCGGCAAGACAGGTGGATTGTGCTAAATCTCCTTTTTTCCGGACCAACCGCTCAGGGGTAGCTCCGAGAAAACTAGCACCCTGCCAATCAAATGAGAAGACGAAGCTGTCTTTTTGTTCCTGATCTAATGTTTGTAAAATCGATGTAACATCGAGTTCTTGTTCAAAGGTTAATTTTATTTTTCTTGCTAACACAACCTTTTCAAGCTCCTTATTTTTCAAAGCATCAATTGCACTGCTGACAGACGCCTTCCATTGGTCAGGAGCAATTTCTTCTTTAGAAACTAATAAAGGTCTGGTATTTTCAAACGATTTCCTTGCATCTGATAGAAGCATTTCTAGTTCTTGATTAACTCCCTTAACAATCGATTCTTCGTCGTAGGGTTTACAAGCAAAAGTTACAGACAGATATACATCTTTGTGATTGTGAATGGTCAGCAGAAATTTAGGAACAAAAAATTGAGCATTAGGGAACGATGACCAGATTCCTGCTTCTCTTTTTTTCGGATCAAACGAAAAGCCGCCTAATAGGACGGGACCAGCCCCCTCTATTTTTCCTTTATTATCGGATACCACGCGGCCTTTAAACTTTGTCCATTCTTCTTCAACATGTGCAAATCGGCCATGATCTTCATTGGATAGAATTGAGAAAGCACTCCCTAACCCTACGAGTTGAAGTGTGTCATCTGCATTTTTCCAGAAAAAACGCTCATTTTGATACAGCGCTTGTCCCGCATGGTAAAAAAGAAATGGGTTTATAGCATCTATTTTTAGAATTTCTGACACAAAAAAAGGCTCATTTTTTTGTTTAGCCATATGGATAGCTTCAAGAGCCTTAGCTGCAAATAAAACTGGTTGCGCTACAGCCATTTTTAATCCCCCTATATAGTGGAATCATGCAAATAGTATAAATGAGACCATTTAGATGATGTCATTTTTATACTTTGATGGATTTTCACTTTTTTCATCCAAGACTGCATAATAAAAACTTGACCTATTTATTTTAAAATACTTTTTACAAATTGTCATGTTTCCGTGATTTTCTGGTCTGTTCTCCTTCGGCGGCTTTTCCATATTCCGATTGTTGACAGGTTGTTATACTTTTCCTACACTTATTCTGTAGGAGTATGTACTTATTGAATATTTTACATTATAGAAGGGGTTGCCATATGGAAACGAAAATGGAAGCACCCGCTGCTGTGCAAGCTAATAAGGGGTTTAGGGTGTGGTGGCAGTTAATGCGACCTCATACGTTAACTGCAGGATTTGTACCCGTAACCATTGGTACAGCTTTAGCCTTACACGAGGGTCAAATCAATATTTTATTATTTCTTGCCATGCTCATCGCAAGTCTCTTGATTCAAGCCGCAACAAACATGTTCAATGAATATTATGACTATAAACGCGGCTTAGATAACGAAGAATCTGTCGGAATTGGCGGAGCAATTGTAAGAGATGGAGTAAAGCCTGAAACAGTTCTTGGGCTCGCATTAAGCTTTTTTGGCATCGCCACACTAATCGGTGTGTACATTTGTATGGAAAGCAGCTGGTGGATTGCTGTCATCGGTATTATTTGTATGTTAGTCGCGTATCTCTATACTGGAGGACCGCTGCCGATTGCCTACACTCCTTTTGGAGAACTGATTTCTGGATTATTTATGGGACTTATTATCATTCTGCTGTCATTTTATATTCAATCAGGAAGTGTTACGACAGAAAGTATTTTAATCTCGATTCCGATTTCGATTTTAGTTGGTGCCATTATGCTCTCGAATAACATCCGTGATTTGGATGGAGATAAAGAAAATGGCCGTAAAACAGTGGCGATTTTAATAGGCCGAAAAAATGCGGTAAACCTGCTTGCAGCTATGTTTGCAGTATCTTATTTATGGGTTGCAGGTCTTGCACTCTCTAATGAATTTTCATTCTGGTTACTGCTAGTATTCTTAAGCATTCCAAAGGCAAATGAGGCGGTTAAAGGTTTTAAAGGAAAAATGAAGCCGATCGAAATGATGCCTGCAATGAAAGCCACTGCCCAAACCAACACCATCTTCGGATTATTATTAACAATTGGATTAACAGTATCTTTCTTTTTGTAATATAAAGAGGCGGTTTAACAGGTGGCTTTATCCCTGTTAAACCGCCTCTTTTTTGTATCGCAGGTTAAGCCGGTAACGGTATATTTACCCTATTAATTCAAATACTATGCTAGACCCTATTTCAAAAAGTGAGGTGCAGCAAAAGGATGGATAAAGATTACGGAAAAAACGTGGCTGGAAGAATCTTTGATGTCCAGGATTATGATAAAAAAGATGAAACAAGTGCAGGATTAGCCATGACTCACGAACAAGCAACGGATGATTATACGGAAGGAACAGTCGACGGAAGGATGGAAAACGTGGCTGGTGAAGATATCAGCCTGCAAGAGCCCAGAAAGAAGAGTGAGTAGGAAGATATTTTACAAAAGGAGTGAGGATCATCGTTAATCAGAATTTTGATAAATTCAGAGGGATTCAATCGAAACACAGACCTGCGTACTTAGGCGGAGAACAGAATCAAGAAATGCATAATTCGAATGATTTCTCTATGAATAAAAAAGGGGAAACAGAATCGGTTGGATCAGTGGAACCCAATAAAGATTAAAGGAAGAAGGTGTCCTAAACGGATACCTTCTTTTTATTTTCCATCTTTTTCATAGTGAACTTGTACGCTGAATACATTGGAATGGGAACAAGCGAAAGGAGGGAAACGATTGAAGACATTCAAAGAGAGCGCTGTTTTTGAGCACCTTTTTTGGCTACAGGTTTTAGGAGACCATGCCCGATTTATCTTGGATTCTCTGCCTGAAAAACAAAAGGGGGATATTGAGATATCCATCTATTTTAAAAATGAATATGACCGTCTATTAACAATGGTTCAGCACCAAGTCTATCCATCATTAGAAGCCCTCACAGCTGAGGCTGAAAAACTCACAGAGGAATTTCGTGAATTTAAGCTTTCTATTATTCGCCGTCACGTATCAGGTAAAATCAGAATCCATCTATCCCCCACGTTTATTAATCATATGGTCAATGAATTAGAAGAATACTTACTCATTATCAGTTACTTAAAAAATGGGGAAGCCCCTCCCATCTTTCATGAGCTTCATCATCATTTAGTCTGGTTACTAGATGCTGCCGGGCATGCAGGAGCCATTTCCGACACTCTGGATGCCGTAGAAAAACGGTTAAAAGAAAAAAGTGATAAATACACCAAGCATTTTGAACAATTTTATTTAAAAGCAGTAGAATTAACAGGTTACCTGCGGGCAAACATTGATTCCTTCCCAGCACTAGAACGGATGAATCATGATGTGAAGTTAGAGATTGAACTATTTAAATTATTCTTACACGAAATTGAAGAGCTCGAATTAACGGAACAGATTTTAGGGACTTTTGCAGGACTGATGGCCGATCATATGGCGAGGGAGGAATGCTATTACTTAATGAAAATTGCCGAGTCAACGGGAAGTGAGGAGCCTGATTGTGATCCAACTGTTCCGAGGTCACGGGATGAGATGTGATGGGTAAAGAAATATTCTTCATGAGCGGTATGAAGGACAAAATCGTAATTCTGATAAAAGGAAATGTTCTTCATAAGCGGTATCAAGGACAAAATCGCGATTCTGATTAAAGGCAAAGTCCTTTAGGAAGGCTTTCAAGGACTAAATCATGATTAAGAATAAAAAAAAGTCCTTTAGAAGGGCTATCAAGGACTAAATCATGATTATGAATTAAAAAAAGTTCTTTAGAAGGGCTATCAAGGACTAAATTATGATTATGAATAAAAAAAGTTCTTTAGAAGAGCTCTCAAGGACTAAATCATGATTATAAATAAAAGAAAAGTCCTTTAGAAGAGCTATCAAGGACTAAATCATGATTATGAATAAAAAAAAGTCCTTTAGAAGAGCTCTCAAGGACTAAATCATGATTATAAATAAAAGAAAAGTTCTTTAGAGGGGCTATCAAGGACAAAATCATGATTATAAATAAAAGAAAAGTCCTTTAGAAGGGCTCTCAACGACCAAAACTAGCAATTAAGCATAACAAAAGTCCCTAACAGCAGTTATTAAAACCACCCAATTAATATAACTAATGTTATTAAGAGCAATAAAAAAAGCTGCTCCAATGAGCAGCTTTTTTTGTATGACCCGTACGGGATTCGAACCCGTGTTACCGCCGTGAAAGGGCGGTGTCTTAACCGCTTGACCAACGGGCCATTATCTGGCGGAGAAGGAGGGATTTGAACCCTCGCGCCGGTTACCCGACCTACACCCTTAGCAGGGGCGCCTCTTCAGCCACTTGAGTACTTCTCCAAATTGGCTCCGCAGGTAGGATTCGAACCTACGACCGTTCGGTTAACAGCCGAATGCTCTACCACTGAGCTACTGCGGAATAAATACTGATGCTAAATTAATCACATTATATGCAGTGAGAAAAAATGGTGGGCCTAAATGGACTTGAACCATCGACCTCACGCTTATCAGGCGTGCGCTCTAACCAGCTGAGCTATAGGCCCAATTTGGAGCGGGTGATGGGAATCGAACCCACGACAACAGCTTGGAAGGCTGTGGTTTTACCATTAAACTACACCCGCGTATAGTTTTAAATGTATTAAATTTAAGTACACGACCCAACATGCCTCTGCTTCTTCTAGCATATTCAAAGACGTGTATGCATAGAGGCAACTCGTAGCGTATTCATGATGTGTAGCTCGTGGCTGTGGTTTTACCATTAAACTACACCCGCAAAAGTAATCTATGGGGCGGCTGATGGGAATCGAACCCACGAATGTCGGAACCACAATCCGATGCGTTAACCACTTCGCCACAGCCGCCATAAATAAATGGTGGCTCAGGACGGAATCGAACCGCCGACACAAGGATTTTCAGTCCTTTGCTCTACCGACTGAGCTACTGAGCCACATCATAGTTGTAAATGGCGGTCCGGACGGGACTCGAACCCGCGACCTCCTGCGTGACAGGCAGGCATTCTAACCAACTGAACTACCGGACCATTTATATTAAAAACTCAAAGGAGCAAAATTTTGGTTGCGGGGGCAGGATTTGAACCTGCGACCTTCGGGTTATGAGCCCGACGAGCTACCGGACTGCTCCACCCCGCGGTAATAAGAAAATAATTTAAGTTTGTACTTGCCCAATATTTTTCATGGGACTGTCCCGATCTCAGTTAGCTTATACAAGCAGTGGTTCGATCGGTACAACTCGCAGATGATTCACGATGCAAATGCTCGTTGCTCCACCCCGCGATAATAATAATTTATTAAAATCAACAAAATAAAATGGCGGAGGAAGAGGGATTCGAACCCCCGCGCGGTTTGACCCGCCTGTCGGTTTTCAAGACCGATCCCTTCAGCCAGACTTGGGTATTCCTCCGTATAGATGGTGGACCTTGTAGGACTCGAACCTACGACCGGACGGTTATGAGCCGTCTGCTCTAACCAACTGAGCTAAAGGTCCATTTGGTAGCGGCGGAGGGGATCGAACCCCCGACCTCACGGGTATGAACCGTACGCTCTAGCCAGCTGAGCTACGCCGCCGTCTATTGTATATACCAAATTACATCTTTACTTTATAAAAATTGGTGGAGCCTAGCGGGATCGAACCGCTGACCTCCTGCGTGCAAAGCAGGCGCTCTCCCAGCTGAGCTAAGGCCCCAATTTTGAATGGTCGGGAAGACAGGATTCGAACCTGCGACCCCTTGGTCCCAAACCAAGTGCTCTACCAAGCTGAGCTACTCCCCGTGAATGGAAAATGATCCAGCCACGAAACTAATAATGGCGCGCCCGACAGGAGTCGAACCCATAACCTTCTGATCCGTAGTCAGACGCTCTATCCAATTGAGCTACGGGCGCTTAAGTATTTGGTGCCGAGGGGGGGACTTGAACCCCCACGAAGGTCACCCTTCCCAGGATTTTAAGTCCTGTGCGTCTGCCGATTCCGCCACCCCGGCAAAAAAATGGAGCGGAAGACGGGATTCGAACCCGCGACCCCCACCTTGGCAAGGTGGTGTTCTACCACTGAACTACTTCCGCATATGCGGGTGAAGGGACTTGAACCCCCACGTCATAAAGACACTAGATCCTAAGTCTAGCGCGTCTGCCAATTCCGCCACACCCGCGTAAATCATTATAATGGTGAGCCATGCAGGACTCGAACCTGCGACCCTCTGATTAAAAGTCAGATGCTCTACCGACTGAGCTAATGGCTCGTTTTAGATTGTTGCTCCATGCTAGATGACTGACCTATCCAACACGACAACCATCTCTCAGAGTGCCCAAGTAAGTAGAAATCGATCTGAACTTTACTGGTAATCAGCTGAAGAACTTGATCGTTTTCAACTTAACAAAAACTTAGTACTGAAAAATGGTGCCGGCGAGAGGACTTGAACCCCCAACCTACTGATTACAAGTCAGTTGCTCTACCAATTGAGCTACACCGGCAAATTTTAAATCGCAACAAGATTTTATTATATATGTTTTTTAAACAAAAGTCAAGATGTTTATTGGTTAAAATGGTGGAGGATGACGGGATCGAACCGCCGACCCCCTGCTTGTAAGGCAGGTGCTCTCCCAGCTGAGCTAATCCTCCATCGCATGGCAACGTCCTACTCTCGCAGGGGGAGAGCCCCCAACTACCATCGGCGCTGAGAAGCTTAACTTCCGTGTTCGGGATGGGAACGGGTGTGACCTTCTCGCCATTGTTACCACACTGTTGTCTCGTTTAATGAGACAAGTATTATTATACTGTCTTTATATTATTTTGCAAGAGCTTTTTTTAATTTTTTATAAGAAGCTTACTTGCATTTTTCGTTGCTCTGTTAAAAGCAGCGAAATTTAATATAACATGAATAAATCTCTATTGCAATATAATCTTTGATAAAAAACCATTCAATATTTTTAGAAAAATAATATTCGTCTTACCATTCATTTTTAGAATGGCCAGACGAATTCATCATCCTACACGTTCTATTAATTTTGATAAATCTCTCCAGGCATATGCGATTTCTTCATGCACTTTAGTTCCTATATTGAATTTTTGACGGTCTGCCTCAACCGGTTGAAAGCTTTCGTAAAATAGTTTAAAAGGATTATCAGCCAGAACCCAGACGAGCATGCTTTTAAAGGAATGGCTTTGAAGATAGTCAAGCCCTTGCCGAAAAAGTGCAGTTCCTATTCCCGTTCGATGATACTCTTTAAGAATGTAAATGGTGGTTAATTCTCCATCAATATCATAATGACCTGTTCTTTCTTTACTAAAATGAGCAAAACCGACTATTTTCCCATCAATTGATGCGACCAATATTTGTCCATTTCCGTGTTCTTCCTGCTGTTTTAAAATATGCGTCCACTGAGCAATCTTTTGCGGCATGTTTAAACCATCTAAAACCTCATCCAATACAATCCCTTTATACGTTTCCCGCCAGCTCTGAATATGTACAGACGCTATAGCATCAATATCATTCGCTTGCGCCACTCTGATTTCCATTTTTCTCCCCCCTTTTATTTTTTTTGACTTTTCTTTCATTTAATAAAAACGTTGTAATACCGATGATGACAATAGAACCGCCGAGAATTTGTGTTAAAACGACATTCTCACCTAGAATATAATACGCTAATATCGTAGCTCCAACTGGTTCGAACAAAATCGCGATGGAAATAATAGATGTACTTACAAATTTGATCGACCAGTTAAATAGGGTATGGCCTAATAGATTTGGCACAACCGCTAGCAGCAAGAAATAAATCCATTGAGGTGGTGAATAAGGAGCTAGCGGTTCATGTTTCGCTAATACATAAACGAATAATGTAATTGTACTTACACTATATACAATAAAGGTATAAGTCATTAATGAGACACGCTTCCGTACTGATTGTCCGAAAAACAAATAAAATGTAATCAACGCACAGGCAATCAAAGCAAGGAAATCTCCCCAAAGAGCTAATCCGCTAATACGAAAATCTCCCCAGCTAATTAAAACGCTTCCTATAATAGCAATAATTCCGCTTGTCACCATCGCTGCGGTAATTCTTTCCTTAAAAAAGAGAGCTCCTCCAATAAAAGCAAATAGCGGCTGTAACGTAACTAAAACGGTTGAACTTGCCACGGATGTATAGTTCAGGGATTCGAACCATAGGATAAAATGAAAAGCAAGAAATACACCCGCAATGATGGAAGACAGCCAATCTTTCCTAGTTACTGATTTCAGCTCTCCTACATATTTTAAAAGAAATACTGGGAGCATAATAAGAACAGAAAAAAGCAGCCTGTAAAAGGCCGTAACTCCAGACGGTGCATCTGCTAACTTTACAAATATAGCCGATGTAGATACAGATATTACGCCAACAAAAACCACAAAATATGGATTCATCCTAGAAGTATTCAACAAAGTCATCTCCAATTTATGATACGATAATACATAATGTCATTGTACAATGGATAAGGAAGGTTGGAAATATTTTAATTCTTTCAAAAGAGACAGAAAGTTAGGTTGATTCATATGGAATGGCTTGAAGGATGGATGAGACTAGACATTGTCATAAAACTTGGGGTTTCAGCAATATTAGGATTAGCCATTGGTTTAGAAAGGGAGTTAAAGCGAAAACCAGTCGGGTTAAAAACAAGCCTAGTGATTTCAATTGTCAGCTGTTTATTAACGATTATTTCAATTGAGACTACCTATATCGTTCCCTCCAGACCGGATGTGAATGTTACAATGGATCCACTCCGTTTGGCAGCACAAATTGTATCTGGAATTGGATTTTTAGGCGCCGGAGTTATTTTAAGAAGGAATAATGACAGCATTCTTGGACTGACAACGGCTGCCATGATCTGGGGAGCAGCCGGAATCGGGATTACGGTTGGAGCGGGCTTCTATTTTGCCGCGATTGCCGGGGTAATTTTTATCTTATTGAGTGTGGAATTGGTCCCATTTTTACTAGGGCTGATTGGACCAAAGCAATTGCGGGAAAAAGAGATTCTTTTAAAAGTCATTGTCGTCAGGCAAAGTGCGATTCATGATGTTATGGAAAAAATTGAAGCTTTGGGGATGAACATAGACAGTCTTCGAATTAAAGATCTTCCCGACCATCAGCATCTGATTCAGCTCCGTTTGTCAGTGGATTATCGCCAGCAAACTGCCGACGTTTATGAAATGGCCGTCAATCTAGAAAGTGTGACAAGTGTTGAGGTTGAAAGTATTTAGCAAATAGGGAGAAGTTCCAAGTAAATTTGGAGCTTCTTTTTTGACTTAACAAGGTTCTACCCCATCAAAACCAAAATGGCCTGATAGCCAAAATAGAAACCAAAACCAATTAATGATAGACCTGACAATTTAGAGATAAGGTTCAGCATTTTCATATTTAGGAATTTCCTGAAACTGCTTGAAATAAAAGCCATAGTAAAATCCCACAGCATTACCCCGATAAGGATTACACTGCTATATAGCCAAAGCTGTCCAACATCATATGTCGTTGCGGTCTTGGCCAGTACAGACCCATAAATACCGAGCCAGAATAAAATGGTTAAAGGGTTAGAAATGGATAAAAGGAAACCGGCGAGAAAGGATCTATAAACAGGTTCTTTTTTTCTTATACTGCCAGTTACACTTGGTCCGCTGTTAATAATGGTTTCTACTCCTGTATAAACGAGAACAAAAGAGCCAAACGACCAAAGAAATGTTTGCATAAATGGGGTGTCAAGAAAATGAACAACACCTAAATAGACTAAAATCATATAAAAGGCGTCAGCCGTCATCGCCCCAAGACCAATAAACCAAGAATGGAAGAAACCATATTTTATCCCTCGGTCTAATTGGGCAGAATTAATCGGACCAATAGGAGCAGCTAAAGATAACCCTAAAAGTAAGTAACTAAAAAGTGTATTCATATAATCATCCCCCTACCTGACATGCATTACTATTCTATTCAGAGGGATATGCTTGTACGACTAAAAAATGGGGATCTGTCCATATAAAAAAGCGTGCGCAGCCAAAATATAGCTGCACAGGCTTTGAAAACTCTTTATTTAACTTCTTAAAACTTTCAGAACTAAGGTACCGAATATGCCGCAATGAATGAAAAGAGCAATCTTTTGATAAAAAATCTAATGCCCCAAATTTGCGTGAGCCTCTTTTTAAGCACATTTCCCCAGCTAATTATTCCGCTTATTTCTCCATCTCTTGATGATGGACCTTTTGGTAGCTTCCACGCTACGTTTTGTCCTTTAAATTTCAACCAAACAATAAACCCCTATGACTCTAAGAATCATAGGGGTTCACATGTCCTTATTCGTCCTCATTCGCTACTAAACTGGACAAAACATGAACACGAAGAATTAAGCCTTCTAACCTGTCTTCGTCATTAACGACAGCAAGCGGAAATTTCGTTTCCAGCGCTTTCGGAATAACATCTTGAACGTATTCTTCTTTTTTGACTGTCAGGACATCGTTTTTAATAACATCCTGTAGCGTCTTTTTCTGCTTAATTCCATCTATGGCATCATCAATCGTGACAATTCCTTGCAAATGTCTGCTGCGGTCAACCACAAATACGCTTGATAGCCCATTCTCCTCCATCTCTTTAATGGCTACTTTCAAACCATCTTTTAAGGAAACAAGAGAGTTTGGTTTGATCATGACATTTTGCGCCTGCAGGATTTTGGAGCGGTCAATATCCTTAATGAACTCAGAGATATAATGATTAGCCGGATTTTCGAGGATTTCCTCTGGAGCCCCAATTTGGACCACTCTCCCATCTTTCATGACAGCGACCCGGTCACCCAGTTTAAATGCTTCATTAACATCGTGGGTAATGAAGATAATTGTTTTTTTCAACCGTTCCTGAATATCTAAAAGTTCAAGCTGCATCTCCCGTCTAATAAGCGGATCAAGGGCACTAAACGGTTCATCCATTAAAAGAATATCTGGGTCATTTGCTAGCGAACGGGCCAAGCCAACCCGTTGCTGCATCCCTCCAGAAAGTTCACTTGGATATTTGTCCTCATACCCTTTCAAACCAACAATTTCAATATTTTCAAGTGCAATTTTTTGGCGCTCCGCTTTTGGTACATTCTTTATTTCTAAACCATACTCGACATTCCCTAGTACCGTCCGGTGACTAAACAAGCCAAAATGCTGAAAAACCATCGCAATTTTGTCTTGACGGAATTTTTTAAGCTGAGCAGAATTGTATTCCACAATATTTTCACCATCAACAAAGATGGCACCGTCTGTTGGTTTATTTAATAAATTGAAACAACGGATCAGTGTCGATTTCCCGCTGCCGGAAAGACCCATAATAACAAATATCTCGCCCTCTTTGACTTCTAAAGATGCATCATATACTCCAACTGTATGATTCGTTTCTTTTAAGATTTCCTCTTTGGACATTCCTTTTCGGACCATTGGAATAATCGATTCTGGTTTAGGACCAAATATTTTCGATACATGTTCAACTTTGATTTTTACACTCATTACTCAGCCCTCCTATGCTTCTGAAAGCGGTTTGCGGCTCCACCTGTAATTCGATCGATAATGATCGCTAAAAATACAATACTAATTCCGGCTTCAAAGCCAAGGGCAATATCAATCCGGTTAATCGCGATTAATACTTGTTCTCCTAGTCCTTTTGCTCCAACCATGGAAGCAATAACCACCATTGCCAATGCCATCATCGTTGTTTGGTTCACTCCAGCCATGATAGTAGGCAAGGCTTGCGGCAGCTGCACTTTTTTCAGCATTTGCCATTTTGAAGATCCAAATGATTCCGCGGATTCAACCACTTCTTTATCAACATTACGAATTGCAAGTTCGGTTAACCGAACTACCGGTGGAAGTGCGTAAATTAAAGTGGCGAATACAGCCGATACATTTCCCAATCCGAAGAAAAAGATCGCAGGAATCAAATAGACAAAACTTGGCATCGTCTGCATAGCATCTAAGATCGGCCGCATCACAAGCGACATCCGATTGCTGACAGCCATCCAGATTCCTAATGGAATCCCAAGCAACAAAGAAATGACAACAGAAGTTAAAACAATCGCGATGGTAAGCAGTAATACTTCCCATAATCCAAAGGTTCCAATTAAAAATAGAAAAGCGGCATACAAGATACCTGATGATAACGATTTAAGCCGCCACCCCAGAAGAAATACCGCAACTAAGAGGACCCACCATGGAATAATATTCAAAAATGCTTCAATCCCATTAATAGTTCGGGAAGAAATAAGAAAAATAAAATCAAAAACAATCTCGAATGTTGAATCTAACCATAAAATAAAATCTTCAACGGCAGTTCCTAAAAACTCCCAGCGAATCTCAGGAAAATCACCCATAGGCTAGCTGCTTCAAAAAGCAGCCATTCACCTCACTTTTTTTTATTATTCATTGAAAAAGGAGAAGTAGTTGACGGTTGCCAACTACTTCAGGAAAATTAAGCATTTTCTAGTGCTGCTTTTACTTTTTCTGCTACCTCTTCACTAACCCATCCGGTCCACAAATCTTCATGCTGCTTGAGCCACCAAATGGCAGCTTCGTCAGCAGAAGCTTCATTTTCGGTCATAAAGCTAAGTGCTTCTTCGGTTAAATCACTGCTAGTTTCATAGTGTTTAAGAAATTCCACAACCTCTGGCGCCTGTTCTGTCAGATCCTTATGCACTGCAGTAGTTACATCATTAGGCGGAAATTCAGTCCCGGCATTATCATCAAAGACTTCCGGGTCATATTCCGGTTCCTCAAGTAATGTCAAATCGTATTGAGCTGTAACCCAAGTAGGCGACCAGTAATAGCCAACCCAAGGCTCACCTGCTTCATAGGCGTCAGATAGAGAAGCGACAAGTGCAGAATCAGAACCTGGCATTACATAATTAAAGCTGTCACTTAGTCCGTATGTGTCCATCTTCATTTCAATTTGCTCACTTACGGCCCATCCAGTTGGACCTCCAATTACTCGGCCTTTATCCGGATCCTCTGGATCAGCAAATAAGTCTGGATACTTTTTCAAATCTTCCACTGTTTTCAAATCTGGGGCAACAGGTTCAATTCCTCGTTCCGGATCCCCTTCGATTACATAAGTTGGAACATAAAGACCTTGGACATTGTCATCAAAGTTAACAGATGTTTCTACAAAGTCACCAGCTTCAATTGCTTCGTTATAGACATCTTTTACGTTATCAGTCCAAACTTCCATATAAGCATTAATGTCCCCTTGGCGTAATCCTTGAAGAGTTGCAGCTGTTGAACCAGTTGTTACATCGGTTTTATAGCCCATTCCTTCCTCAATAATGAATTGGGCAACACTGTTATGAAATCGTATACTATCCCACCCAGCATCCGCAAAAACAATTTTGTCAATTTTGCCGCCATCAGCACTGCTTGAGCATCCTGCTAGTACGATGAGCATAATTGAAAGCATGGCGAATAAACTTTTCTTCATTAAACCTTCCTCCTATAACAAATTATTTCCTATTAATATAGGAAGCTTGAAAACGGTAAGAATTGAGATTTTTAGATAAGATCTAAAAAACGAGGGGTGAGCAGTTAAGAGTGGAGTAATAATAATTGCTTTGATTGGTCATGGTAAACTTGAAAATCGGATATAAATCTAGATTTCGCACTAATCTTTCCATTTCTTCAAAAGGCTTTTTTTCTATACCCCTTGCCATTATCCCTGAAACCACAAATTTTCTCATATTAATTCCAATGATTCCTTAATAAGCTTTAAGCAGAATCACCGATTTCTGTGTTTTATGAAAAAAGTAGTATTGAGAGAATAATTGAAGGGCGCCTCTGGATTTTTTATCTCGGTAAGCAATTTTGAGGAAATGAAAGATGAATGGATGGCTGCCTAATTAACCAACTATACTCGAATAGCCTGAACACTCCCTGTTTGTGTCGGATTTAAACGACATCTTTATTATATAAAACAACCCTATTCATCCACAAAATGGATAAAATAGCGTTTAAGTGGAATATTCCTGATATCCCCTGATTAGCACAAGCAGATAGGCGGTATATGGTGAATAGGACCCATATCCTCCCATATAGTCGTGAATCCTCAAAGTCGAAATCCGCAGAATGTCATTATTTTGAAGATATTGTCTAAATATTGAAATTTAACTAAATCTAACTATAACAAAGATTCCGTTCCATCCAGCAACATTCCAGCAGCCAATTAAAATACTGCAGAATCCATATTTAATAAAAGACAAAAAGGGAAAATGCAGATAAAATAAAATAGTTATATGAAAGAAAACCACTATTTTCTAGAAAGGGCCGTGCTTAGACATGAAAGATATTAAACCAGCCACCCTCCTTGATATAGTTAGTGAACTCTTTTCAGATGAAACCTCAATTGCAGTTTCAAATACTGACAAATACATATATTATCGCTCCAGTAAACGAATCGATTTAAAAATAAAACCTGGAGATCCTGTAAAAGAGGGGACCATTACATATAAAGCTCTAACTGAATTAAAAAAGGTTTCTTCTTTTATCAATCGGGACGTATTTGGTACTCCCTACTATGGGATGGCTGTGCCTGTCTTTAACGACGGGAAGCTTGAAGGGTGTGTAACCGCTATTTTTCCAACTCTTACAAGCGGGACAAGCGTTGTTACAATTCGTGTCAATGAAGGCTGGGTTCCTGTTCCGTTTGCTGACATTTTGTACATTGAGGCAAAACACAAGAAAACCCATGTATATACAGCAGACATTTCAGGAATCCATAAAGATACCTTGAACGAATTTGAATTTAGTCTGCCGAAAGAAGATTTTATTCGCTGCCATCGGTCTTTTATAGTAAATGTAAAGCATATAAAGGATATTTACCCTGATACCCATTCTACCTTTTTATTAAAAATGAAAAACGGCGATCGTGTTCCAGTAAGTCAAACCTATAGCAGCTATTTTAGAAAATTGCTGAGGTTTTAAATTCAATAAGTGAAGTATAGAATTTTCTGTTTTATCCTATTTTTCTTGGATTTCATCCGCAAACTCCTTCTTACTTCTAAACATTCGTTAAAATGGAACAAATGAGTAAGGAGTTGATAAAATGGAGAGCGCTTACAATCGTATTCGTAACGAGCACCTAAATCAGCGTGTTGTATCTGCTGATGAAGCATCTTCTTGGATTAAAGACGGTATGACACTTGGATTAAGCGGTTTTACACGTGCCGGTGATGTGAAAGCGGTTCCTTTTGCTTTAGTGGAACGGGCAAGAAAAGAACCACTTAAAGTAAATGTATTTACAGGTGCCTCTCTTGGCTCTGATATTGATAAATTGTTCGCTGAAGCAGGCATACTGAATAAACGTCTTCCTTTCCAGGCGGATGCAATAATGCGTAAAGGAATCAATCAAGGAGATTTCTTATTTGTAGATCAACACCTATCCCATACCTCTGAATTGGTTCGATCCAATGTATTAGAACCTATTGATTTCGCAATTTTGGAAGCGATTACGATTCAAGAGGATGGCACAATTATTCCTACTACATCCGTAGGGAATTCGTATATATTTGCCAAACATGCCAAGGAAATCATTGTGGAAATTAATATGGCACAGCCAGAAGCGCTTGAAGGTATCCATGACCTGTATGATCCTGGGAAACAAGGAGAGAGACAGCCGATTCCATTGACAAAACCGAATGATCGGATTGGTTCGATTGGAATTAAAGTGGACCCAGAAAAAATCAGAGGGATTGTTTTTACAAACCAAGCAGATTCTCCATCAACAATCGTACCGCCAGACGAAGAAACTGTCATTATGGCGCAGCATCTGATTTCTTTCTTACGTTCCGAAATCGAAGCCGGAAGATTAACAGAGTCGTTAGCTCCGCTTCAATCAGGAATTGGCTCTGTAGCCAATGCTGTATTAAACGGATTGCTAGATTCAGAGTTCGAGGATTTACAGGTATATTCCGAGGTCCTTCAGGATGCCGTTTTTGAATTAATCGATGCTGGTAAAGTGAGCTTTGCCTCTTGCTGCTCGATTACATTGTCATCTGAAAAAATGGGTCAGGTTTTCTCCAATTTTGAGAAATATCGCGACAAATTAATTTTAAGACCACAAGAGATTTCAAACCATCCGGAACTCATTCGCCGAATGGGACTCATCTCCATTAATACGGCACTCGAAGTAGACATTTATGGAAATGTCAATTCAACACATGTAATGGGAACCAACATGATGAATGGAATTGGCGGGTCTGGTGATTTTGCCCGTAACGCACTCCTTGGCATTTTTGTCACAAAATCGATTGCAAAAGGCGGGAACATTTCCAGTATCGTACCATTTGTTCCACACGTCGACCATACCGAGCATGATGTTGACGTAATTGTGACCGAACAGGGCTACGCCGACTTGCGCGGTTTGGCTCCTAGAGAGCGGGTTGAACGCATTATTAATAATTGTGCACACCCGATGTATCGAGACCAATTGCGCGAGTACTACCAGGAAGCCTTGCAAAAAGGCGGACAAACGCCTCATGTGCTTGAAAAAGCCCTTTCTTGGCATAGTAATTATGCGAAGAATGGCACTATGCTTAAAAAAGTACCTCAGCATTCTTATGTTTTTAATTTTTGGGGATAACGCTTACGTAAGATATACGCTTTCACTAGACAGCGACTTCAATTTTGAAGTCGCTCTTTTTTTGCTTTAAAGTATAAAATTTTAGCAAAGAGGTAGATTCGACGTAGTGAAAATTTTTAGGAATAAAGTATAAGTGCAACTATGCAAGTGCCTAAAAGCTTGGCACTAGCCAAGTTTTCTTTATCGAATATAGCAATCTAGTTCGTCCGATTAAATAGACACCGATGATAAAAGACCTATTTTTCCTTTCGAAGAAAAATACTTTATGCCTATCAATTGAATTCACCAATTGTTTCTAAAGGGTAATTTGGCGTATTTTTCCATAGCCGCGCAGGATTATTTCTATATATTTAGAATTTCATATTTATCAATATATAGAGGAGGCCGTACCATGACAAATAATGTCGGAAAATTGACAAAATTGTTCCTAATTGTTGGATTGGCTGTTAGTTTGGTTTTCGTTTACTTAGGAATAATGTCATCAACCAAAGATAGTGCTGCAGCTACAGATACAACAGATTCCTCTCAATTGCAAAAAGCTTTTGAAATGGCCGCTAAAGAATTTGGGGTACCGCAAAGTGTTCTTATGGCTGTAGCGTATAATCAATCTCGATGGGATCACCACAAGGGCCACAGCGAAGTTGGCGGTTATGGAGTTATGAACCTTGTGCATATCGAAGGTCATCAGGACGCAAACGGAAAGAACGTTACTGCCGAAGAAAATGCTACTTCCCTCGGAGCCGATGTTTCTTCTATTAATACACTAGATAAAGCAGCTGAGTTACTTGATACAGACATTGAAGTATTAAAAAATGATTCTGAACAAAACATCCGCGGTGGAGCTGCATTACTTGCAGAGTATGCAAAGGAAACAGTCGGCGAAATCCCTTCTAATCCAGCTGATTGGTATGGAGCTATAGTCAAATACAGCGGATCTGATGTTAAAGGTGTTGCAGATGAGTTTGCTGATGAAGTTTATGCGACGATTCAAAGCGGAGCTGAAAGATATACAATCAATGGACAAAAAGTAACATTGCAGCCTAAATCAGTTACACCGAATAAAAGCACGGCCGACAATATCCCCCTCCGAAATGCAAAATTCACGGGTGCGGATTGTCCAAATGGTTTGGAGTGCTCATTCATCCCTGCAAGGTACGAGCAATTTTCTAGCACCTCTACTGATTACGGAAATTATGACATTGCTAATCGTCCTTATGATGGTCTGGAAATTCGTTATATTATCATCCATAATATTGAAGGCAGTGCACAATCGGCCATTAACCACTTTCGGAATAAATCATATGTAAGCGCCAATTACGTCATAGACTCCACCACCGGAAAAATTACACAGATGGTAAAACCTGAAGATGTAGCTTGGCAGGCAGGAAACTGGTATTTTAATATGCACTCGATCGGTATTGAGCATGAAGGCTATGCTGCTACAGGGTATGATTGGTATAGTGAGCAAATGTACCGCTCCTCTGCAAAACTAGTGAAATACTTAGCAGAAAAATATGACATCCCTCTTGATAGACAGCACATTTTAGGCCATGACGAAGTTCCTGGATTATCTCCTTACAGACAGACTAGAATGCACTGGGATCCAGGGGCATACTGGGATTGGTCCCACTTCTTTAATCTGTTGGGGGCACCGATTAATCCAAGTGATGGAGACAAAGAAAGTAACATTGTAACAATTTCACCGAATTACAACACCAATATGCCGACATTTACTTACGGAGGGGTTGTTCAAGAACCTAAGTCTTCAAGCTTAATCCAGCTTTATACAGAGCCTAGCTTTGATGCTCCGCTTATCAAAGATCCTCATATTATAAATGGCGGAACAAATCGCATTAATGACTGGGGCAACAAGGCAGCGATTGGACAAAGCTACTACAAAGCAGATCAGGTAGGAGATTGGACGGCGATTCATTATGGCGGACAAAAGGCTTGGTTCTACAATCCTAATAATCAATTTGCGGTTCCAGGCAGCGGCATGTTGATCACGCCTAAGGCAGGTCACGATTCCATTCCTGTTTACGGTGCTGCTTACCCAGAAGATGCTGCTTATGAAGGAACTGGTATCGCAGACTGGGCCAAAGGAAACGCTGAAGTATTATACCAAATTCCAGCTGGCCAATTCTATGTGTCCACTGGACCGATTCAATCTGATTACTACCATGCTAAATACTTTAATGATCCAGATACCAATCAAGTGTTAAAAGGACAAGATGAATATTATCAAATCTTCTTTAATCATCGGGTTGGATTCGTCAAGAAGAGTGATGTTGAGATTGTGAATCCTTAATAAAACAAAAAAGAAATGCTTGACCCTCGGCGTGTTAGCGCGTTACAGAGTGAGGGTCAAGCACCTTTTTCATCTACCTTGCGTTCAGTTGAATCAGGTAATGGTCCTGATCGGCTGACGGCTGCCTCCCTTTGGCTCAATACTTAAAATAATGGATATTTAACTTAAAAAAGGCTTCCTATTAGAAGCCGTTTTTGGGTTTATTTTTCTCTTGAAAATTGCGTAAAAAGCTTGTAAAATAGCTATTGTCGATTCATAATACGGGGCATTAGCTCAGCTGGGAGAGCGCTACGCTGGCAGCGTAGAGGTCAGGGGTTCGAGCCCCCTATGCTCCATACTCCGGAACCCTTGTTGCCCAAGGGTTTTTTCTATTTTTCTTTTTTACACTTCTTTCCTCAAAACCATTCAAGTTCACAGAAGTTCACATTTGATTTGGATCATCTTTTGGTTTTCTATGTTTTTTCAACTCTTTCTCAAGGTTTACTATCGCCTCTTGGTCTGCATTAGGCCATAAATGCCCATAGTATTTGAATGTCGTTTCAATAACTTTATGCCCTAAACGTGTCTGTATAAGTTTTGGTTGAGCCCCACTTCGAATTAGCAAACTAGCGTGTGTATGTCTTAGATCGTGAAAAGTAATTCGACGTACTTTTGCTTTTTTCATTAAGTTATACAACTGTCTACGGACATTTGAAGGGTTCTGGAATCCACCATGATTGACTGGAAACACCAAATCTAATTCATGCTGATAATGCTCTCCAAACCGCTTTTTCATCTGATCTTGTTTTTCTTTGTGTTTTTTCAGCTTATCAATTAGATGGCTAGAGAAAGAGATTGTTCGATAGCTATCTTGAGCTTTTGGTATAAGTTCTGGCTCCCCATTTTCACCAAAAGACACGCTTCTAGTTACAGTTACAGTACAATGTTCCAAATCAATATTAAACCAAGGGAGTGCAAGGACTTCTCCTTGTCTTAATCCTGTAGAAAGTGTAAAGTCATACATCAGATCCTTATCTTCTTTTTCCGCAACCTCTAGAAATTGTACAACTTCTGTATAATTCCATGGATTTGCAATTCGCGTAGGGTCTTTAGGTTTTTTCTTCATAGCATTCATCGGGCTCTCGCCTAAATCCCCATTCTCAACAGCCGAATTAAACAAACTTGACAGAAATTTATGGATACTGCTAATGGTTTTTTGCTCGTATCCATTTCGTTTTAATTGAGCATAAAACTCTTTAATATCTTTTACAGTAATTAAAGAAAAAGCTTTATCCCCAAAGAAAGGAATAATTTGTTTTTCTAAATAAAACCGACGAGATTTAAAGGTATTAGGTCTAACTTTTTGAAAGTATTCTACTTCAAACCAATTTTTAGCATAGACATGAAAAGGCACTTCTACGGGTTCATCTTCAGATTTGGTTCCATTTGCAATCTGAAGAGAGCCAAATTGATTCATTCCCTGAAGTGTGATTAAGGCAACAAATTGATCTGCTTCCTTACTAGATTTGAACGATTTCTGCAATTGCTTCCTTTTCAGGGTTTGAGGATCCCTTTCTCCGTCATAACGAACAATCCATCGTTTGTTCTTTCCACTTCCTTTTGTTTTAATACTTGCCATTTTTACTTACCTCCAATTTACATTAGGTAAGCACGTGATCATCAACAGTATAAACACATGCTCTAAGTTTTATAATGATTGTCATTGTATTTGAGACATTGATTCTAGCCATCTAAAAAACTCATCACGAAGAACCCGCATATTTCGACCAAAACTAATTAGTGGAAATGTTTTTTGTCTCATTAACTTGTATGCTGTAGGTTCCGAAACTCCTAATATTTCAGCAATATCACTTGCTTTAAGTACAACCGGATAGTTTTCTTTTGTTTTGACCATAAAATTAGCTCCTCCCTATTTATAAATATGTAACTGAGGTTTAAGACAAATAAAAAAGGGCAAACGGATAGTTGGTTACACTAATCCATTTGCCCAGTGCTTCTGGTGCCAAATGCAAGAAAATTAAAAAACACTTATTTACTTATCTTTATTATATTTGCTTGATTATAAGGTTACAATTTAAAAGAGATCCAAAAATATAAAACTACTGAGTTAACATTGTTTTAGACCTTTGGTGATTTCACTATAAGCTGCCAATTGCCAATTGAGATAAATCAATCTGCTCCTTTCAAGTTTAATAATTAACATAACTTACAGCAAATTTTTCTAAACTGCTTGTTTAAAAGTGCGGTTATTTGTCTACAATGCCTAATAAACTCACGGTCATTTGGATATCTTATCATCAAAAGACTTCCAAACAACCGCACTTAAGTTTCTAAAAAAGCCTTGATTTAAAGGCTTTCGGAGATTCGGATAATCAAAGGTCAACAACTCTTTATGGACAATGCGGTCATTTGTCTACAGTACCTGTACTTTTTGCGGTTATTCAACAACTTCTAGTTTGTTGTTAATTTGCCCCATCCTTCAAGGGTTAGAAACGGAGTTTTGCTGAATTCAATTGCAGGCTTTTTGGTTTTAAAGTCGTATTTGATTTCCTTAATAAAATGTAACGTAAAGCAGCGCAATTCAGTCTGACTTAAAGCCTCATGCTTGCATTCAAAGAAGTTGTTAAATAATGTTTCGAGATTTTCATCTTCCAACAATATGTCGATTTGCTCTTCTAAATGAAGAATTTTTTCTTGAATAGACTGTAATTCAGAGAGCATGAGATTTGCTTCCTGCTTTAACTCCTGTTCATGACCAATTAATTCATAATCAAGAGTTCTTTCCAAGAAGATGACATATTCTTTATCCTTGTCAATTTCTTTTGATTGTTTTTTTAAATTTTCTTTCCACTTATTTAATAGCTTTTTAGAGCCTTCAAACATTTGCTTATGATTGATACTCAAATAACTAAAAAGCTGTTGGAAAGTAATCTCATGTATTGTGTCGATTACAATAAACTCTTTACATGAGTTGCATCGATACACACGTCTACTCGAATTACTTTTTCCTGATGTTGTATTTTTGGCTTCCAGAACACAATCACACTGAACACATTTTAGTAAATCCTTAAGCAAAAAAGGTGTCTCCATCTTTTGACCATAAGTAGATTTAAAGTTTCTAATTTGATCTACTAGGACTCCTAGGTAATGCGGCACAATCCCAGTATGGGTACCAGGGAATAATTCAAACTGCCCAATTGGTTTTCTTTTACTATTATTTCTGCTTTCTCTTACATTCCAACTTGTATGGCCCAGATAGAAGTAATTATGCAGAATTTTATCAATAGTTCCCTGGGTCCAATCTGTACCTTTGGGAGACCTTATCTTACAAGCGTTAAGAAATTTTGCAATTACTTTATTTGAGTAACCCCAGCTTGAAAGATAATAGATCAGAAAAACTACATAAGCTTGTCCGTTTGAAACATCAATTTTCGGCTTGTTTTCAGTCCCTTTAATATAACCATAGGGAAGATGAGATGCTGGCCTTTGTTCCAATTTTAGAATTGTGCTTTGATAAGCTAATGTTTTATTTCTAAGCTCTTCAGATTTATGACTGTTTATTAAAGATCGGATCTGTGTTAGTACATCATCCGGATCCCAAACTCCTGAATAATCACTGCAATAAAACTTCAAGTATGGTCTCAACATTACTAATGGTTTATAGACTTGTAGAACAAAATCCGAAGTTTGGCGGCTGATTCTAGAGTCATCATAAAAGAAGATAGCTCCTTGGAATTCATCTAATAACGCAGTTTGGTATAGGACTTGCATCCAGGGACGGTCAATAGCACGGTTGTGAGTAGCAGAAACCGCTTCATCAACACACCATAAAAGGATATAATAGCCCTCTTCTTTAGCTCGTTGTAAAATTTCTTGCTTTTGAATATCAACACTGTATTTATCCTTCTGCTTCAAACTTGAATACCTTATGTAACCGATAGCAGGTTTTAATAAGGGGTTTTCAATCTCTGAAACAAGATAAAAATCCAACGGGTGCATTAAATTATGAACGGTTTGTGCGATTATCTCTTTAATCTTCGTAGTTAAAACGTGTTGATTAGATTCAATTCCCTTACTTTTGTTATTCATATTCATTAAATCCTTCCTCTAAAAACTCTGTGAAATAAACCTTAAAATCAATTGAATTTTTGTTGATCCTAATATCCTCTAAGAAGAATGAGAGATAAATATAAATTTCATCCGTTTTTATTTTGTAAAATAACTTTTGTTTAATTATCTTCTCAATATCAACAAGTACCCGCTTAGTGTAGTTAAGATCGTCTATCTGCCGTTGAAGAAATTCCTGTTCTTGTAAAAGTTCATTTCTTCGATTAACTAACTCTACAGGGTTTCTTTGGAAACTTTTATTTCTAGAGAAAAAATCAGTTCTTCCTCTTCTCATCATTTCATTCAGTTGATCTTTCTTTTCCTTTAAACTTCTAATAGCTTTATTTGTTGAAAAAATAGCTAACTTATTTATTTTTTCTCGTGATAGGTTGTTGAATATTTTGAGCATAGTTTCAATTATTTCTGCGTTTAACTCTTGGACTAAAATATAATTGCTTTTGTGACTTTTACAGTAGTATGAGGCCGGTAAGCTACCAATTTTCCCCTTTCTATGTGCCATTTTCCCACCGCATGTACCACAAGTAGGATGAAAGAATGCTTCTTGTTCGCTCATTCTGATTGCCTTTATAAAGTCTGTTTCATAATAGTCCAACACATCTTGGACCTTCTTAAAGAGTTCAAGAGATACAATTGGGACTATGTATGTTAAGTGAAAGTAGTTACCACCTTTAGAATCATACCCAGCATAAAAGGCTGTTCTTAACAATTTCCAGCATTCTTCTACAGATTTACGTTTATACTTACTTTTAAACTCTGTTAACAACGTTGATAGTTTCTCAAATGTATCCGCCTTTGAGACCTCTTGAAAGAATGTTAGAATACCGTAATGATATTTTTCATTAATCTGATATTTTCTATTTACTTTGTCATTAATGAAACCAAATTTTTGATCTGGATAGAGATTTTGAACAGTTTTAATTCGTGATGCAATGTTTGTCCCATCTTGTTGGATTTGAATGCCATATACACCTTCTGTTAGGAAGTTATAACTAAATGGGGCGGTGTCTCCCACTATTATTACTTTTACCTTATATTTCAAGATCAGAGTTACGATTTCCATGTACTCATAGTAGTTACGAGCAAGTCGGTCTCGAGCAAAGATAATCAATACTTTAATCTGTCCGGATTCTATTGATTTTAGTAGTCTAATTAGTTCAGGGCGATTTTCTATCGCGATTTGGTTTGCTGATAATACATTTTCATTGAAATGTTCAATGTCCTCCGACCATGAGTAGCCATTTTCCTCAACCCAATTTTTAGCCTTCTCTTCCTGTAATTTGATTGATTGTGAACTACCACTAACACGTAAATAGACACCAATGCTTTTTTTAACTTCTTCCATGATTTGGTCGTAAACGGTTGGGCTATAGACGTTAAACAAATCTCCTTCCATTTAGTCATCTCCTTTATCAAATTCACTAATAAATTTTGTTATTTGTTCTTGGTTGCTATACAACAACTTACCTTTTAAGACTGGATCGATATTTAGCTGATCCAAAACAATTCGTTCCATAATCCTAAATAACCATATTCCCGTTTCAGGTGAATGTTCTTCAGAAAAAGAAACAGTGACACTTCTGTTCTTCAAATTCATCACTCCTCGCATTTTTACCCATAATGGACAGAAATGATGAATTTCATTCATATTAATTTTTCAAGGGCTGTTTTATGTGTCGATATTTTTTATTAATTCTTTCAACTTTTATTGATTTAGGATTACTTCCAGGTAAACCCAATTCCTTATAAATCCTGTGCATCTTCTTGCTTCCTCTGTTTTAATTCCCATATATTTTTGTGTTTTATTTCTTCAACTTGCCCAATATATCTATCTATGACAGATCGATGAATTCCGAATTCAGTGCAATTTGTTCTGAGTTGATGATAGAAAGTATCTAAGTGAAACTTGTTTTCCTTTCCGTTTAACTGCATGAAATAACCCCCTAACATGAAATAACCCCCTAAATTTTATTTTTTTAATGTCGTATCCGGTTTTGCATTGATTATAGACATTTGCTCTTGCTAATCTATCAATCCTTCCAAGCTTCTAACCGAAATAAAACTTTTTTCAGCTCTGATAGAAGAATCATTCCGGATTTAGCCAGTTCAAAGCAATAAGCTACCCCTATTTTTTGCTTATTCTTTTGCAGATAAAGTTATTATTATTGCATTTCCTCTCTATTCCCAACAAAAAAGCACTCACCAGAAGGACACAGTTATCCTGTGTCATCCCTGGAGAGTGCTTCTCTTCTCAGAAATTAATTAAGATTAATTTTTATTTAGTTTTATAAAGTAGTTTCTTTCCTTGTTTAAGAATATAATTGATAGATTTTGAAATGTCAACAGAAAGAGTGCAAGTGATTTTCTAGAGATTTATCTATTTAATCCAATCTACAGATTTTAAGTCTTCTTCTAGCCATTTATATATAATTTTAGTTACAGGTCTATCACCAAAGATATCTAGGATTTGACTATTTTGATTTGCTCCTATCCAAATGTAACTATCCGGACGATATTCTTTAATCTTTCTGGCTATTTCATAAATATCCTCATCATTAAATTCTTCTTTCCTTCCTCTCGACATTTTTATATCTAAAATAGCCTCTTTTTTTTCTAAAGGCAACGGCTCTAAATGCCATTTCATTGCTGGTCCTATAGGAAGATACTTACTATTTTCTTCAGGTGGAAAGAATTCTCCTTTAAGAATAAAGGGATACAATACATATTTTCTTAATCTTTGCTTTAAAACAGGGAAGAATGTTTCCACTAACTCTTTGTAACCAATAATCGCTTCCTGATAAATTTTTAATGTTCTCATATATAGCTGTTCATCAGAATAGACACTCCACACCCAATTATCTATAGGATTATCTATATCTCCTCCAGGCAAAGGACATTCTATAACTCTGACACCTTTACTTTCTAAATCTTCAATGTAACCCATATACATAGATATAGGAACGAGTTTATTATCTGTTTCTATTTCCGTTATATGTTTATATTCTCTCTCTAACCGAGATCTTATATCATCTAATACTATCCCCTTAGTGTATAAAGAGCCTTTTTTATATATTTTCAATGTAGTACTCCACATTATCTCTTTATATATTATTTCTGTACAAATAGGCAATGTGTTATTCTTAATTAACTTAGTTAGATTGTCCCTTAATTCCTCTAATGTCCATCTCCAATACCAACTTGAACTATTCCCCGGTCTAGCACCTCTCAGAGTTGGCCAGTCAATCTCATTTCTACTTCTATCTATAATACTAATTTCGGTTAGTTCTTTTCTTCCCCTATACCACGATGTATATAACCATTCATCGTTTTTATTTACTCCGATAGGTAGAATATTTCGTTGCATATCAATTGGTGCGATTATATCCGCTAAAATTTCTAAAGATTTAACCCAAGAATTCATGGTCATTCTAATTTTCTCTCCACATTCTTGAGATGATAAGGACGTTATTTCATTATGAATACCCCATTTTTGTATGCTTTCCTCAATTAACATCGCGGCAAAACCCGGATCTTTTTCTACAATCTCTCTCAGAATATTGTCAATTTTATTTTCCTTAAATATAGTAATTAAAATTACAAGAGGATATTTCCAGTAATCTAAATAACTACTCTCAAATATTTGGTTAATAGTAATTATATCTTCTGATAAAGCTTTAGCTGCAAACCATTGATTTAAAATAGGTAAAACGAATGATATATATCCATTTTCTTCAATTACAATCCCAGTGTTTAAGAGATTCCTAACTTCCATGATATCTCCTATTTCTGACTTTTTAACTGGAACATTCCCATTACAAGTACTTACCATAGCTAGATTCATGAGCATCTGAATTATATGAGAATCATTGAGCTCTACTTTTTCCAAAGCATTTTCTATCATATATGATAATAACTCCCCACTAGTAGTTGGGATTAAACTATTTTTCTTAGTTAAATATAGTCCCAATAAAATTGCAAAAAGAGGACGTTGGATTGCAATCCCTATATCTTTAGGTAAATGATGATAGTAATATTGATTTTCTTGATGATTAATATAATTTACTAACTCTAATGCTGCTTTTTGACTCAAACCTCTCATATACACAGTTTCAGAGATATTATTAAAAATACTAAGTGGTCTACTGGTAAGAATTACACGAAGATTATTCCATCTTTCAGTAGATATACGCATATTTTCCAATATATTCGATGCTATAGATACGGATACCTCATCCATTCCGTCAACTATAATCCAAAACTCTTTTGATTGATCTACTACTATACCTTCTAAATAACTTTGGACATCATTGTCTAATTGCGCTGCATTAATACTTATTGGGATTGGAAAATTACTTTCATTCTCTGCTCTTATTAACAAATCCAGATAAATTTTATCAATAGCAAATGATTTACCAAGTCCAAATTCTCCTACTATTACTACTAGTCGTTTTTCAGAGACAGGCTTCAAATACTCAAAATCGTATGTTTTTTCTAATAAATATAAAGCTTGTTCTCTATCCAAACCATTTGCTTTAAGTCTTGTTACTGATTTGGCGATTGTAAGCCTTCTTTGCTCATCTATTATCTTTTTTTTTAACACAATATCTTTGTCAAAAAAATCTTTTACTGCTTCACTAACATGGCTGTAACTTACAGAACTATGATTTTCTACATTCAAAATACCGCTATGGTCTCCTGGAAGAGGAATCCCTCCTGTCCATTTTGAACTTACAATATGAGGTATAGCACTATTTTCTGAAACAATAGTATCCTCTGTTCCAAAGAAAAATTTAAAATCTAAATTCATTTTATCCAAGTGCTTTTGCCATAGTCTTATTGTTTCATCTAAAAATGCACTATTTGGCTCTAAAGAAGGAATTTGAGCATGCCTATTTATACTCTTTATTAATTGACTATATAAAGCAAACGATGAACCATTATATGGTGTGGCCAAACTAATCATACCTTTAATATTATGAGACTGATTATTCTCAAATTCTTCAAGAATATATCTAATAGCTACTAATCCACCCATACTATGACCTATTAATACGACATTTTTATATTGCTTCACTTTTTTAGAATCAAGCTCTCTTTTTAACTCTCTTGCTAAAATTTCTATAGTTGTATAGGGACCTTTCCCAACTGTAAACCTTTTAAATCTGCCTAATTTAATTTTCTTAATTCCCATTAAAGACAGAATTCCATTTGCTAAATGGGTCGTATCATAGGTTATTTCTGCTACATCTAAACTACCAAATGTATCATCAGTTAAGAAAAGATCTATCCAAGAAACTCCATCATGAGTCCATGTACTATTAGGCGCACCGAGTCCATGTATTAAAACTATTAAATTATCGCTAGGTGTTTCACTTTGTTTATGGAATAATAAATTTAGAGCCAAATCAATCCCTCTTATCCATTTCTAATAAAAAATTGTCTTCTTATCCTTTTTAAATTTTCACTGTCCAATGTACTGTTACAAATAATCGAGTATTTAATACATCAGTAATATTTTCCTTATAACTAAGTATTAATATATTTTAACATAAATCCCAATTATTAGAATACTCTTTCTTCTACGACCTAGATCGATTGTTGGACAATCAGTCGGCGTAAATCAACTAGCCTCTTCAACTTTAATCCTTGTAACCATGCCTTCTATAATAAATCTACTTGAGAAACGTTCATTCATGATATCCAACATCATGTATTTTTTAACTCCATTAATACCAATACTGTTATAAAAGTTAAAGGAGTGATCAAAATGAACGAAATAAAAAGTGTTGCAATATATTGTCGTGTCAGCACAGAAGAGCAAGCAAGTGAAGGCTACAGTATTTCTGCCCAATTACAAACTTTACGTCAATATACATCCCTATATAGTTGGCAGATTGCTGAAGAATATATTGATGAAGGTATTAGTGGTAAAGATATAAAAGGCCGCCCTGATATGCAAAGACTTATATCGGACAGCCCTTACTATCAAAATAGGAATCTAAGGCAGTTTGGACAATGCTTTGCATGGGAAAACAATTCCTTTCTTATACAATCAAATTAACCCCATAAAGTTTACTTCAATAAGGATTGGTATCGATTTCTATCTATTCGTGACCAACTGCAGCTTGCTCTAAAGCCTCTTGTATTTCTTTTCTAGCTAATTCTTCAGATGAATCTTCTTCAATTTCATATTCAAAGTCTTCCATCATCATTTTAAAATGAGACTCATGGTCAGAGTTTACGAAAATTTTTCTGAATACATCAAAGTAAGCCTTATTCGATTCTTGGTTACTATCTACATATAAATCATCATTTACATGATGTGATCCATTGTTAGCCCACGACAGTAAAGAATTGCATACCACTTTGTCTTCATCTGGAAATTTCCCAACTATTTCGCTGACATCAATATTACCGAAGAATTTAAAGTAGTTTTCCAATATCCTTCTCATTATGTTTGGTGTTGTTATTGAATTTATATTTTCCTTTAATTCTCTCCACAGCAACTCATATGAGTTCTTAATAGGATTCTCATCATATTCTTTTATCCGTGATACATTATCTGTTTTTGTAAGAACCCAAAATGTCTCATCTTGTTGCTTTTTATTACTCATACCTTTATTGAAAGATATTTCCTTATGGAAATAAACATTGTGGGTCAATATTATCAATTGCTTAAATATTGAATCACTACTTCTAATCTTTTTCTTTAAACTATTAATCAAGTAACTGACAATAAATAGTACATTGCTATCGAGACTTGATATGGGGTCATCTATGACGATTACTCTTTTCGTATTTACTTTATCCTGTTCATTACTACCATTTATAAGTTGATAGAAATATAGGAAAGTAATAAAGGTCATCTCACCTTCACTTAACGTTGCGTTTGCGTCTACTCCATCTCCACGTACAATCTTATAATTACCTTTTTCCTTCGATTCAGCTAATTCAAAGTTTGTAAAACCAAAAGATTTTAGCAGATTATTGATTTCGTTAATAGAAGGCAGAACACTCGTAAGCTGGTTTTGAAGTTGAATAACTTCTTTCTTCAATTCATTTCTAAAGCCACTTAGTTCACCCCACCTTTTATTCATACCGTCTAAAGTTTTACATTCCTTTGTTGTTTTATCTGTATAACTCGCATAATCTCTTTTATTCTCTTCAATAATAAAACGCCATATATCTTTATTTAATTTAGCTTTTTCCTCAGTTATATTGTCAATCATTTGATTATGCTTAATTATTTGTATGTTGGCTTGTCCAATCTCTTCATTAATTTCCCTTATATAACTGCTTATTGAGCTTAATTTAACACTACTACTTGGTTCAGCCTTTTTCCTCTCAAGTTTTAATTCATTTTCTTTAAAAGTTGAGATTATTATTTCAAGAAGACTTTTCACTTTTTCTGTATTAACAAAAGGAATATTCCCCTCAGTGAGTATATGATGATTTTTGATAATACCTTGGGTTTCCGTGATGTATTTTTCTGAGGAAGAATTTAGGAGTTGTAACTGCTCAGTATATGTTTCATCAAAATATTCTTCTAATTTTCCTTCTAAATTTTTAGGCAATTCCTGTTGACAAAACGGACATAAACCATCTGTATTTTTCAAATGTTGATGACCTTGCTGAACCCAGTCACTGATGTTCAGACGAGAAATAAGATCTGCAATGTCAATATCTCGTTTTCCCACTATTCTTGTTCCAAATATCTGAGATTTCTCATATGAAGCATTGTATTCTATATTTGGAATCGTGTTGATTTTCTCTTGTGTTCCCTTAAAAACGGAATCTACTCTCTTTTTCAATTCATCAAAACCATAATGAACACCATCATTATTTTGAGCTTCTTCTATGCACTTTAACATAAAGTTATCTTTTTTATTACGTACACCAGTAAACGCCTCTTTAAATTGTTCGTCATATTTTAATTTTAAATCCCAGCATGTATTCATAAAGTCAGCTTTTAGATTGTTTATCTTTTCATCAATTTCTTTAATTTTCTCTTCTAAGTTTCCAATCTTATCCTCGTGCTTATCTATTTCTTCCGATTTTTTATCTATCTTCTTTAACAAATCAGTAGATTCTTTACCTAAAGTAAAAATGCCTTTTATGTCATTACGCATACTGAAGTTTTCACGAACAAAGTTCCTGTTATAGACAAAAACATCGTAATTTGACCTTTCTCTTCCCCATTCAATTCTGCAGCTAGGGAAGTCCTCCTGCTTTCTTAGTACCTCTGAAACTGTTGTTTTTCCAGTCCCGTTACTTCCAAAAATGTAATTGATTTTCCTTAGATTTACTTCAATTCCTGAAGTGTCATACGTTGCAACCTCTCTTAATCTGATCTTATCAATCATTCAAGTTCCCTCCTAACTCTATAATTTACTTGATCTGTTTCTGCCTATGGACAATATTTACTTACTATTTTACAGGAAAAGTTTAACAATTTTAAAGATATTCCAACTAAAATTTACTTTTTTCAGCACCTACAACATATATACATGAATTTTTGTTTTCATCTTCCTTGCCATATAAATCAATAAAAAGTGTTTTTAGTAGATAGAACCTAATTTTTTGGACATAAATTTAACAATCTTATAAAGTTAAAGATAAAAACTTAGTAGCTTAGTAATCTCTTTAATAACATGATGAATCCTGCTGCTCCCGTACTATAGTCACAACTTAATCTATACATTAAAGAACCAGGGCATGATAATTGATTTTCACTCTCTTTCAATTAAAATTGTTTCACTTTACCTTTTTTTAAGTAAAGAGGGTAGAAGTATGAATGATTTGGGAACCAATTAGTTTAAACTAATAGGGGGCATGAATCCCCTTATTTTTACATTCATCTGGTGTCTGTGAGGGATCAAATATATACTGGTTTAGGAGGAAATTTAGAATGAATCCAGTCGTAGGTCTTGATGTCTCAAAAGGGTTGTAAAGAATGGTTGTGAGGCGGTTTGAACTTGATCCGAAAACCTTTTTACTTTTGATTCCTTGGGATAAAGATCACCTTAGTTATTTAAGTAGCAAAAAAGGCATTGGTAAACAGATTTTACCAATGCCTTTTTTTTATAGTTTGATTTACATTAATTTGTTTATGCTTATGGAGGTCGGTAGAAAATTAAGCTATGAGATGTAATAAATTAGCATCTTATATCCTTTATTCTTCGTCCTGTAATAATTTTTTTACTCAAAACGTTCATTTTTTTGCCTTTCCACTTTCAATTCATTTTCTCTTTCCAAACGAATAGTTTCTTTAAATTTTTCTTCTTCTTCTGTTGCCCATTCTGCAATTACCAGATTGCTATGCTTTTTCAATGCGGTAATTAAGTACAGGCAACTTTGTAACTTTTCTGCAAGTGAACCCCACCATGTTCTTGGGTAAAATGATGTTCTAAATGTATTTAATATTACTACCGGATCATAATAATTATCCATTATCCACAAAGCTAAAGGTGTCCACTCCAAGATATTATCTTTATCAACTTGTTGAAAAGGCCTTATGGCAGATGCAATAACAGGATAACGTGTTTGGGGATTGACTTCACACCATTTTTTAATAATTTCCTCATTTATATTGGAAAGAGCTTTGCCTTCTCTAGAAAGTGCTTCGATTAACCAACCATCTACTTTTTGCTCCTTACCTAAAAATTCATTTAGAAACACCTCCGGTTGCATCTTGGATAAAGAGGCCAAAACACTTTGATAATCAGATGGATAAATTTTAAATTTTTTGTATGCTTCTGCAAGCTTTTCACACAATTTCCTAAAATTCGCTTCTCCATATATACCATTAAAACATGCTTCAATAATCCTGGATAATTCGTAATCAAAATGGCCTTTCCTATTATTTTCTTTTGAGAACTGATAATCCAACAATAGTTTTTGACCTACATCTGATATACATTTACTAACTTTTGAACCTTTTGATATACCATGTAGTCTCATATTTAATATCTCAATGGCTACTTCTAGTCCATTTTCTTTTAGTGATATTAAGCCTAATAAATCTGCAAGATCTTCATCACTTATAGTTTCATGAACTCTACCGTATGCAATATTTTGATATTGCCATATAGGAGCTTCTCCATACTCAAGTGATTTTCTTAATCTAGTTACACCAAGAGAATTAATTTTTACACTTATTTGTAAAAATGGAAATATAGAAGCTAGAATTGGATCCGTTACGGATTGATCCAGTATTTTCTCTGTAAGAGCTAAATCAATTTCCGCTAATCTATTTAAAAAACCACGGAGTACTTGATAGTTACGTTTCGAATCATCTATATAGGATAACTTATCATAAAAATCAATCCATGTTTCTTCATGATCGTTAGATCCGTCTGCTATTCCTTGCCCAAGACTAAATAGTCCAGGACCATCATTCCCCAAAATTTCAGGCAATAATTCACTTAAAATCTCATCTTTGGATCCAACCTCTCTCCCAAGTAATTGAATTTTCTGCTCTACAGTTGTATATCCATCATTATCTATATCGCTAACAGCATCAACCAAATCATAAATGCTTCTTCCTGACAATGAATAAAATTTCGCTCGTTCAATTAAAGAGTTAGGCCCCAATAGCAATTTTAAGTCATTTAACCTTTCGTATATCTCTGGCTCCATTTCCTTGCCATCAAATCTCATGGTTGTTCTTACGGCTAACCATCCTTCCCTCCAAGATCCTTTTGAAGAAATTATTTTTGAGACTTTTTCAAGTTCATCATACATTCCTGCATTTACCCAAAGTCCTCTAAACTTTGAGGCTATTAATTCTTTTACTTTAAA
Organism: Bacillus oleivorans; assembly: GCF_900207585.1. GTDB lineage: Bacteria > Bacillota > Bacilli > Bacillales > JC228 > Bacillus_BF > Bacillus_BF oleivorans. The sequence continues at coordinate 8,928 of NZ_OAOP01000005.1, read as the reverse complement.
GTCAAACGGGCTTTCCGATATTACCACTCTAAGAGAGTAATCAATAAACAATTTGTACCATGTATGTATTTCGATTCTGTTTGTTGGTTTATAACCATAATCTCTAGGTCGTGCTCCAAATTCAAAGCTGTACGATGAACTAAAATGAGTTGTTTCTAAAGCTGCATTTAATAAAGATATTCCTAAATCAACTTCATCTTCAATGTTTGATTCTACTAATTTCTTTATTATACTTAGTCTCTGATCTGCAGAAGCATGTGTTCCAGAAAGATAAATATAAAAAAGAGACTTTAGTAAATTTCTTATTGAATTTACATTTTCATTTGGTTTCTCTGAGAGCGCAAATTTGGAAAGTAAATTCGTTGATCGAATAAATAAATGTTTATCATAGGCCAAAGATCTAAGAAGACTTGTATATTCATTATAAAAATCATTGCCTCGAGTAAAAAATGTATTAACTCTATTCGATTTAATAACTCTTTCTATAGCAGAAAGTGTTAGTTCAGGATTTAAGGGAGCAATATTTCTTAACAGTGTTACTCCCAATTCATTAAGATTACTTACATCTCCAAGTAACCCATCTTCTATCAACCATCTTTTAGAAATTTCGAGAGCTTCTTCGCTCTCATGTAAATAACTTAATCTTCTCGAAAATGATTTTAAAAGCCTTTCAGACCCTCCATTTTCAAATACACTACATATTTTTTCAATCGGTATGTTTTCAAGAGCTCTTTGAGCAAGTTTGTTAGCAATTGCATGTGGTAAAACTGCACGCCACACACTTCGTTTTTGAACAAGATCACGTCGCATTAACTCACTTACATTCCTATACATTTCTTGAACATTCATACCAACTAAATCACTTAGCAGTTCTAATTCTTCATTCTCTGAAAGTTGTACATTAAATGAGTAAACCAATGAGCAGGCCTCTGCAGCTCTTAATAGTGACTTGCTTGGCTCATTTCGTTGTTGGAATAATCGAATAAATAAGTCACTATCTTTTAACTGAGATAAATTATCTCCGCGTTTTACTGTGTTCCCTAAGGCAATTGAAATTCTAGCATTTCCTCCAGAAAAATTTGCAATACTCCGTGCATCTATTTCTGTTATATGACTAAATCTTTTTAATATGACTTTTTCAATTAATTCAGTCGATGCTGGTTCTAAACGAAAAACTTCAGTCTCTTCTGGTTGATCATCTTTAACATCATATTCAACGGTTATTAAACTTACTAAGCTATTTGGTTTTGAACATATAAGTCTTAGTCGTCTATGTAAATCTGGCGGGCAGTTATCTACTCCTAAAATAAATCGAGATTTTAGAGCAACTAGTCTCTCAGCAAAATTAATAGGATCTGGGTTAGGTCCGTCACTAATATCCGTATAAAATACTATTGATTTGTTTAAAGGGTTCTCTCCTAATCGCTCATCAAATAATGCTTGAAGCAATCTTGTTTTTCCTACCCCTGAGAGACCTACTAATCGTACTGAGGATGCAGGTCTATGAAGAATGTTTCGAATTTCATTTATTCCATCACATATTGCTAATCCTTCTGAATAAGAGTTAGGTTCTCTATACAAACGAACATGTTCATCTAACATGTACTCTTCTTCAATCCCAAATGGGCAATTTGCCCAGTTCTCATAAGTTTTCCATCCCTGAATTGGTTTACCTAATTTTTCTCTTACCCAAAGTACCAAGGCCGGGTGGCTACGAACCCAACTAGCAATCCGTTCTCGGTCATAGAAATCTACTTTAATATCAGTATAATTTGGGTAGTCAGATAATGCCTCTAACATTGCCTCCTTTCGATCTTTAAGGGCCGAATCAGCAGTTGATCCTTGGCTACTAACAATAATATAAGCCCCCTTGGAATCGATTAAATCTCTTATTACTTGTCTAAGCTTACCTTTGGGTCGCATTTCTTTTAAAATTTCCGATCTTGGCATATCCGGTTTTTTTACTTGAAAGCCTGTTTTAAATCTTGGAATAAAACTATCAGCATGTAGAGGAGATAAAAGATCAACCCTGACATCAATACCACCATCTTTCGCGTTTTGGTGACCTCCCCACGTTACCCCTGCTGTTGGTAAACCATAAGTACGAAGCTCAGCTTCACAGAGAAGACCTATAAGAACCCTTAAATCGCTATCACTTAATTCGCTTATATCTTTACCATCAATTTCAAGCATATTTCCTAAAGCCTCCCTCACTACAATAAAAAGGAAATTTCCCTATATATTTTTTTGGGTCTTGTTTGGTTTTGTTAACCTATGATAATAGCTAACCTTCTAATCACTTTTTGCTACAGACTCAGATTGGGGTTAATTCTTTCAGTTTTTTTGTATTTTCAAAGTTATTGTTTCCTTACCCCTTTTTATTTTTATTGTATTGAATACATCACTAATCAACAAGACAATTTATAGCATAATCAGATCCTTCTAGTATTGAGCATTTAAAATAGTAATTTAATAGTTTAAGCCATACTTCCCAATTACCTTTTTAAATCTATAATATATAAGGTATAATTTACCTATAAATTATGTAGGGAGATAACAATGAAAAAGATTATATTATTGGGGATATTGATTATTCTTATGGTTATTACTAACCCTAGTAAAATTGAATATGTTGATTGGGCAAAGGAACAGATTAAGGAACAAAGTACATATGAGGTAGTTGATTGGGGAATTGAATTATTGGCTCCTAATCTATTAGAAGGTGCAACTAAAGCCCATAATTATGTTATTTTTTCCGTATTTAAAACCACGATAATGGATGATACTATTACCACGGTAGGATTATTCAAGAATTTTTTACCCCTGCCTATTGATGATAATGGTAGCTACCACACTAATTCTGCACCAGTAAAAGAATCAGTACAGTCGGAACAAGTTTCCGTTGAAAAGACTGCTACTGATGATACCCCTGCCACATCTGAGAGTCAAAATACAGATTATAGAAGTGTTCCATTTATAAGGGATAATAACAATAAACCAATCAACAAGACAGTTATTTGGAAAGGTAAACTAGAAAGTAAATCTCTCGATATTAAACTTAATGATGGAAAGGCGGAACTCGTTATTGGATTGGATAACCCGAATGGAATCAAAATTATGATGCTTCATAAGGATACGGGTTGGTACTTAGATTGGATGAAGTATGGAGAAAGTCCAGTTTATGAGTTCGGCACAACCGAAAGTGAGAGCTACGCTGTTCAAGGTACAACCTATGACTTTGATAAGGATGGTAGCGATGAAATTATCATTAGTATTGGGGATGGCTTAGTGAATGGACAAATGTGGATTTTTAAATATCATGAGATAACTAGAAATGATGTTACACCATACGAGCTGTTATTAACTCAATCTTTTCAAGAAAATGTTTACATAGATGAAAATAAAGTCATCATCCCTTATGGAAGTCAGGGTTTATTTAATGAATATACATTCTTTGATGGGAAGTTTCATGAGCAAGTCCATTAAAGGTACAAAAGGAGTTTATCGGGAGATGAGTTCCTTGTAACAGGTCACCTTCTTATCAATTTAATAACTTAGTGATTAAGATAATTTTTCCCTCTTTCATAATTACATTAAAAGAATATGAAATCAAAATCATCCTCAAATATTTGTTTAGTGTTTGGTGTGGTATGCATTACTATAGCTATTTAAGAGACAAAAAAATGAGACATTGGAAAATTGACTCCCAATGCCTTATTTTAAAATTCCATTATAAGTTTGCCGGTCTGCTACCGAACTCCTTGGTAATTACCCTATTGGACATTTCATTTTAGGCTAGGCATCCTTCTTCATTTGCGTTATTTTTTAATTAAAGACCTATTTGTTTATTTATCAATGTCATGTCAACGGCAAAGATTATTACGATACATGTTTCCAGTAGATGCAGCTTTACAAGAGCAATGCGAATTTTAAGAAGTAATCGGAAACATATTTTAAAGTCCTGAACTACTGAAATAAAAAAGCAAGGATCTCTCCCGATTAATCCTTAGAGTATTATAACACGGAGGAGGTCCTGGGAATGTAAATGTTGAGAATCAGAAATAGATAAAGAAACTGCACCGCATTGATGGTTACATAAAATGTGTGAATTAAACCCATTTATATGTTTCATATTTCATAAGGTCTAATTTACTAGTCCATCTTAATCCTGAAACTTCTGGAAGAAGATCTCTATGATGTCCCCAATTTAGAATATGAATATTTTGCAATTCAGCATCTGGAGAGAAGAAATGGTTTTGGAATAAAAAGTTTATTATTCGGAACAAAGGTGATTTAAATTTATATTAAACAGTAATGGTTTGTCTAACGGAAGATATAAAAATAAGAAGCTTGTACACAAAATTGGAATTAAAAAACTAATTGCTCTCATGGTATATATGAGGGCAATTTAATTTGCGTAATATGACCTGCTGATATATTAGACGTTAAGTAGAATTTAGAGAGTATGCTATTTTTTTCTAACAAGATAATAAATAACGAACCATTTAGGGAATTGGAGGGTTGAATATATGGTGAAACAGAAAAGGCTCGTTGAACTAGGTGTACCGAAGGATCATATAAAAAAGTTAGTTGCATTGTCCAAGAAGATTAAAGGAACAGTAATTGTTAAAGCAAAATAAAATCCCCTCCCTTTTTTTGGTATGAGGATTATATTAAAATCATATCGTTTTTGGATAGTAATGTCTTAGATAATTATACCAAGATCCCCATTTTAAGGTTAATTTCCATTATCTTAATCCCAACGTTTAGCATTTATAGTAAAATATACTCAAAGGGAGGGTGCTTCATGGAATTTTTGGATTTATGGTTTTGGTATGTTTTAGTTCTTTTATTGATACTTAGTAACTTTTTGAATTTTTTTGGCCACCATACTAACGGCAGAAAAAGTAAACAAATCTCTATATTTGGTGGATTAACAACTTGGATAGAACTTATATGTGGATTTATCTTTACAGGTTGGATTGGGGGACTTGTTCTAATACTACTTAATTTCATTGTAATTGGGCATTTAGCTCAATGGTTAGCATTTATTGCATTCAAGAGACTTCATCCAAATGCAAAATATTTAACTTATAGACTATTTCAATTAAGAAATAGACATCTAGAAAAACAACAGACTGCACACATAACAGGTATCATGAGAGAATCTAGTGAAAGACAAGCATTCCTTACACAAATAAAACAAGAAAATAGAATCTTAACTGTTTTAAATGAACTAGGTGAGCATGAAGGTAAAATTGATGAGATATATAATGCGCTTATTACAAATGGGAGTGGCGAATTTGTAGCCAATTGCGTGGTAACAAACCCTTCATTGGTAAGGGAATTTATTGAATTAGAGGGAAGGAAAGTGGCTGTGGAAGATATAACTTTTTATTTTATGGAGAGTCTGGCAGGATAAAAAAGAATATATAACTTCCTACTAAAAAAGGACCCGGTTGGAGTCCTTTTTATATTAACCAAGCTATTTCATCTTTTTGCTAAGCTCACTCTCTTTTTAAAAGGTAAACTATTATAACAATGGGTATTGATATAACCCACGCCCAAAAAGAGGAAGGATAAACAAGATAAATAAAATACAAGAAACCTCCCACAATGAAACAAAACACTAACAAAAAATTGATGATTTCTTTACACTTTTCTCCTAAATACATATATATGATAATCGGGATAATCACAGCTAAACTCGCTATCAAAAAAATAATGGTACTCCTCCCCCTTCTTTAACTAAACTTATAGCTTAAATGAGTACCTCATTTATTGAATATTTTCCAACTCCGACACCTTTGATTCTAACATCCTCAATTTTTCCTTTTTTTCTTCTAACATTCTGTTACGGAATATATATGTATCTTTATTATGGTCCGTGTTTTCATACGCTTTTTTATAACTAGCGACATCTTCTAATTTATTTATCTCACCTTTAACACTATCAATTTCGTATTGTATAGACCGTTTTCTTTGATTTATGACATAATCTAATGTTTGATGTTTCTCTTTCTGTTCCTGTTCTAATGATTCTAACAGTTCCTTAACTTTTCTCTTTTCTTTTTCCCTTTGGTCCACTTTTTTGAAAATAAATTTTAGTACTACATACATGATTGCCCATGCAATTACTACCTCAATATGCCCAGCAGCTATAATAAAAATTGTAAAAAATACCAACAACATCTGTGGAAAATACCCTTTCGGTGGTGGAGATCGAAACATAGTGAAAGTTAATCCTCTCTTATTAGGAGTATTGAATCAATATTCAGATTCTATTCCTTTTTCAGTATAAAGGTATTACTTTGGTTAATCTATATCCTTTAAGTTATGATACTTATTGAGCAAAAAAATAACCAGGAGAATAAACCTGATTATTTTACAATTTGTTTAACTGTTTCTTGTGCAATCATTTGTGTACCTTTTTTAAGTAACTCTGGATTTCTTGTAAATAAATAGATTCCTGAACCCATGATTAGGGTGGCTACACCTGCCAGTATCAGCATACCAGTTCTCCCATGTTCTCTATTCTTATCTGCTTCCTTCTCTATTCGATCAAGTATAGCATCTATTTTTTTATCAATTTCTTTTTTTTCTTCGAGAGTGGTTGCATTTTCAACTTCTTTTCTTAAATCTTTAATAAGCCATTCTAATGTTTTTAAATATGTAGCACTTGCAGTCTCATGTACACTGGTAAGTTTAACCAGTCCATCAATGAAATTTTTATAAGTTGTATTATTTTCTTTTACAAACTCCTTGAAAACATCTTTTCCAAATTCCCCTTTCATATGCAGTACCAATAAATCATAATAATCTTCACTAGTTAGATTATTATTATCCATACCCAAATCATTTATTTTTTTAAATAATCCGTCTTTATCCATTTATCATGCCCTCACTTGTTTTTAGTACAATTTCACCACTTTATACAAATAATTAAATCTTCCTTAATAAAATTCAGATAAAGTACGAACATTTTCATTTTCCTCAAATATTTTAGTTCGTATTGTTCCTTCTATAATGTTTTCTTTATTGATTCCTCAACTTTGGGATTATCCTTCATACAGTACCTCTCAGATCGTTTAAAAGAGACTGTTTGGTAACTCAGTATCTTTCTTTACTTTTGTTTACTTAATAAGTTCCACCATCTTTTTTAGTAACTCGTAAACCTCATCATCTTTCGCGTTATCTCGTAAACAAGTCAAAATAAAGCCTAACGTATTCTTATCCATTTTTACATTTTCATCTTTAAACGCTTGTATTGCTTGATTCATAGATAGTGTTAAATCTGGATTAAATTCATCAAACATTTTTACTCCTCCAATACTTTTCTAATAGCATCCCAATTTAACCAATATATGAAAAATTTAGTTATTATCAACATTCGACAAAATCCCATAAATCCCCTCTTTTAAAGTAAGTTTTTTACAAACACTCCCAAATTAAAAACAGCTAGTTTGAAAAAAAGTAATTTATGCCACTAACGAAAACTATTTCTCTACACTGGTATCGTGGTGGTTCATAAGAATAATATTTCAGTACATAATATATAAGTTCATAGAATCTCTATTTTATGAATTTATTCTTATAAGCGTCTTTCAATAAAGTAGTTAAAGCTGCGGAATAATGTTATTGAAGCCAGGAGCAGTAAAATGAAGAAACAAAATCTTTTATATATTATTATAAGAAGAATCTTCAAAAGAGGGCATCTTTCCTTACAAAGGAAGTACTTTCATAAATAACCATTTAATGACTTATTTAATACGAAAGTAAATTAAAGACTTTTGAAGATTGTAATTCGGTATACAGATACGAGAGTTTGAACAATATAAACATGAAGTTCATGAATACATAAAGTAATTAGAAAACAAGCTTACTCTGCTCATAAGTGTCAGATTTTTAAGACTTGCTCTATCTCTTAAAATTCTTCTTCGGAACTTTAATTTTTTTGTAATTACGTGCCAACACTGACTCTTCAATTTACTATTAAAGTAACCGTATTTCTGATATGCTTTCAGTTTTTTTGTAATCTGAAATCATCTGCCAGATCACTTATTATTTAGTTACTCCTTGGTTATATGAAGCTTATGAAAAAAGTGCTTCTTTTAACTTTTGGATAGTTTTAATTGGTATGCTGGTTGTTTTCGAGACATCTTCAACACTAGTTCCTTCTTTTAAAAGACGTAACGCATAAAAAATGCCATCTAATATTTCTTCCCAAACTTTTTCATCGTGTTCTTTTAGTTGCTTTTCGAATGGATTTTTCATTCTAAATTTTTCCTTTTTTTTAATTGTGTTTTTGCAAAAATTTAGTTTGTATCTTTAAGGTACTCTATGATTAATTCTTTTGGAATCACATCTAAACTTTTTAGTACCCCCCAGATTGTAGACAATCATTTTTAATACTTTCTGCAACTCTTGATCACTAGACAACAGTTTGCCATTACGTAACATTTCCCACTTTTCAGGAAGGTAATGTTGAACCGTTTTGTAGTCTAACAATTGTGGCTCCATTTTTAATTCTAATTCGGGTATTTTCTTATTCAAATCGGACATTTATATTACCTCATTTTCTTAGCGCTTTTGACTCTAAATAATAGTGCTTTTGCTAATACCAGACATTGCTTCAACAACTCTATTGGGATTATTTCTAATTTTCAAGAGTATATTCAATTTGTTTCTATATTATTTCTTTGGTGGTATTCCCACGAATGTAGCCATTCTTTACTTATTTTTCCCTTCTCAAGTCCTCTTTACAATTTTTTGAATAAATAAAATGAACTATCCCTTTATACTCACCCCCTTCAATTAATAAAGCCACCCTAAGTGATCTGAACCCAAAAAGTTAGACACAGAAATTTAGGCAGCTACTTGGGCATGATTTCGGTATTGAACCGGACTCATGCCTTTTAATTTTGCCTT